>JBBQKU010000003.1:0-183858 GCA_038327195.1 Bacteroidota bacterium | reverse complement strand
ATTACTTCGGACTTGGATTCTCAATAATTGGTTTCACGGGTAATAAACAAAAGACAAATCAGCAATAGCTAAACAAAAAGGGCATCCGGTAACAGCACCTATTGGCAAAAAGGGCGGACACCAAAGCATTTGCAAACAAAGCCCCTTCGGGAAAGAAGTTTATTTTGCTTTGCAAATGTCTATTAAACAGTTATCTTTATTTAAACATTTCGGTAGACAGTGTTTCAAACCTTTCTGCCAATAGCTCCAAAACGTTATGGCTCATAGCTAGACAAGAACCGACAAATTAACCGTAGACAATATGGATAGAAAAACAAGACGTAAGATTTTAATCATTGCTATAATCTTAGGATTAATTGTATCTCTTTTCTTTTTATTAGACTTTCACGTCGGACAAATATTTGACTTGGAAAATCAGTAGCTTTTCAACGCTAGTTATATGCAAAACGTATCGACCTATGTGTAGAAAACGAACTGCAAAATAACTACTGTTATCAATTGTTTGTAGAAAAGTAAATATAAATGTATCGTCGTAATAGTTACCTTGCAGAAACGAAAGCTGTGTTTAAACTAAATGGCAAGAAAAAGCTACGGGCCATAACAGTACCCCCACCTCGTCCTCGTTTGAGCGTTTGCGGAAACGAGGATGCTTTAAAAATGCGTTTGTAACGCATAAAGTAAAAGTTTATATTTATCATTGGTAATATTATTAAAAATAGTTTTGGGCGTTACAAACGTCCTTTTATAACGTCCTCGTTACGCTCCGCTAAACGAGGACGAGTTGGGGAACAAAGGGGTGCAAGATTGGCGAATGTTTTGTATATTTATTGCGCTTAGCGATAAGTTATAAGCAAGCACGGCGACGAATCTCGAAAACTAAACATTCATAATACAGACCCAATGCATCCCAGACAAATAACCCAAGACGAATTCTTCGAGTCACTATGGAAACGATACCAAGCCTATGCTATGGCATTAGCTAATGGAACTGGCAGCCTTGTTCAACAGATGTTAATTATTGGCGCAAACTTCAAATCTGAAATTAAAACTCTTGACTTCCAGTATAAAATTTTTGGCAATGACTATTGGGGTTATGGTGTAAACTATATTGATGACTCAGTAAATGGATGGTCAAATCAAGACATCAGCGTAATTGAAAGAATTCCCGAACAAAATAAACATATTCATTTTAATGTTTTCAACCTATTGGTTTTTAGAGTTGAAAATACTGAGTTGGTTTATCACATATTCAGTATGGACTTGTGTTCGGGAAAAAAGATTAAGCATATCAACCACAAAAAGAAACTCGATAAGCTAAACAATGTGACAGTGACACAATACGATAGTTTCAGTAGAATAAAATTACATTTCGACGACAATACTCATATTTCTTTTGAGGCAGATTATAAATACAGAGTTTGGGACTACGTCCCCGATTACAAAAATGTCTTCGACAAAATAATTGAAGCCAATAAACACAGAGAAACTGCGCAACAAAATAACATTCACGAAAAACTAAATTTGTTACTTGACAAACTTAATGGATTGACAGAAGGTCAACAGACTTTAAAAGATGGACAACAAATAATTTACGACGACTTCATGGAACTCGCTGAAACTAATGCAAAACCTGACGATAAAGAATTAATCAAAAAAATCAAAAGCAAGGTGACAGATATTCTTGCAAAAAAAGGACTTGACATCTTACTCGTAGACGCCATTAAAGAAGTTGAAAAAATATTTTAAACTATGTGGCCGTGCCATCTTATAACAGCACCTCCTATGTAAAGCAGCGAAAGTTTTCAACAAAATTTTGAAGCAACGCCACACCTCTTGAAAATAGAGAGAAATTCGGATAAGCGAAGGCTTGAGCGTTTCTCTCTGTTTTAAAGAGGAAATTCTTGAACACAGAATTTCCAACAACATTTAATTTCAATTTATTCTTTTTGCTCTCACTCCTATTTGTAGTCCTATCCTAATGATAAGCTACCAGCATACATTATTCAATAAGAAAATAAACGCTGTCTCCTAACAGGTGTAGTCATTGCTGCTACCGGTGCTGTTTCACAGTCGTTCTTAATTTCTTGTGCTAAAAAGTAAAATTGATTTACACTATTTTTATTTTATAACGCCTATTTGATAAGGTGTTTCTGTTTTTATAACCGCATGAATTCTACTTAATAATTTACGTGCAACTTTTACTATTATTTTGTTTGCTTGCTTTCCATAATGACTGCGATAATATTCCTGCAATACAGGATCAAATCTTACTGCTTGCCAACTGGCTTCTATGATATAGCTCCGTAATAAACTTTTTGCTCTTGGTGTTATTCCTTTTACTATGGTTGTATCGCCGCTAGAATATATACCTGGCACAAAACCAACACTACTGGCTAAATCATCAAAACGATTGTATTTCCTTAAATCTCCTAGTTCTGCTAGTATTGCTGATGCTGTTATTCCCCCAATTCCTGGCACACTCATTAATAAATAATAATCCTTTTTATAATGTTTTCTGGCGTATAATCGAATTTGATTTGATATCATTAATGTTTCTTGATACATAAATTCATAGCGCTTCAATAAAAAAGAAGTTTTTAATGTTCCTGTTTCAAATGCTTGACTTTGATTTTTAATCCACTCTATAAAATTTTTACTC
This sequence comes from Bacteroidota bacterium, assembly GCA_038327195.1. Classification (GTDB taxonomy): domain Bacteria; phylum Bacteroidota; class Bacteroidia; order B-17B0; family Aurantibacillaceae; genus UBA4416. The sequence goes on along the minus strand of JBBQKU010000003.1, from coordinate 181,199 downwards.
CAACTGGCATTATCAAACTCCTCGGGTATGGTTATACCGCAATACATTAAGTAACTTTTAATTTGAAGTTTAATGTGTCGTAAACCCATAACAAAATTATTGCGTTCTCTAAATAGAGCCCTAAAACTTTCTCTTTGTTCTTCTGGAATTGTTATAGATGTGAGTGCGTCGTTTTTTAATTGTTTACAAATATTTCTGCAATCTATTTTATCAGTTTTTACTATACTTTGTTTTTGAGGCCTTGGAATATCAGCCGCATTTAACACTAATACATTCCACTTCTGTTTCTGAAATAAGCGCGCAGCTGAATAGCCACTAAAGCCAGCTTCATAAGCGCAAGTTACTTCATGGGTAGGATAATTTTTTTGAACCCAATCAACTAATATTTTTGGGTTTGCAGGTTGTGTAATGGTCTTGCCATCAAATAAATCTGTTTGGTAATGATAAGTCCAACTTTTTTTGTGTACATCAATACCAATATATAACTTTGGTATCAAAGCGGTAGTGTTTGTTTTCATAATATTACATTTTTTTTTGGCAGCCATTTATTTGGACTGCAGTGATGAGTGATACAAAACTACTGCTTTTACATACATGCTAAAAAAAATGCGGGCGGAAGTATAAGTTTTTTGCCTACAATTTGTCGCTTTTCGAAAGTTTGTTATTTTTATGTGGGCAAAAAAGAGTACAGTATTTCGGCAACTAATTAATATTGTGTCGGTAGAAAATATTTCGGTTTCAAAACCGCACTTCTTTTAGCTCCAAAACGTTATAGGTAACAAGCGCAGACCGAAACTCAAGACAAAAATTTGACCTCAATGAAATATATTTTACTAATAATATTTGGACTTACCTTCTCTAAATTGTTTTGTCAATCAACACTTATAACAACTGACAACAAAAAGGTTAGAAACATCAATCACCATTACTTTGACGATATATATGGCTATGTATCATCTGTCCCCAAAGACACATTATATTACCCAATAAATTTAACTTATCAAAAAAGCTGTAAAATATATTACGACATTAATAATAAACGCTTAGCGACGGACATACTTTTTGACACTGTTAACCATAAAATTATCTCAAGACATTTTAATCAAACTGGTAATTTAATTAAAGAACAAAAAATATGGTATGCCTATTACAAAAAAGACTATAATGCTAACCCATTAAAAATAAAACCAAAAAACATTGAATATATTAAAACTTATCATAAAGACAGCTTGATATATGAGATAACAAATTTTGAAAACAATCTTTTATTTAAATTTCATAATCCTTTTACTAAAGTTGAATTTGTAAAACGAGCGTATTACTCTGACGAAACAATGGTATGCGAAATCATTTGGGAATACAATGACAAACACAAATTGAAATCAATTTGCAATACTTATGACGAAGTTAAATTCTTAGAAACTGGAGAAGAAGTTGTTACACGTGTTTTTGACTGCACTAACTTTGACAACAATGGTTGTGTAATCGACAACCATTAGAATCAAACTATGTGGCGCTTGCAACCTAAAACAGCACCTTTGCCTAATGCGTGCGGACAACAAAGCATTTGCAAAAGCAGTCCCTTCGGGAAAGACATTTATTTTGCTTTGCAAATGTCCAATAAACATTTAGCTATATTATTAGCGTGCTAATAGACATAGTTTCAAATCAAACCGTTTCAAAGCGTAGAAAAAAACCTTACTGACCATTTTACTATATGTCTTCCGATTGTTTGGTTCTTGAGGATTTTAAGTTTATTTGACGGCTAAGAGCAAGGATAATACCTCTATTGTAAACTGGATGAGAAGTTGTAGGTAATTGTTTTCGAATAGGAAGAAGTGAGTGGATCAATCGCAATCCTACACGCCATTTTTCATTAAATATGTAACCAGTACCTAGATTGAAAGAAAAGTCTTTTCTACTAAAGGGATAAAGGTCTGCTTGGTAAGGAAGTGCTACTCCATTTGTATATTCTCCAGTATTGATTAATGCTGCTAAACTTGGGCCAAATTCAAAGTAACCATTTTGCTTGTTATATTGGAAGAGGATTGGCACTTCAAAGTAAGATAGATTTAGCCAGTAATCTCCATACTTGTTTTGCTGAAGGCCTAGCCCAGTTCCTTTGCCAATGTTTGTTAGTTCAGCCTGCATAGTCCAACTTTTACTAATTTTTATCTGAACCCAAATTCCTCCAATGAAAGCAATTCTTGGTTTAGTATTTACGGGACAGCCTGTAATAGTTTGCATTCCTGAACCTAATTTAAATCCAAATTTACTTTGAGTTTTTAATTTACCTTGAGACCAAACCTCAATGCAAATAATTGACATGAAATAAAAAATGAAAAGCTTTTTCATTGTTAATTAACGGAATTGTTATATAAAAATTGTGCTAATAAGTACGATTGCATTACGAACATTTATACATAAGTTAAACCGTTTACGCCACCATACTACTAACACACTGATTGCTCCTGCCATTCAGACATCAAAGCATTTACAATAAATGCCGCTTCGCGAAAGTCAATTATTTTCGCTTTGCAAAAGTCCAATAAACATTTATCTTTGTTAATAGCGTTTCGGTAGGCAAAGTTTCAAACCGCACTTCCTTTAGCTACAAAAACGTTAGATGCAACCTTCTGACAACAAACACAAAAACACACAATATGAGACAGGTATTTTTTTTACTATTATTTTATATTTCTACAAGTATAGAAGCGCAGACCATCATTGAGAAATATCCAAATGGACAAATTATGTCCGAAATAACTTATAAAGACAGTGTGAAAAATGGTTTCGCTAAATATTATTTTGAAGATGGTAAACCAGACGCAATAATTGAATTTAAAAATGGAGAATTAGTTGGGACAATAAAGGAATTTTACGAAACAGGATTTCATTTCCGAGAAATTGATACAAAAACTTTTAAAGCAAAACTATATACCAGAGATAGCACAAGTTACTATGTTGGGATATATGATAATAATAAGTTTATCAGAAACGGCATTTGGGAACTATGGGAAATTAAACCAAATTTCAAACGGTTTACTTGGACATTTTTAGATGACATTAAACACGGACCTTACACGGCACATAGAAGAGATGGTACTGTTGAGGCAACAGGACATTATTACAATGGCACAATTTCAGACACTTTAAAGTTATTTGATAAAAAAGGAGTACTTCAAGAAATACAAATTTGGAAAGTAAATGAAGATGGTAAAAGTAGTTCAAATGTAAATACGATTTATTTAAGTGACATTAAATCTGACGGAACTCCTGAAATGATCGATGGTGTATTATACATGTGGCAAAACGGAAAGAAAGTAAAATTATAAAGGCAGCATATAACAGTAAGCAGTAATTATATGAAAACACACATGAAGACAATATTAGTAATTATAAATATTCTTATTATTTCAAATATTTCTGTTTCGCAGACAAATAATTGTAAAAACGGACGAACAGGAAAATTTGAACTTATTTCACCTGTGAGCGGTAGAACTGTTATTGAAAGATCTATCGATAAACAAACTGAGACAAATGACACCTTAAAAATGATTGCAACTTATGACGTTATTTGGACAGATAGTTGTCGTTATGAATTGAGAAACAAAAAACTAATCAAAGGAGATTCTAAATATGCAGGGCTTCCGACAGACATTTTAAAGGTAGAGATACTAAAAGTTGAAGGAGAAAAAGTGTTTATAAAATCAAGTTCAAACTATAGCGACAGAGTTGTTGAAAGAACGCTAACTAAAATAAAATAACTACTGCTAACATCACCAGTAATGCGGGCGGACATCAAAGCATTTGCAAAAGCGATAGAAACTTTTTTTTATTTTTTTTGCAATTACATACAACATTGTATCTTTAAACTAATATTTTCGGTAGAAGAAGTTTCAAGCACCAAACTGAAATTAGGTTCCAAAACGTTGGACGTAATGCTATGACGACAGACAAAATTAAAAACATAAATCAGACGCTTGGGTTTTTCTCAATTACTGTTGGGTGGTCATTGACAAATTTTCTTTATTCAATTTTTCTAGGGTTGACTTATGGAAAGGCAACAGACAGCGGTGTAGTTTTAACTTGGTCAGGTGTTTTTATTTACATAGCATGGGCAATATTTATTATTTACCCACTTAATAAACTTGACCATACAAGCAAACTTTTAAAGCGACACACTTTTCCGTTTTTGACAACTCTTTATTCTGTTATAGTATACACAATTCTAATTGGTGGACTTTTTCAAAATTTTGAGCTTGTTTTTATGTTTATGCCATTAACAATTTCAATTGGGTTTATTTTCGGCTTTACTTACTCATCAATAATTACTAATGACAGAATAGTAAATCTAATTAATGAAAAGCCGACAATTAAAATTATATCATTTTTATCACCAGTAATTATTTTAATATTTTTCCTTTGGATTCTACCAACACTTTTTCCAAGTTTTGTTTTCAGGTTTATGCCTAACGAAATTCAAGATAAAATCTTTGTAAAGACAATTGCAAAGTATAAAGTTGGCGACAGTTTTGATAAATTGGAAACATCTGTGCCTGGATATTTTGACAACTGGGTTTATAATGGTAATGGAGGGATTAATTCTAGTGGACCATTAATAGACTATGAACTTGAAGTTAGAAAAGATACAATTACAAAACTTAATATAACAATACACTAAGTATAGTAGTAGAGCATGACCGCACCTAAAACTTATGCGGGCAAACAACAAAGCATTTGTAAAATCGTACTCGCCAAAGACATAAAATGATTAAATTTATGATTATATCGCCTATCAAATTAATTCAATACATATTATGAAACACATACCGAAAATAAATTTATTCTATTGGGCATTAATAGTTAGTGCTAATACAATGGGAGAAACAGCTGGCGATTTAATTTCGCAAACTTTTAATTTAGGTTATGGTGGCGGAACAATTGCCTTACTCATTTTATTTCTTTCTGTATTGAGTATTTCTATATATTCAAAAAGCCAAAAACCACTCGTATATTGGACTGTAATAACTGTGGCAAGCACATTAGGAACTACTATTTCCGATTTTCTATCAAGAACTTTATGTGTAAATTATTTTGGAGTAAGCCAAGAAACGGGATACATTTATGCAACAGTTTTTTTAGTTTTTGCATTAGCATTAACTTTTGGGATTTGGAAATGGTATTCAAAAACAGATACGATTGAAAGTGGACTTAGCAAAGTGACTGAATTTTTATATTGGTTAGCAATTTTAACTTCTAGCACATTAGGCACAGCTTTTGGCGACTTATTAGCCCATGATACACCTTTGGGTTTTGATGGTGGGACATTGCTTTTATTAGCATTACTTACACTTGTTATTTTACTTGTATTTTTTACTAAAATATCACGGGAACTTTTATACTGGTTAGCGATTATTTTAACACACCCAATTGGCGCAACAATGGGGGACTATTTAACAAAACCAGAAGGAATGAATTTAGGAAATATAAATGCAAGTTTGGTTTTAGTGGTTGTTTTTATCATTGTTATTATAACTGGGAAATTGGCACTTAAAAAACAGATTGTATAAAAAAACAGGGCGGATAAACAAATTTATAAAAGCAAACAAACAATCCTTTATGTAAAAAATTTTATATGAAGGATTCGTTGAAGCATTGAGACATTAAAAGCATTTGCAAAAAAACATAAGTTGTGAGTGAATTAAGTATATGTTTATTATTATTTTTTTAAATGTCCAATAAACATTTAGCTTTGTTAGTAATATTTATGTAAAAAAAGTTTCAAAAATAAAACTGAAATTTAGTTCCAAACGTTGAGCATTTCATCACTAAAAAAATTGACTTTATGCAAACGACTGCCACAGATAATTTTTGGAAATTTGATACTAACCATTGGTATCAAGAATTAAACAGTTCAGAAAAAGGATTGTCGCAAGTAACCGCAGATAAAATTTTAATTAACTCAGGCTTTCATACAAAGGGTAAATCAGTTTTCAAAAAAGATTTTTTACTTTTTATTGGCCAGTTTAAAAGCCCATTAATGCTCTTACTTATTGGAGCTGTTATACTTTCGGCTTTTCTTGGAGATACTTCAGATGTATTCATCATCCTTTTTATTGTTTTATCAACTGGGATGCTTAGCTTTTTTCAAGAAAGAAGTGCAAGTAAAGTAGTTGAAAAACTTCAATCAATGCTTTCATTAAAAAGCACCGTATTGCGCGATGGAATTGCACTGGAAATAATTACAAAACAAATTGTAATTGGTGATGTCATAATTTTAAAAGCAGGTGATATGATTCCTGCTGATTGTTTATTAATTGATGCCAATGAATTGTATGCTAACGAATCAAGTTTAACTGGAGAAACATATCCTGTGAGAAAAGAAACAGGTGTTTTAAACGAAGATACAGAACTCTCGAAAAGAATAAATAGCCTTTGGGAAGGAACTAATATTGTGAGCGGAAATGCAAAAGCCTTGGTGATACAAACGGGTGACAATACTATATTTGGCAGTATTGCCAAAAGTACTACAAACTCAGTTGAAACAACATTTGAAAAAGGAATAAAAGACTTTGGATTTTTTTTAATGAAAATAACACTTGTGCTTGCAGCTTTTATTTTGGTAGTAAATTTATTAAATCATAAAGGAATTATTGAATCAGCACTTTTTGCATTAGCTCTAGCTGTTGGCATGGCTCCCGAATTACTACCTGCTATTGCCACTATAGCAATGACTGCAGGTGCAAAGCGACTCTTAACCAAAAAAGTAATTGTAAAAAAATTAGCATCCATTCAAAATCTGGGTGAAGTAAATTTATTATGTACTGATAAAACAGGAACAATCACAGAGGGCGAAATTAAAATTGCGGGCTTAGTGGATGGATTTGGTAAAGAAAATGAATTTGTAAAACAGCTTGCTTTTTGGAACGCCTCTTTTGAATCTGGCTATTCTAATCCTATTGATGACGCATTAAAACAATTAACATTTAATACAAATACGGCTGCGCAAAAAATTGGCGAAGTTCCATATGACTTTATCAGAAAAAGATTGAGCATAGCAGTAAATACAGATAATGAAAAACTATTAATCAGCAAAGGAGCATTTACTCAAATATTAAGCATCTGTTCTAAAATAGCAGTAAATAGTGATAAGGAAGAAGATATTTCACAACATAAAGAAGCGTTAGAAAAAAAATTTGAACAATTTGGGATTGATGGACTACGTGCTATCGGTATTTGTTATAAAAAAATAGACACAACAAACATTTCAAAGGATATTGAGTCTGATATGATTTTTGCTGGATTTATTTTAATGAATGACCCTGTGAAACCAGACATTATAGAAACAATTAGTAAGCTCAATAAACTTAAGGTTGGTTTAAAAATAATAACAGGCGATAATAAAAACGTAGCAAAATCTATTGCACTTTGCATTGGCATAAAAGATCCAATTGTAATGACTGGAAAAGAACTCTTTAATACCAGTCCTGAAGCCTTAAAACAACTGGTAAAAAAGACACATATTTTTGCGGAAGTTGAACCTCAGCAAAAAGAACACATTATCTTAGCCTTAAAAGAGAGCTATACTGTGGCTTATATGGGTGATGGTATAAACGATGTTTCTGCTATTAACGCTGCAGATGTTGGCATATCGGTCGAAAACGCAGTAGATGTAGCCAGAGAAGCCGCCGATTTTGTGCTAATGGAAAAGAAATTATCAGTTTTATTAGATGGTATAATCGAAGGAAGAAAAACATTTGCTAATACTCTAAAATATATTTTTATAAATACTGGTTCTACATTTGGAAATATGTTTAGTGTGGCAATCGCATCATTATTGCTTCCATTTTTACCAATGTTGCCAAAGCAAATCTTACTCACAAATTTCATTACTGATTTTCCATACTTAAGTGTGGCTTCAGATAACGTGGATCAAGACCAATTAAGCAGGCCTGGCAAATGGAATTTAAAGCTCATTCGGAATTATATGATAATCTTTGGCATCCATAGTTCACTATTTGATGTGATTACTTTTCTTACCTTAATGTTTTTTCTAAAAGTTAAAGAAACTGAATTTCAAACAAGCTGGTTTATAGAATCGGTGCTTTCCGAGCTTTTTATTCTCTTCATTATTAGAACTCACAAAAACTTCTTTAAAAGTAAACCAGGTAAGTATCTTTTTATTTTAAGTGTGGTAGCATTAATACTAACTATAGGACTTCCTTATTTGCCCTTTGCAAGCGAAGTTGGATTAACGCCATTGCCGCTAATTAACCTTGCAACAATGATGCTCATTGTTTTTTTATACATAGTTACTGCAGACATATTAAAGGTTTGGTTTTTTAAAAAACATCGTCGCGAGTGATTTATACCGAATACACATAAAACATAGTCCAATTTCAGCAAAACCTGATTGTACAATTTTTATGTAGTATCGGCATAACCAATTATTAATTATTTTTATTAATTGGATTAAAAAATAATTGTAATTGGTATTAAACTGTACTATTGTGTTTAAGGTTTTTTAAAAAATTAGTTTGGTTTCACAAACTCTATGTTCCTTTTTAAACCGCTGTATTTGGTTCGTTTTACAGCACTGCCTTTAAAAACAGAAGTGAATACTTCTTCCGTTAAATTTGTCCAATCGGCTGTATTAAAATTTAAAAATCCTGTTGTATTTTCAAATTTTGGTTCCTTATTAAATTCACTAAAACTATTCCAAGGGCAAACATCCTGACACACATCGCAACCAAAAATCCAATTATCCATTTTGTTTTTAAACTCAGTTGGAATAGCATCTTTTAATTCAATGGTAAAATAACTAATGCATTTACTGCCATCAACCACGTAAGGTTCAACAATAGCAGATGTTGGGCAAGCATCAATACATTTTGTGCATGTGCCACAATAATCTTTTATTGGCCCGTCGTACTCTAAATCTAAGTCAATAATTAATTCGGCAATAAAAAAAAATGAACCTTGCTTTTTATTAATAAGATTTGCATTTTTTCCAATCCATCCTAAACCACTTTTTTTTGCCCAAGCTTTATCAAGTACTGGTGCACTATCCACAAAGGCTCTTCCATTTATATCTCCAATTTTTTCTTTGAGCGTCGCTAAAAATTCTTTGAGTTTATCCTTTATTACTTCATGATAATCAATACCATAAGCATACTTAGAAATTTTTGGAGCGTCTACATTTTGTTTTTGCTCTGGATAATAATTAAATAATAATGAAACAACCGATTTTGCACCATCCACTAATAGGGTTGGGTTTAAGCGTTTATCAAAATGGTTTTCCATGTATTCCATTTTTCCATGCTTATGTTCATGAAGCCATTTTTCTAAACGTGGTGCTTCTTCTTCTAAAAATTCGGCTTTGGAAATTCCACAAAAATCAAAACCCAATCGTTTGGCTTCTTGTTTAATAATTTGGGTATGTTTAGATAAATCCAATAAAAAAAACCTAGTCGGATAGTTTATCCTTAACTATTTTTTTAATGATATTAAGAATTCCTCCACCTCTGGAGTTTTCATCTTTAACATTCGTAATAATGCTTCCAACAGTTTTTACAATAGAAAGTGCTGATCTAAAAATATCGCCATTTAAGATACTCGTTACAATTTTTGTAATACCAGTTGTAACAATTTCTTCGGGTAATGATTTTAATTTTAATTTAAGCGTTTCTTCTTGTTTTTTTAGACGGTTCCTCACACGAATTTCTTCACGTTCCAAATCTCCAAATCCATTTATACTATAATTAGTTTTCATCGTCTTCGTCTATATCGTATGGGTCATTTTCAAAAAATATTTTTGTTATCATATCCTTTATTTTTACAGAAAAATAGGCTTTGTAAATTACTGTAAATAAGAGTAAGTATAATAAATAGATGCCCGCAACAATGCTAAATCCATAAAAATTACTATTCAATTTTTCAGAAAAATAGTAGGCTAACATTAATCCTAAAAACATGAATACAAAAAACAAAAGAATTGAAGCAATAAAAATATAAATAATTTTACTGGTTATTTTTGCTGTTTTTTTAGCTGTTTGAATTTTCAACAAATACAACCTATCATCAGTATATTTTTTTACTAAATCATAAGTCTCGTCAAAATATGTATCTGGTTTGTTTTCCATTTAAAATATATTATGCTTGGTTTGCGCTATCATTTTCTTTTTCAATCTGAAGTAGTTCTGCTAATTCACTTTCAAGTTTATTTATTTTTTCTTTAAGATCATCAGCAACTGACTTAGCTTTATCTTTTGCCTTGTCAACAAACTCCTTTCCTTCCTCAGTTTCTAATAGTTTAACGATAGCTGCACCGGCAATTGCACCTAATACAATAGCACCTAATATTTTTGTTTTATCGTTCATTGTTTCGAGGTATTAAATATTAATGCTAATTTACTAAAAAATTAAACTATAACCTTACTTTTGATTTTTATCATAGAAACAAACCCTGAATTCAAATACAATTAACATATTTTTCTGGCAATAATTATTGTTTTTGGATTATCTCTTGCAATTTCTCTTCACGATTACTTCACGGCCTTTTTAGGAAGCGTCATGTTTTATGTGCTTTTTAAAAATTGGATGGAAATATTAGTAACTAAAAAAGATGCAAAAAAGTAATGCAGCTATTTTAATAATAATCGTTTCTTTTTTCATTATTCTGTTACCAATAACATTATTTGTTTTCGATGGCTTATAATAAAGTAGTGCCTATTGCCTCTAATCCCGATACATTTTTACCTTATGTACATCAGGTTGATTCTACTTTGCAAAATAAATTCGGCATAGAGATTTTATCAGCGCAAAACAAAGATGTTATTAAATCAACAAGTACTAAAACTGTTTCAGGCGCTTTAAACCAGAGTTTTGCACTTTACTTGTCCATTGTTATGTTATATTTCTTTTTGTACTTCATGCTTATTAATTTTAATCGCATGGAGGCTTATATTATTTTGTCATTGCCGTTTAGAAAAGAAAAAATTAAAATGTTTGCCGAAGAATTAAAAGCTCAACCGTTTAGTAACGCTATTGAAATCCCTTTAATTGCTGTTGTACAAGGATTGTTTGGGTATATTATATATTTAATTACTGGAGTGTCAGATGTAGGTTTTTTGGGAATTTTAAAAGGCTTCGCTTCTGTTATCCCTATTGTTGGTAGGGGTATTATTTAGGTTCCTGTTTGTATCTATTTGTTTTTTATAGGTTCTAATTGGCAAGGCGCTGTTGTTATTTTATGGAGTGTATTAATTATGGGAAGCATGGATAACGTTATTCGGTTTTTACTAGCTAAAAAGATGTCAGATGTCCATCCTGTTATTACTGCACTAGGAATTATTTTAGGTTTAAAATATTTAGGCATTACAGGTTTAATTTTTGGCTCGTTAATTATTTCTTACTTTTTAATATTAACTAAAATTTATTATGCTGATTATCAAAATGTGAATAAGAAAACTAAAGTAAAAGAACATGTATTAGAACTTGGTCTTCCTTTAATTTACAGTAAAAAGTTTATGAGCAGTAGAGATAAAAAAAAGTAGACTAATCTTCAAACAAGCCGCCCATTCTTCCTCTGTACGATTTTCCTAAATGCTTGTAAGCCTTTTCAGTTGCTTCTCTTCCGCGTGGCGTACGAGATAAATAACCTTCTTGTATTAAAAAAGGTTCGTATACTTCTTCAATTGTTCCTGCTTCTTCACCAACTGCAGTACTTATGGTTGTGATACCAACTGGCCCACCTTTAAATTTATCAATGATGGCTGATAAAATACGAACATCCATTTCATCTAATCCATTTTTATCAACGTTTAATGCTTTTAAGCCGTAAGTTGCAATATCAATATCAATGGTTCCATCTCCTTTTATTTGAGCAAAATCTCTCACACGACGTAATAATGCATTTGCAATACGCGGTGTTCCTCTGCTTCTTCTTGCAATTTCATAGGCGGCTTCATCAGCAATTTGAACTCCTAATATTTCGGAACTACGTTGCACAATTCCAGTTAACACTTTGCTATCATAATAATTTAAGCGAGAAGTAATACCGAAACGAGCTCGTAAGGGCGCAGTTAACAAACCACTACGTGTAGTAGCACCAACAAGCGTAAATGGATTTAATTTTATTTGAACAGTACGTGCATTTGGCCCACTGTCAATCATAATATCAATTTTATAATCCTCCATAGCAGAATATAAATACTCTTCTACAATAGGACTTAAGCGATGTATTTCATCAACAAATAAAACATCAAAAGGCTCTAAGTTGGTTAATAATCCAGCCAAATCGCCTGGTTTATCAAGTACTGGGCCGCTTGTTACTTTTAAATTTACTCCTAAATCGTTTGAAATTATATGAGCTAACGTTGTTTTTCCTAAACCTGGAGGGCCGTGTAATAAAACATGATCTAAAGCTTCTTCGCGTTGTTTAGCTGCTAAAACAAATACGCGCAAATTATCTACGACCGCTTCTTGTCCACTAAAATCGTTAAATTCTATTGGACGAAGTGCTTTTTCGTAATCCTTATCGGTATTAGTATGCTTTTCGTTATTAGCGTCTAAATTCTCATTCATCATTGTAAAAGTACAAAATTAAAATAGAGTTGGATGCTATAAATTATAGCATTAGTTTTACGCAGTATTTTAAAACGTCGATGAAAAAAATTAAAAATATTGTCAGTTATATGTATCCCATTGTTATTGAAACAAGAGAGGGAAGTGTAACGCCGTATTTAGAAGTGATGAAATCGAATGGAAAGTATGTGCTTAATAGCCATAATGCAAATTATTCGTTTGGCGGATTACATATATTGTTCGATGCTTTTTTTAAACAAATTGATATTAAGAAATACGATATCAAAAATGTTTTGTTATTAGGAATGGGTGCAGGCAGTGTAATCTCTTTACTAAAACAAAAATATAAAATCAATTGTGCCATTACAGCAATCGAAAAAGATGAAGTTGTCATTGAATTAGCAAAAAAATATTTTGAAATTGAAAAATACAAACCTTTAAATATTGTAAATGATGATGCTTTTGAGTATGTGAAAACAACATATAAAAAATATGATTTAATTATTTCAGATATTTTCATTGATGGTAATGTGCCTGCAATATTTGCAACACCCGAATATTTAAATAATCTCAAAAGAATTTCGAATCAAAAAAGTTGCATCATTTATAATAAAATGACTGAGCTTCCTATTCACAAAAAAGAAGTTGCTGAATTTGAAAAACTTTTCGAAACTACTTTTCCTGGTGCTGAAACACACAAGTTAATAGCATACGAATCGGAAAACAGTTTATTGTATTATAATACGTTACCTCTTATAACGAATACACATAAAATATAGTCCAATTCAGCAAAGCCTCTTAGATCAATTTTCATGTAGTATCTTCATTAGCAATTATTAAATTATTAATAATTGGTTTTAAATAAAAAGAGCCTTTGATTAAAAAAATCAAAGGCTCTTTTACTTACTTTTAAATTCCAATTATTCTTTTACGAATTTAAATTTCTTGTCAATATTATTGGTTTTAAATTCAACAATATAAATACCATCTGCAAAATTTTCAATATTTATTTTTTCAGTCGTAGCATTTAACAAAAGTTGTTTTGTGTATACTGTTTTTCCTGTAACATCAACAACTTTTATGGTAGCTGAAACATTTAATAATTCAGAAGGCACAGCTATTGTAATAGAATTTTTTGCTGGGTTTGGTCCTAAAATAATAGCGTTGTAAAGCAAAAATTCATTAATGCTCGACAATAATACTTGAAAAGAAGAAGAAGAAGATTGACAACCTAATGCATTAGTTATCCAAACTGAATAATAACCATCTGTTGTTACAGTATACGTCTGTCCAGTTGCACCAACAATTGGCGAACCATTCAAGTACCATTGATTACCAGTAGCCGAACTAGAAGTTAATACTTGACCAAGTTGTGTAATGGTAGGCACTGCAGGATATGAGCCAACAGTTACAGTCGTTGATTTAACAACAGAACAAGCTCCAACATAACCAGTACAAGTATAAACTGAAGTTACAGTTGGAGTTACCAATATTGAAGCAGAAGTTCCGCCTCCGCCAGACCATACATATGAAGTTGCACCAGAAGCAGAAATAGTTGCTGCCATTCCACTACACACAGTTGCAGTTGTAAGAACTAAAACTGGAGGTGAGCTAACTAAAATTGTATTAGTATATACTGAACTACTTCCATTAACATTTGTACTCACTAATGATACAGTGTATACGCCAGCAGATGTGTAAGTAACTGTAGGATTCTTAACAGATGAAACTGCAGGAGATCCGCCAGTTAAAGTCCATGACCAAGCAGTTGGTGTACCAGATGATTGATCAGTAATAACAAAAGGAACACCTACGCAAGCTGAAGCATATGCTGTAGAAAAGGAAGCGTTAGGAGGTGCTAACGGATCAACATATAAATCTGATTCCCATACACCCCTGCCATAAGTACCTGCTCTTAATTTACTTGTAGCATAATGAATTTCAAAATCATTTACGATAACATTTGGTAAGTTTGTCATGAAGGGAATAAAGCTAGTCATACTTCCGTCTTTGTAATAAACGCCAACGTCTGTTCCTACATATATAGCATCATTTGATCCTTTTGTATAAATAATACAATTTACTGGAAGATTTGGTAAACCAGTAGAAATGTTAGTCCAAGTGGTACCTCCATTAGTTGTAACAAATACTTTATTTCCAGCAGAATAGCCAGAAAAAGTAACAAATACATTTGTCGCATCTAAATTATCAACAGCAATATTTGTGATTGCAGCAGAAGCAGTTGGCAACCCAGCAGTGATACTTGACCAAGTTGTACCACTATTTGTAGTTTTATATAAATTGGTAGATCGCGCTGCAAATAAAGTAGTTGAACTTGAAGGCGCTGCGGCAATATTTAAGATATCTCCTGAGCCAGCTATTGTTCCCATTTGAGACCATAAAGTCCCTTTATTTAATGACTTAAACACTTGTTGATAGCCACTATAAAAAATATTTGCATTGTTTGGATCTTGAATAATAGGAGCAACCCAAGCAGCTGTACCAGTTATTCCGGAAATAATATTTGTCCATGTAGC
Source organism: Bacteroidota bacterium (assembly GCA_038327195.1). Classification (GTDB taxonomy): domain Bacteria; phylum Bacteroidota; class Bacteroidia; order B-17B0; family Aurantibacillaceae; genus UBA4416. The sequence goes on along the minus strand of JBBQKU010000003.1, from coordinate 166,074 downwards.
ACCACTATTGGTAGATCTATTAAAATCCCCTTGAACATATGACTCTACTAATGTTGCATTACTACTCCAATCAACAAAACAATCTGCTCCATCACCACCGTAAACTTCAGTCCAAACACCTCCGCTCCATAAATTAGTTCCATTATCTTGATGTCCAGAAATAACATAATTTGGTATAGCAGGTTGTGCAGATTGGCCAATTTTATAAGACTGAGCAATGTTCATAGTACCATTAATTGTTGTCCAAGAAACACCACTATTAGTTGTTTTTGCAACCCCTCCATCAGTACCCATAAAACACGTGGTTCCATTTAAATATTCCACAACATGTAAATCAGCATGCACATATGGCTTTCCGCCACCACCAGTCCAATGAGAATTTAATACCCAAGAAGTACCACCATTTGTAGACTTCCAGCTATTTACACCACCACAAATTATTTCATCTTTGTTAGTTGGAGAAACTCCACAAGCAATATCATACCAGCCTTGTCCGCCAGCACCAGTGCCACCAGTGCTCCAATCAAAAATATTTGGAGTAGAAGAGCGTAATGTAAAGGTAGCGCCGCCATCAATAGAACGATACAATCCACCAAAACCATTATCGGAAGATTTACTACATAAAATATAAACATAATTAGGATCGGCAGGAGTTACAGATAAAGCCATTCTATTTACTCCTGTAGTAGGTAAACCAGTTGCGGTTGTTGAAAAGGTATTACCACCATTTACAGAACGTACAAAAGTACTTCCTGTAACTGCGAAAACATTTGTTGTATCACCAACTGTTGTTTTGTATTCAATATCTTTATAACTACCAGTTTTTACAACATTCCAAGTAACACCAGCATTATTAGTTCTGTAAATACCGTTACTAGTTGCTGCTAAAACAATATTAGGATTTTTTGAATTAATTAATAATCGACCAATGGTACGATTTAAACTTACAGCCCATGTTAAGCCAGTAGCAGCCCAAGTTAAGCCTCCATCAACAGATTTTAAAACGCCTATTGATTTGGTATCTGATGCGTCAACATCACCCATTGCTAAATACATAATATTTGTACTTAATGGATTAATAGCTAAATCAGAACAACCTAAAACAGCTAATGAATTTGTAGAAGTACTCCAAGTAGTACCACTATTAGTAGAAACCCATAAACCACCTGCGCCAGTTCCAGCAAAAACTGTAGTTGGCAAACCTGGCATAAAACGAATAAATGTAATTCGACCAGCATCTCCACCAACTGGAGAACCAAAAGGTCCAATTGCAGTCCAGTTTCCTGATGTTGATGATGCCGAACTAATTTTGGCAGATGCAGTTGGGTTAGCAATTAAGTAATTTTGAAATTCCTCATATGCTTTTGCACGAGAGGCTAATTTTAAATCACCACTTGGATAAACTCTTGGTTCTGCCATCCATTCCCAGCGTTTAAATTGTTTGTAACCTTTTCCTCTTTCGTAAGTTTTAGTACTCCAATAGGCGTTAAATTCATTCTGAATAGAATAAAAATTTTCATTTACATCTTGGTATTTATCAACCCAAGTTTGAGAAATTAGTGTTAGTGAAAAAATAAAGAATAAGCTTAAAATAGATATTTTTTTCATTTGAATCGAGAATTTAATTGTTAGTTACACGAATATAAACAATAAAAAATGTAAATTGTTTTTTTTGTCGAATTTTTTCACTCATTATGAGATTGCTAAAAGCCTATAAATTGTAGGAAACTTGGAGAAATTAGAATTAAAAAAAATATCCAAATAATCAGCACCATTTCTAAACTATTTAGTAATGATTTTGTTTAACGTATATTAACTTGAAGAAAATAATAACTTATTAAAAATCACGTTTTTAGAATAAAATAAAATAACTTATCTTTGTTATAATGGAAATTGTTAAAGGTTCGGGAGTAATTCCTGGAGAATTATTGGCTAAGGTAAATTCACCTGCTGATTTAAAAAAATTAAATGAAAATCAATTGGAGCAATTCTGCAAAGAGTTACGTCAATTCATTATTGATATAGTTTCAACCAAAGGTGGTCATTTTGGAGCATCTCTTGGAGTAGTTGAATTAACAACTGCTATACATTACGTATACAACACTCCTTATGATCAATTAGTATGGGATGTAGGCCATCAAGCATACGGCCATAAAATCATTACTGGTAGAAAAGATATTTTTCATACAAATAGAATTTATAAAGGAATCAGTGGTTTTCCTAAACGTTCGGAAAGTGAGTATGATACATTTGGAGTTGGGCATTCGTCTACATCAATTGGTGCAGCTCTAGGTATGGCTGTTGCTTCAAAATATAATAACTTAAAAGACAAACAACATATTGCAGTAATTGGTGATGGTTCAATGACTGCAGGAATGGCATTTGAAGCACTTAATCATGCGGGAAGTGCCAATGCAAATTTATTAGTTGTATTGAATGATAATTGCATGAGTATAGATCCTAACGTTGGGGCACTGCGCGATTATTTAACGGATATTACAACATCACATACATACAATAAAACAAAAGATAAAGTTTGGGAATTACTTGGTAAGATTAGCAAGTTTGGTCCAAATGCTCAAGAAATTGCGAGTAAACTTGAAAACGCCGTAAAAACAAGTCTTTTAAATCAAAGTAATTTATTTGAATCACTTAAGTTTAGATATTTTGGGCCAATTGATGGGCATGATGTGGAACGCTTAACGAAAATTATGCGTGATTTAAAAGATATTCCGGGGCCTAAAATATTACACGTTTTAACACAAAAAGGAAAAGGGTATCAATTTAGCGAAGAAGGAAATCCAACGCTTTGGCATGCTCCAGGCTTATTTAATAAAGATACTGGTGAAATCATAAAAATAATTCCAACAAGTCCACAACCACCAAAATACCAAGATGTTTTTGGGCATACAATTGTTGAACTTGCCGAATTAAATAAAAAAATAATGGGTGTTACACCCGCCATGCCAAGTGGTTGTTCATTAAATATTATGATGAAAGCCATGCCGGATAGAGCATTTGATGTTGGTATTGCAGAACAACATGCTGTAACATTTAGTGCTGGATTGGCAACACAAGGTTTAATACCGTTTTGTAATATTTACTCGTCATTTATGCAACGCGCCTATGACCAAGTAGTTCATGATGTTGCCTTACAAAACTTAAAAGTAATTTTTTGTTTAGATAGAGGTGGTTTAGCAGGTGCTGATGGGCCAACACATCATGGAGCTTTTGATATAGCTTATTTCCGTTGCATTCCAAATATGATTGTGAGTGCTCCAATGAATGAAGAAGAATTACGAAATTTAATGTATACTGCTCAACTAGAAGAAACTCCAGGTTGTTTTAGTATTCGTTACCCAAGAGGAAATGGTGTGATGGTAAATTGGAAAACACCATTTCAGAAAATAGAAGTTGGTAAGGGTAGAAAATTAAAAGACGGAAAAGATATTGCTATTTTATCTCTTGGTAATCCTGGAAATTTTGCAGCAACAGCTATAACAAAACTTGAAGAAGAAGGTATAACGGTTGGGCACTACGACTTACGCTTTGCTAAACCATTAGATGAAGCTATGTTGCATGAAGTGTTTTCTAAATATAAAAAAGTGATTACGCTAGAAGATGGTTGTATTATGGGTGGCGTTGGCTCAGCAATTTTAGAATTTATGGCAGATAATGGGTACTCATCACAAGTAAAACGTATGGGGATTCCTGATAAATTTATTGAACACGGAGAGCCAATTGAATTATACGAAGAGTGTGGATTTTCAGCAGTTCAAATTTATTTAGAGGTAAAGGAAATGCTTGCCGAAAAAAAGAAAGCCTTGGTAGGTTAAAATAACTTTTATTGAATTAATAAAAAAGATTAGTAGCTTATTTTAAAATGACTGGAGAAAAGAATAAGCAATCAAAACTTTCTAAATTTTGGAAATTATTAGGTCCTGGTTTAGTTACAGGAGCAAGTGATGATGATCCATCAGGTATTGCAACTTATTCTCAAGCAGGTGCCGCTTATGGATTATCAACCTTATGGACCTCCATTTTAGCATTTCCATTAATGGCTGCGATTCAAAAAATGTGTGCGAGAATTGGCTTAGTAACTTCGCAAGGCTTAACTGGCACTCTAAAAAAACATTATCCAAAACCAGTTTTATATGTGATGTTACTTTTCAGTTTTCCTGCAATTGTCATGAATATTGGAGCAGATATTGCTGGAATGGGCGCTGTTGGTAATCTATTATTTCCAAGTATTGACGCCACATTTTTTAGTGTTTTTTTTACGTTTTTACTTTTAGGGTTGATTATTTATTTGCCATATCAAAAAATAGCGTCCGTGCTTAAATATTTGTGCATCGTCATGCTTGTATATTTTATTGTTCCATTTTTATACAAACAAGATTATTTAGAAATTATTAAAGCCACTTTTATTCCTACTATAAAATTGGATAAAGATTTTATCGCCATACTTGTTGGTATACTTGGAACAACTATTTCTCCTTATTTATTTTTTTGGCAAGCTTCAGTTGAAGTGGAGGAAATGAAGAATAAGAAAAAACATTTAATAGTCAATAAAAAAATTATTAATGAAATGAAACAAGATGTTGATTTCGGAATGTCATTTTCTGGAATGGTTATGTTTTTTATTATTTTAACTACAGGCACTGTTTTGTTTAATGGTGGGATTCATCAAATTGATACGGTTGAGCAAGCAGCAATGGCTTTAAAACCTTTAGCTGGCAACCTTGCCTATTTACTTTTTGCTATTGGCGTAATAGGAACAGGTTTAATTGCGATACCAGTTTTAAGTGGCTCATTATCTTATATTTTTACAGAAACTTTTGGATGGGAACAAGGTCTTGATAAAAAATTTCATGAAGCAAAAGGCTTTTATGTAATTATAGGCATTTCATTATTACTAGGTTTATCTTTAAACTATGTGGGCATTTCGCCAATTAAAGCATTAATATACACAGCTATACTTTATGGAATAACAGCACCAGTATTAATAGGAATCATCTTACACATTTCTAATAATAAAAAAATAATGGGCGAATATACGAATAGTAGAATGTCAAATGTTTTAGGATTTGCAGCACTTATCATAATGACTATTGCAGCCTTAGCATTAATTTATTTGCAACTCGCAGATAGTTAAAGTTGAATGGATTTTACTAAATATATACAAGTCTTTAATTTCTTTTAATTTAAAAAATTCTACTATTTGAAGATTGGAAAGGCGATTTAAAATATATTAATTGCATCATGAGAATAAAATTTAAATGAAAAAAATAATTACATTTCTTCTATTAACTTTTACAGTTTTTTGTTTTGCACAAACAAGAAAAAAGTCCATTTCAAAAAAATATTTGATAATTGGTTATAATCCAAGTTTACAAATAAAAGTAATTAAACGAATTAAAAATTCGACCTACTATCTGATTTCCAAAAACAAAAAAGATACACTCATCATTGATAAAGACCTAACAAATTGGGGTGTTGATACATGTGTCATTTCTCAAAAGCAATTAAATGGAATTGGCAAACCTGAAGTAATTGTAGAACACACTAAAGGCCAGCAGGAATTTTCAGAACCACATATCGGCACATCAACTTCGTTACAAATTTGGAATATTGACTCTAAAACAAAACTATTTAGTGGTGTAAAAAATTGGCACTATGAATCTCAAGAACTTTCAAATGAAAAACTAGATAATAATTACAAACCACAAATGATTTTTAATATTTGCGCAGGTAGTTATGATATTGAATTTTTAGAGAATGGAAATTTGATTATAAAAAATCTTTTCTTGAAAATTGCTAACAACAAATTCTGTGCAACAGACCATGCTGAAGGTCTTTACATTTTAAAAAACGGAAAATATAATTTAAGTAAATAAAAAGGGAGGTTAAAAAACCTCCCTTTCATTTTTTATCCTGAAATTTTCTCTATTAATTCAGTACTAATTCCCGTTGAGCTATAACCTCCATCATGATAAAGATTTTGCATTGTAACCATACGTGTTAAGTCTGAAAATAAACTTACAGTGTATGCAGCACAATCATCAGCACTTGCATTTCCTAAAGGAGATTGTAAGTCGGCAAATGTATAAAAATCAGAAAATCCTTTTATGCCACCACCTGCGGTAGTTTTTGTTGGAGATTGAGAAATAGTGTTAATACGAACCTTTTTTTGTTTTCCGTAATGATAACCAAATGTACGGGCAATACTTTCTAACATTGCTTTAATGTCAGCCATGTCAGTATAAAAAGGATATGTTCTTTGAGCTGCAATATATGATAAAGCTACAACAGAAGCGTGCTCATTTAAAGCGTCCAATTTATGCGCAGCTGCTAACATTTTGTGAAATGATAAAGCGGAAACATCAATTCCTTTTTGGTAGAAATCATAATTCAATTCTGTATAAGGAATATTTTTACGGATATTTACACTCATTCCAATTGAATGAAGTACAAAATCTATTTTACCACCAAGAATATCCATTGATTCTGAATACAACTTAGTAACTTCTTCCATATTAGTTGCATCAGCAGGAATAATTTTAGAATTAGTTTCCTCAGCCAATTTATTTATTTCACCCATTCGCATAGCAATTGGTGCGTTTGTTAAAGTAAAGATTGCACCTTCTTCGTGGCATTTTTGAGCTACTTTCCAAGCAATTGAATTTTCATCTAAAGCACCTGTTATGATACCTCTTTTTCCTTTTAATAAATTGTAAGCCATGTGTTTTGTTTTAAAATTAGAGTGTAAATATACGAAAAATGTTTTTTATTAATTTTTATTGTAAATAATTGATAAAGTAGTAGTTATGGCAGAAATAGTACGTTTCCAATAAGCATAAAGCTATGCTTCCATAACTTTAATAGTGCCTTCTTCGCTAAAATAAAAAGTGGTATTCACTTCTTTACGTAAATTTAAATAGTGAGAATAATTTTCAGAAAATTGTTTACGTTGTGTTACAACATCTTCATAATTTCCATGCAATCCTATTAATAATTCACAAGCTTCTCTTACAGCAAAATCGCCACATTGAGCGCCCGTAATATAATCTGCTAATTTATGTTTAATAACATATTCATTTAATAGTGGATTTGCTTTTCGTGGAATAAAAATTCTCAAACCGCTAATTTCCGCTAAACTTAAATCTAACACATCATCAAACACAAAACATATTTCATTTGGTTTAATATGATATGTTTCACATAAATGATTTGAAGCAATTAATTTATTAGCACATTTACAATAAGAAGCATGAAATTTTTCGCGATTAGATAAAAGAAAAGCTGCATTATTTTTTTCACCAGAAATAATAGCCGTTATTGGTAATTGATTGTAATTTAAATAATAAGAAAAACGTAATAAGTTTGTTCCCATACTATCCACTTCATTAAACTGACTTTGCAAATTTGCATCCTTAGAAGCATTTGTAAAAACGCCATCCCAATCAAATACAAAAGCCTTAACATGTTTTAATTTTTCAATCATACTAGCTTCTGGGCTAATAAATTGTCCTCCAATTTCACTAAACAAATGTGTAAGATGCGACATACTAAAGTTTTAACAAGTATACAACTATTATTTAAAATAGTTAAATAAGCTTTACTCTAAAAATTATATTTCTTTTTCTTTTCTTTCTTGAAAAAGAAAAGAAACAAAAGAATTCAAGCCGAAATACCAAATCCAATCTACCCGCATTCTGGCCCTTTCACTATAAAAGTTTGCTAAACTTTTATTACGTTTAATCCTCTCACACATAAAACCTTAACACTTCCACCGAAAAAATTGTATTTTGCACTATTACCAACGCATGAGAGGTAATCAAAAAATCATGCACTTACTATTTAAAATGAAAACTAACAAATAGGTTCAACTCAAGCGATAACTTCCGCTTCACTAAACCACATTTTTATTACATCACTTTTAATCTCATCATTCACGTCAATTCCATTAGCATGGCCAGTTGCATCATATGCTTCTTTCAAATTAATTTGATACGGGTCTACTTTAATATCCAAAGGAGTATGATTTACTTGGTTACTAACTAAGCGAAACATTTCAGCAGCAACAGCTTCTAACACCAACATATTTTGAGCTACCTTATCAACTATAGTTGTTTTATCATGCATCTCATCAATACCACGTTGAAACTTTTTTAGATATTCTAAATCTAAGGGGTCAATGTATTTATCATTAAATACGCCATGTTCATTTGGCAACCAATCAATAAACATATCTTGAACTGCTTTATTTAATTTTCCGAATTTACGCCCTAAACTTTTTTCAGACACAAATAATTCTTTCAATATTTTTAAATCAGTAAAGGCTTTATTTGTAAATAACATACATGGTACAGACCAATAAATAGCCCAATCCCAAAATATTTTAAACACCATAATTTGTGTGTTACCCATCAATTTATATTTATCCTGATAAATTGGCAACCAATCTTTATACCATGATAAATGTGTTTGCTCATAAATTTGTGTGCGTACGGTAATATCTTCTCCACTCATATCGCGCAAAATTAAATCGCTCAACCAAGTATTATTTAAAGAAATAAAATCACTACCAGGCGAATAAAACGGGTCTAAAAACACACCCGCTTCACCCGTAACAGCCCATCTATCTGATGAATAAAGGCGTTTACTATCATGTGCAAAATGTTTTAAAATTCTAAAATCTAATAAATCATCTTTTGGAGGACACACAAATTTTGCTGCTTGTGGTTCATGTTTTTGAATCCAAGCAACAGCCTTTTCATAGGTATTAATGGTATCAAATGGATGAATATCTTCATCAGCAACAATACCGATGCTCGTATTTTTTGAGCCTAATGGGATAACCCAAAGCCAATATCCTTTATCAATAAAATGAACTGTACTTAAATAACGAAGTTTTGGAGCCAGCATGTTTTTCCATTTTTCGTTAGTGCTCCAATCATCAATATCAACAACGCCTTTTACACGAAACCAAGCAGAATTAACATTATGCGGACATTCTTTTTGAAAACCTAATTTCTTTTTTAATAAACTAATTCTACTCGTTGCATCAACAAACCATTTAGTTGTTACCGTTTTATCTTGACGTTCGTGTGCATAAATAACTTCGTGCTGGCCTTCACCAAAAACAACATCTTTAGCACGAGCAGCTAATAAAAAATCTGTTCCTAATTCCTTCGTATATTTTTCTAAGTAATTTTCAAACGTTCCTCTATCCAGCTGGTGACTAGGTGTTGGCAATTTTAGTCGTGGCCCTAACTCTACTCTATTTGATAATTCTGTTTTTTTATGATCAGTAAAAAAGAAACGCAAGCCATGTTTCGGCAATTCAAACTCTTCTAAATAATCTTTTAACCCCAATACTTCACGGTAATAATGTGTGGCTAACTCAACGGTTGATTCGCCAACTTTATGGGCTGCAATGGCCGCTGCTTTATCTCTGCTTTCTAATATTAATATTGAAATAGCAGGATTTGCTTGTTTTAATTGTATTGAAAGTGTTAAACCCGCAAGTCCACCACCAGCAATAACGACATCATAATGATTTTGCATGTTACTTTTTATATCTAAACAAAACTACAAAGTTTTTGTTTAAAAACCACCTGATTTATGCTTAAAATCAAAGTCTTTTTTTAACTTCACGCCACAAAATAAGCTCATTATGACACGCACAAAAATTAAAGAAATTTTAAAAGGTACACTAGTTGACCAAACTGTAAATGTAAAAGGTTGGGTAAGAACATTTCGTAACAATTCGTTTATTGCTTTAAACGATGGTTCGAGCATTAATAACTTACAAGCTGTTGTAAATTTTGAAACAACAGATGATGCCATTTTAAAACGAATTACTCCTGGTGCTTGTATTAGCGTAACTGGCTTATTAGTTGCATCGCAAGGCAAAGGACAAACTGTTGAAATAAAAGTAAACGACATAGAAATTTATGGAGATAGCGAAGCAGATGTATCAAAACCAAATTCATATCCATTACAGCCTAAAGCACATTCGTTAGAATATTTAAGAGAAATTGCTCACTTACGTTTTCGTACCAATACATTTGGCGCCGTGTTTAGAGTGCGTCATACATTAGCATACGCTATTCATAAATTTTTTAATGATAAAGGATTTGTATACTTACATACGCCAATTGTTACAAGTAGCGATGCCGAAGGTGCAGGAGAAATGTTTCGTGTAACGACTTTAGATCCAAAAAACCCGCCATTAACAGAAGCAAACGAAGTTGATTTTAAACAAGATTTTTTTGGGAAAGCAACTAACCTTACCGTATCTGGCCAATTAGAAGGCGAATTAGGAGCAATGGCTTTTAGTGACGTATACACATTTGGGCCAACTTTTAGAGCTGAAAACTCAAATACAACACGCCACTTAGCTGAATTTTGGATGATAGAGCCTGAAATGGCATTTTTTGATTTGAAAGACAATATGGCTTTAGCGGAAGAAATGTTGAAATATGTAATTACTTATGCTTTAGAACATAACAAAGAAGATATTGAGTTTTTATCACAACGCTTATTTGATGAAGAAAAACAAAAACCACAAGCCGATAGAAGTGAATTAACATTATTAGAAAAATTAAATTTTTGTTTAGGAAACGAATTTGCTAAAATCACATATACAGAAGCAATTGATATATTACGTGAAAGTAATCATAACAAGAAAAAGAAATTTCAATATATTATTGAAGGATGGGGTGCAGATTTACAAAGCGAACACGAACGTTATTTAGTTGAAAAACATTTTAAGAAACCAGTTATCTTAACTGATTATCCAAAAGATATTAAATCATTTTATATGCGCCAAAATGAAGATGGAAAAACGGTAGCTGCTATGGATATTTTATTTCCTGGTATTGGGGAAATTATTGGTGGATCGCAACGTGAAGAGCGTTTAGAAAAATTAGAAAATAGAATGAATGAAATGAATATTCCTACTCACGACTTACAATGGTATTTAGATACACGCCGTTTTGGAACATGTCCGCACGCTGGATTTGGTTTAGGTTTTGAACGTTTGGTTTTATTTGTAACTGGTATGACAAACATTAGAGACGTGATTGCTTTCCCAAGAACACCAAATAATTGTGAGTTTTAGAAATTGTAACTTTTTTAAAACTCTATTGAAGTAAAAAAGAATATTTTAGTCACAACTAACTATTTTAAATATAAACTTAAACGATACGACTATGAACATGTTCGCGAAAAATGAAGCTACGTCAGTTGAAGAATATCTTTTGATGGTGCCTGAAAATCGTAAGAAAGAAATTAATTTTCTCCACGATTTTATTCAAAAATCAGTTCCAAAACTAAAACTATATTATGCTTCCAATATGATTGGTTATGGTTCGTTATTTTATTTAGATACAAAAAAGCAAAAAAAAGAATGGCCAATTATCTCTTTAGCCAATCAAAAAAATTACATCAGTATTTATATATGCACCGTTATTGAAGATAAAGCTTCTATCGAAAAATATAAAAAGGACTTTGGTAAATTGAGTAAGGGTGTAACCTGTATTCGTTTTAAAAGCATTGAAGAAATCAATCTTGAAACTCTTAAAGAAGTATTGAAACTAGCTGAAAAAAATCCTGGAATTGCAGGCGCTAGAATTGTAGACAAATAGCTTTATTTTACTATAATTAAATAGTTAGCTTTGCTCATAATATATCATTCCAAAATAGTAAAAAAAACTAACAATAAATTTTATGAAAAAAATAATTATTATAAGCTTCTTTTTCTCAATCATAAATAATTCATTTTCGCAACTTAAAGTTGACACATTAGCTATTGGTTCTAAAAAAATTCCACTGAGAAAAGTAAAAAATTTTTATGTTTATCAAACTGGGCCTGTTGATTTACCTTCTGAATATGAAAAGTTTAATGATTATACAAAAAAAACTAAATTAGATTATAAATTTAAGAATGACAGAATAGAAGCTGTTGAATTGCTAGAAGATGGGTCACAAGTTATGTTGAAAAAATATGGCATTTGTAATAATATAGATAATTATATCAATTTATTTTCTTTTACTGACACAATTAAACTTTCTTATAAAGAATTTTCAAATCTTAAGCCATATATACAAACTAATGGTTCAAAACTTAATTTTATCGCTTCTAAAGTGAGTTGTATAAAGAATGACACATTAATTGAAGTTGTTCATAGAAATATGACAAATGGAGAAGTGTTTGCTTATTGGCTAGCAAATCAAACCACATCTAATTCAGAAATTAATAAAATCAAACAAACTGTTTTTGTGCTTCAAGACCTATATTACATTAATAATAATATAATATTTTATTTAGACAGAGAATTTATATTAATTGTAAAATAAATTAATTTGTTATAGTTGGTATTTAAAAAAAAATAATAAGAATCAAAAGAAAAAACATATTAATATGACCCACTATTCTTTCAGGTGACATCATACAATTTGAAAAAAGCAAAATTAAGAAATGGGCTAAGTTTCCAAAATAACCCGCAATAGTATATAAGGTTATCTGTTCAAGAAAATATTTGATAGTGCATCAAAATTATAACAACACCAGATAAGGGGGTAATTTATAATTGGATTTAAGTTTAGTTAAAAAGGTTCTACTAAATTTTTTAGACTAGAATAATAATTATTTATCTTATGCTCGAACCTCTTTCTAATTTGTAATGAGGACATAATACTCTTTTGCTATTCTAATTACTTGCCCATCATTTTAGCAACGTACTTTCCTACTATATCAAATTCTAAATTTACAGTATCTCCAATTTTCATAGTTTTAAAAACTGTGTTTTCATAAGTGTATGGAATAATGCATACTGAAAACGAATGGTCTTTAGAATCTACAACTGTTAAACTAGTTCCATTAATGGTAATAGACCCTTTTTCAACCGTTATGTTATTTGATTTATTTTGATACGCAATTGTGTAAGTCCAACTACCTTTATTATCCATCATATTTGTCACGGTTCCTGTTTCGTCAACATGACCTTGTACAATATGTCCGTCGAACCTTCCATTTGCTGACATACAACGTTCGATATTTACACTATCGCCAACTTTCAAATTTCCTAAATTTGTTTTTTGAAGGGTTTCATTAATAGCAGTTACTGAGTAATGAGTATTTTCTATTTTCACTACTGTTAAACAAACGCCATTGTGAGCAACACTTTGGTCAATTTTTAATTCGTGAGTGATTGGAGAACTAAATGTAAAATGAACATTTGAATTTTCTTTTTCAATGCCTTCAACTTTGGCTAAGGTTTCTATTATTCCTGTAAACATAAAGTAAAAGTAAATAAAATTTATTACCTTGCTTTAGGAAACCTCTATTAATTGCTTTTTATTATTCACTATTCAGAAAATATTTACGAAGCAAGTTCAGCAGATTTAGAAATAATTAAAAAGCATATTTCTGATTACGAATTAGATAGTAGAGAATTATTGCATACTCAATTTTTAGTTTACAAAAAATCAAATATTATCCTCGGTTTTGGCAGAATAAGAAACTATGTAAATTTTGATGAACTCTGCTCCTTAGGTGTTATTGAACCAGAAAGAAATAAAACAATTGGCAAAAAATTAGTGCAGGCATTAATACAAAAATCAATATCCGACTTGTATTTAGTTTGTATTATACCAAAATATTTTGAACCATTTAGTTTTAAAACAGTTACTAAATATCCTAACGAAATATTAGATAAATTAAATTATTGCACCAATTCATTAGTTGTTGATGATGTTTATGTTGCAATGAAATTGTTTAGCTAAATAAATTGGCATTAAGAATTGGTGTGGAAATCCTTTTTGGAATGAGGTCGTTGAAGTTCTCGAAACGCGAATTCAAAAAAGATTGTAACAGAAAGCCTCCCGAAAAATCGGGACATGTTGGCCGAAGGCAACGCCCAAATTCTAATTAAAATTCTTTAAATACTTTTGAAGGCAAAAATATTCAAAATCATAGCCTAACATCTAAAGTGTAAATTTTACACGTAAATATGAATTTGCGTTAAGGATTGCAACGAAAATCCTTTTTTGAATGAGGTCGTTGAGGTTCTCGAAACGCGATTTCAAAAAAGATTGAAGTGAAAAGCCTGGCCGAAGGCAACGCCCAAATAATGATTACAAGCCTAGGAGTAAGAAACGCTAAATTCTTAAAAAAACAAAATTTTGTCGTAATATTAAAAGAGGAATTGATTTCCTAAAAAAGAAAATCTTATCTTAGACATTGAAATGAAAAGAAGATTTATCATAGGATTATTTATTTTACAATCGTTAATTGGTTTTAGTAGCTATATATTAATACCAATGGATGAAACTCAAAAAAATCATTTAAAGGCATACGGCATAGCTTATTGGTCTATTAAAGGCGAACTTCAAATACAGTGGCTTGTAAATTATAGAGGTGGAAGTTTTTTAATTCCAAATGCAAAACCAGTTTCAACAGAGTGTACCATAAGAGGCGTAAGTTTTGAAGTAATTTCAGATGCGCAAGGAAATAGCATTTTAGCAGATATTGCAAATCCGGAAGTTAACCAAGATGCAGTTAAACTAGAAAAAGCACCACGAGTTGCTGTGTATTCGCCCAAAACAAAACAACCTTGGGATGATGCGGTGACATTGGTTTTAAAGTATGCTGAAATTCCTTACGAAGTGGTTTATGATGAAGAAATTATTGGAGATAAATTAAAAGATTACGATTGGTTGCATTTGCACCATGAAGATTTTACAGGGCAATATGGTCGATTTTACGCATCATTTAACCAAGCGGCTTGGTATCAATTACAAGTGAAGGATGATGAAGCGATGGCAAAAAAATTAGGCTTCACAAAAGTGTCTCAATTAAAATTAGCTGTTGCAAAAAAAATAAATGACTTTGTATTTGTTGGTGGTTTTATGTTTGCCATGTGTAGTGCAACAGATAGTTACGACATTGCATTAGCAGCAGAAGGGATTGATATTTGTGAAACCATGTTTGACCATGACCCTGCTGACCAAGCAATGAATAAAAAAATTGATTATTCGAAAGGCTATGCTTTTGAAAAATATCAATTAAGTACAAATCCTTATGAGTATGAATTCTCAACTATTGATGCAACCTCAACAAGAAGGCAATATGGCGTAACAAAAGAAAATGATGTATTTACGTTATTTGAATTCTCTGCAAAATGGGATCCAGTTCCAACTATGCTATGTCAAAATCACGTTCAAACTATTAAAGGATTTTATGGACAAACAACCGCCTACACCAAAACATACATTAAAAAAAACACACTCATATTAGGCGAATCAAAAGCATTTAATGAAGCGCGTTACATACATGGCAATCACGGAAAAGGCACATGGACTTTTTATGGTGGTCATGACCCAGAAGATTACGAGCACCGTGTTGAAGATCCACCAACAGATTTGAGTCTTCATCCAAATTCGCCAGGTTATCGTTTAATTTTAAATAATATTTTATTTCCTGCTGCTAAAAAGAAAAAACAAAAAACGTAATCGAAATTAAATATTCATAATTCAGTTTAATAATTTAATTTTAAAATAGTTAAACTTTCATTTTATCCTTCCACTCTTGAGGAATTTCAATAGTGATGTTTTTCTCTGCATCTATGCAAACAATTACGAACGAAGCAATAGATGCTAAAACTTCAATTCCGTTTTCCTCTTTCATTAAAACATTTTCTACTTTAAAACTTTTTGTTCCTAAATGTGAAATTCGAGAATATACTTTTATTTTATCATCTAGATAAATTGATTTCACATAATCAATCTCTGTGCGCGCAATTACTAAACCACGTTGCTTCCAATTATTTGTTTTTCCAATTAATTCATTAAAAAAGGCAACTCGCTCGGTTTCAAAATATGATAATAAAGTTGCGTTGTTTACATGTCCAGCTAAATCAATATCCACAAATCTGATTTGAATAGGCATTGAATGTTGAAACTTACTAAGGTCTATTTTCGAAAAATCCATTTTAAAATTTATAAAGAAACAAATTTATAAATAAATAACTCAAAATCACTAGTCAAATTATTAAGATAATAGATTATAATACAAGCCTATTAGCTATATTTGATAAGAGATACGTTGCTTATTTCATTAAACTACTTCTACATAAAATGCAATAAAATTATGAATGAAAAAATTCATATTGAAATTCAAGGACACAGAGGCGCAAGAGGCTTATGTCCAGAAAACACTTTGAGTGGCTTTATTGAAGCGGTTAAACTAGGTGTTAACATAATTGAAATGGATGTAGTCATTTCTAAAGATAATAAAGTAATTGTTTCGCATGAACCTTGGATGAACCCTGATTTTTGCACCAAGCCCAATGGACAGGAGATTGAAAACAATTCGAACAAAAAATATAATCTATATAACATGGATTATGTGGAAATTGTGCAATACGATTGCGGAAAAAAAAGTAATTTGAAATTTCCCTCTCAAAGGTCAATTCCTGAAAACAAACCACTGCTTTCAGAAGTCATCACAAAAATTGAATCTTTTGTTAAAACAAATCATATTGCTCCAATAAAATATAATATTGAAATAAAAAGCGAAAAAGAATATGATGATATCTTTAATCCGAAACCCGATTTTTTTGTCGATTTAGTATACTCTGAATTAAAGAAACAGAATATTTTATCTAAAGTTATTCTTCAGTCTTTTGACGTAAGAATATTACAGGAACTTAAAAAGAAAGATCAAACTATTACACTTTCACTTCTGATTGAAAATAAAAATGGCTTAGATAACAACCTTAAAGAACTAGGATTTAATCCAGACATATATGCACCCGAATTTATTTTAATTGATGAACAACTTATAAAAGAATTGCATTACAAAAACATTAAACTTATTACCTGGACTGTGAATGAAATTGATGATATGCAAAGAATGATTTCAATGGGAGTAAAAAGTATCATCACTGATTATCCAGATAGATTAATTAATTTAATAAAAAAAATAATTTGAATTCATTCTCTTCAAAAAATAGAGTTGATATTATTCAACAAATAAATAATTCTTCATTTGACTTACTAGTTATTGGTGGAGGAATTACTGGAGCTGGAATTGCACTTGACGCATCAGCAAGAGGATTAAAAGTTGCGTTAATTGAAATGCAGGACTTTGCATCTGGAACATCAGGAAGATCAACAAAACTAATACATGGCGGGTTAAGGTACTTAAAACAACTTGAGTTAAAGTTGGTAGCAGAAGTTGGAAAAGAAAGAGATATTGTTCACAAAAACGCCCCTCATCTCACAAAACCCGAACCCATGCTTTTGCCAATTGCAAAAGGAGGATCGTTAAACAAATTTACAGCCAGAATCGCAATGTTTGTTTATGAAATTATAGCAGGAGTAAAAAAAGAAGAACGACATACTTTTTTGTCAAAAGAAGAAACATTAAAAATAGAACCTTTACTAAAACAAAAAGATTTAATTGGAGGAATTCTTTTTTATGAATACAGAACTGATGATGCTAGATTAACTATAGAGGTCTTAAAAAAAGCAGTTGCGACTGGCACATTGGCAATTAATTATATGAAAGCAACTTCATTTAATTACACTAATGATAATATTACGGGAGCAAATATCCATGATGAAATAAATGGTAATCAGTATCAAATAAATGCAAAATATATAGTTAATGCCTGTGGGCCTTGGGTTGATGAGATTGGTGATTTAGATCAAAAAAGGAATAAACATAAACTACAAATTACAAAGGGTATTCACCTTGTGGTAGATTGGAAAAAATTACCTATAAAACAATCTGCGTATTTCGATACTTTTGATAACCGTATGATTTTTGTAATTCCTCGTGAAGGAAAAACATATATAGGAACTACTGATACCTTTTATAATGATGATATAATTCATCCCAAAATTACAAACATTGATAGAGATTATATTTTAAAATGTGTAAATGATTATTTTCCTGAACAAAAATTAGGAGCCGCGGATATTGAGTCTGGTTGGGCTGGCATAAGACCCTTGGTTAAAAAGTCAAACAAAGGAGCTTCTGAAATTTCACGTAAAGATGAAATATTTGAATCACAAAGTGGCTTAATTACTATTGCTGGCGGAAAACTAACAGGATATCGAAAAATGGCAAATCGAATTGTAGATATAATAGCGAAAAAAATAAATAGTACCAACAAAATTAAAATTTCAAATTGTAAAACAAATAATATAAAACTTTCAGGAGGCGAAATAAATAAGAACTTCACATTTTCTGAATTTATGGAGGTCAATATTTTAAGAGGCATAGATTTAGGTTTAACAAAAGAGGAGGCACAAAAATTAACTTCCCGTTACGGCTCTAATGTTGCTGAAATTTTTCAAATCATAGAATCTTTAAAAGTTGATTACGCATACAATATTCCTATATTTTTATTTTCTCAATTAATTTATTCTATAGAAAAAGAAATGTGTGTAACACCTTCAGATTTTTTCATACGCAGAATTAGCTCTTTGTATTTTGATATCGAATTAGTAAAAGAATGGGGGCAGAAACTGGTAGTATGTATGCAAAATATACAAGGATGGGATGATAATTTAACTGAACACTATAGCTTAGAATTACAAAAATCCATAAATGAAATTGATGAAATTAAAAAATAAAGACATTATATCATTTCAATATAACCAACCTTTTTATTGAACTCTTCAACCATCCAATAAGGATTTTCTCTGAATTTTTTCCAATCTCTCATCAATTCATTGTATAACTGATCAAGCGCATGCTTGGTTTCAGGACTATACTTTTCATAATCATTTTTATATTTTGGATGCCTGATAAATTTCTCAAAATATTCAATGAGGTTGAAACAAATCGTATATTGACCACAAGCGATAATTGTATTGGGCATATTTTTATTTCCCTTTAACTGTTCAGGTGTAAACCAAAGAGTTGTATCCATTTTTAAAGCTTTGTTTGATACTTTTGTAATTTCTAGTCCAGGGTTCAATATCTCATGACTTAAAAACGGATATTTCAGTAATCTCTTTTTTACCTCATCAGTTGTCAGCTCAAAAACTGCATTCATAATAAGTCTTGGTTTCCAACCGTAATCTCCATAAACTCTTTCGAAACTGAACCACCTCATCTGCTTAATAAAAACTTTAGTAATCATCTTTGTTACTGAATTTCTTCTATTAATAATAAGATTATTTAATGTTGCAAAATTTAATTTATCAACGTGAAAAAGTCTTTTTGAGAAAAATGATGGAATCCCAGCTCGTTTTGTAAGGCCAACTATCCCTCTTGAAAAAACAAGAAAAACAAAAGCCATTAAGATTCCTAAAGTTCCGAAAATTGTTAAAAGGATAATCGAAACTCTATTGTCTAAATAACATGCTAAAATAATTGCAGCTAACCCAAGAAATGAAATAAAAATGCCTAGATATCTTAATAATTTAAAGCTCCAATTTCCAATATATGCTATTTTTTCTTTATTGCTACTTGCATAACTTTGCATTCTTGGATTTGTTCCATCAGAAAGGATATATAAATCAACTGCCTTTTTATCTTGAGAGCAAAATTCTCTGAGATCTTGCGGATAATTTTTCATTCTTTCTTCGGCTGCGATAATAGATTCCACACCTTGATTATCATCAACTCCTCCGTCCATTAAACCAATGGGATATTCAATTTTTTCACCATCATAAACATTTTGTGGCAATAAGGATTTGTCTTTAAGCTTTACTGCTTCTTCATAAATAAAATCATCTGGAAAATTAATTGGCTCAAAACCAAATGGAAAACATGAAGATGCTGCCATAATATCGGCCAAACGAATTTCTTTTGCTACTTCAATTGGAATATGTATTTTTTTATTTCCGATGTATTCATGAAGATTATGCCCAATTTTTGAATGCGATCTTTCTGTTTTTCGAAAATGGAATGGTAAAGCAAAATCAAATTCAGTTGCATTGAAACTCATCTCTTTTATATGAATAGAAGGACTTTCATTAAAAAGCAAGCCAAATGTTTCAGATTCAAATTCTTTATAATATATGGAAGAAAATGCATTAATGAGACTTCTTCTTCTGCTTGTATTCCAATTTTCATCTTCAGACAAATGTTGTAATGCATCCTCTACCAAATCAATTTTAGTCATAAAATCTAAAATACTTTTATAAGAATCTTCAAATGTTCCTCCCTTTTTTAAAGTAGAAACATACTTAATGCCAGCAAATGTTCCAGCAGAAACTGTTGAAATAATTCTCACTCTTTCGAGAAAACTAACGTTATATAACTTAATAGAAGATAAATAAGATAATACTCCTAAATGAATACATGTAGCTCTAAAGCCTCCTCCAGAAAGTGAAATGGCAATGTTATTAAAAGGCTGTTTTGGAAGATGGGCCTCTTGTGTTTGATGTATGTTTTTAGCTTTATCTTTTTTCTCTTCCATTTCGACTTTAAACAGTTAATTTATAAATAATTTGTGAGATTATTAAATTACCTTTCCTCTAAATTTAGTTATATTCACTTTTTGAATAGCTGTTTTATAGATATTATTAATAGCTTCAATAAATTCATTCGCGAGTAATGCCTGTCCAAGTTGATTAATATGGAGCCCATCTAATGAAAACACACCACCCGTTTTGTAAACCATATCTATTGTTTTTCCGTCGTATACTCTATCTATTTTTATCGTTTTCAACAAGCATTCTGCATCAACAAAAGCCAAATTATTTTTAGTTGCTATGTTTTTTATTATTGTATTAAAAGAGTTTAAAGCTGCCTGTGAAAGCTCAATTTGTTTCTTTGATAAATAATATATTTTTGGAATTGGCATTAAGCCATTAAGAAATTCTATTTTGTTTTTATCCAGAAATATTTCCAACAAAATGAATTCACCTTCCTCAATTTTTCTAACGCCATTTGGATGCGATGGATCTTCAATTAAAAACGGATTGAATCCTACCTGAAACGTAACGCCCAGATGTTTATATTTTACAGACAACAAATCTGCACCAACAAGATCAAGAAATAAACTGTTGTATTTTATAGTATTAAAAAATGGGATTGATGAAAGTGAAGGTAAATTACAAATAACGCCTTTCGATGTTTTCGACAGCAATGTATTAACAATTACAGTTAAACTTTCTTCAAAACCAATTCCAGGAGGTCCATCAATTGGTGTAATCCAATCACTCGTTCCTCCTGATAATGCATAAGCTAGAACATCATTATTGCCAATAAATAATGAAAAGAATGAAGGCTCAATATCAAAAGCATCCGAAAGGATTGATGCCGATAAAGGATTTGATGCCATGCGAAAAAAAAACGGATTGAAATTTCCTTCCCCATTATTATTATTGCCATAACCTGGGGCAATTACAGTAATAACTTTAGCTCCAGGAACACCGAGATTATTAAAAGGTCCGTTGCTTAAATAAATATTATTTTTAATGGCATCTATATCACCCCGCGAAGAAACATAAGTAAGCTTTGATGAAGTGCCGTCTTTTCCTTTTTCTAAAATTAAACGCGAATTTCCAAAAAAACCAATTCCAACAGAAGCACTGCTCATTAATGGTTGTGTAAATTCACATCCAAATTTTCCAGCCATTAAATTAGGATATGAACAAATTTGACCTTCATAAAATAAAGCTCCATCTTCATAACCAGTAGTGAGAGAATCGCCAATAGCAATATAACAAGTTAGATCAATATTTTTGTTCTTGGAGACCATGATAATTTATAAAATTCCTTCTCTTACTTTACAATTTTATTCTATTTTGAATTGATGTGTTTTCTTAAAAAGAATTAATTTTAAAAACAATACTTATTAGCTAAAATCAATTTTTCAGCAATTATTTGTCGTGCAATTTTTGGATTAAAAACTTCTTGTTTTGTATAACGTTTCAAGCCCATTAACATCATGCGTAGCTCATCGCCCTCGCCGTAGCTATTAAGAGCTTCTTTACCGTTTAGCCAGTTTTTATCACAAACATCGTTTAAGTAAACTCTCATCATGGCAAGTTGTTCTGCGCAAGCACTCTCTCCTTTTATTTTTACTAATTTTTCAACACGTAATAATACAGATTCAGCAACATAAGTCTCGATAATCATGTCAGCAATATTCATCAATATTTCTTGTTCTTTACTTAAAGTAGCCGACAATTTCTGAATAGCTCCTCCTGCAACAAGCAAGATTGATTTCTTAAAATTAGAAACGAGTTTTTTCTCATAAGCAAATAAAGAATTATCTGGCTCACTCATTTCAGGAAATCCAACTAATTCAGCAGCAACTTTTTGAGCAGGTCCCATTAGGTCAAGTTCGCCTTTCATAGCACGTTTGAGAATCATGTCGACAATAAGTAAGCGATTAATTTCATTTGTACCTTCAAATATTCTATTTATCCGTGCGTCACGATATATTCTATCCATTGGAGCTTCAGCGCTATAACCCATTCCGCCATATATTTGAACGCCTTCATCTGCAACATAGTCTAATGTTTCAGAGCCATGCACTTTTAATATTGCAGCTTCCACCGCAAACTGTTCAACGCCTTTTAATATTGCCTTTGCTTCATCCATTCCTCCTTCAATCAATGAATGCTTTGCGTCTTCCACGTTTTGAGAAGCTCTATAAATAGCGCTTTCACATGCAAAAACTTTAATTGCCTGTTCTGCAAGTTTGTAACGTATTGCTCCATATTTTGAAATAGGACGTCCAAATTGATTTCGCTCATTTGCATATTCTATTGATTTAGTAATTGTACTTTTACATCCACCGATAGCAGCACCTGCTAATTTAATTCGACCAAGATTTAAAATATTTACTGCGATTTTAAATCCGTTTTCTCTTTCTGATAAAAGGTTTTCAACGGGCACCATACAATCATTAAAAAATACTTGACGAGTTGAACTACCTTTAATACCCATTTTATGTTCTTCTGGATTTAATGAAATACCTCCAAAAGTTTTTTCTACTATAAAAGCAGATAAATTTTTATCATCATCTATTTTAGCAAACACTGTAAATATATCAGCGAAGCCTCCATTAGTAATCCACATTTTTTGTCCATTTAAAACATAATGTTTTCCATCGGCTGTTAGTTTAGCATTTGTTTTTCCGCTATTTGCATCGGAGCCACTTGCAGGTTCTGTTAAGCAATAACAAGCCTTCCATTCACCAGTTGCTAATTTTGGAATGTATTTTTTCTTTTGTGCTTCGTTTCCATAATATAAAATCGGTAAAGTTCCAATTCCAGTGTGAGCAGAAAGTGCAACAGCCACTGAGTGTCCGCCACCAATTACTTCTGTAGTTAGCATTGAAGTAGTGAAATCAAATCCTAATCCTCCCAAATTTTCAGGAATAGAAATGCCTAATATTCCCAAACTACCAGCTTTTTCAAGAATAGAAGGCATCAATCCCTCTTCTTGACTATCGATGCGATCAAGGATTGGAGATACTTCCTGTGCAATGAAATCTTCACAGGTTTTTTTCATCATTAATTGTTCTTCCGTCCATTCTTCTGGAATAAAAATATCTTCTGCTAATGTTTCTTTAATTAAAAACTCACTTCCTTTAGTTTTTGTTGCCATGATTTTATATATTTTATTTTAATAATTTTAAATTTTCAATAGTTTCAATGCTCCTTCACTAAGTAATTTTGAGCCATAAGGAATACTCTCTTCATTAAATATTACTTTTGAATCATGTAAAAAATAGGCATTCTCAGAATCGTCTTTTGCACCTAAAAAATAAAACATAGATGGAACTTTCCTTGAATAAAATGCAAAATCTTCTGAGCCTAAAATTGCATCAACTGGTAACACATTTTCTTTTCCAAATACACCATTGAGTGTTTCTGAAATTGATTGGTGTATATTTTTATCATTTAATAAACTTGGATAATTTAAATTATACTCAATTTTTATTTTGCAGTCAAATTGAAGTATTGTTCCTTCAATTATTTTTTCCATCCTTTCTATTACTTGATTAAATGTAGTTAAATCTAGAGCGCGAACTGTTCCTTCTAGAATTACTTTATCCGCAACAACATTTGGTGCAATGCCACCGTTAATCTTTGTAAAGGAAATTACGGTTGGTTCATGTGGCGGAATATATTTAGAAACAATTGAAGAAACAGATTGAATTAAATGGCTGGAAATTAAAATAGCGTCTATCCCCAAATGTGGTGCAACGGCGGCATGTGCCATTTTTCCAGTTATTTCTATTCTAAAAAAATTGGCGCAAGCCAAAGCTTGTCCAAGTTTGAAAGCCACCTTTCCAACTGGCAATAAAGGATGAACATGTAAACTTAATGCCGCTTTCACATCATTTAATTCTCCACTTTCAACAATTCTTTGTCCTCCTGATTTTTTTTCAGAATCATCGTAAACACCTTCCTCAGAAGGTTGAAAAATAAATTTCACCGTCCCATTAAAATCAGCATTTTTTAATAAGGAAGCTGCACCCAATAACATGGTAACATGCATATCATGTCCACACGCGTGCATTAGTGGAATTTCAATATTACTTTCGTTTTTTGTTTTCTTTAAACTTTTAAACTGAAGATTAGTTTCTTCTTTAATTGGTAGGGCATCCATATCTGCACGCAATGCGATACATGGTCCGTCGCCTTTTTTTAAAATAGCTACTACACCTGTTTTTGCAACATTCTTTTTATATGGAATATTAAGAGCATCCAATTCTTTACAAATAAGTTCGGCAGTTTCAAATTCTTGATAACCAATTTCTGGGTTAGCATGAATTTTCCTTCTAATAGCAACTAACTTGTTATATAAATCTTTGTCCATTTTTACTCTAATAATTATAGTTGAACTTTTTTTAATATTCGGAAATTACAATAATTCGAAAACACCTGCTGCGCCATGGCCCGTTCCAATACACATAGTAACTACGCCGTATTTTTTGTTTTGACGACGTAATTCGTTAAACATTTGAATCGACAACTTTGCGCCAGTGCAACCTAATGGATGCCCTAATGCAATAGCTCCTCCGTTTACGTTTACCAAATCAGGATTTAATTCTAAATTACGAATTACTGTTAAAGATTGCGAAGCAAAGGCTTCATTTAATTCAAATAAATCGATATCTTTTATTTTTAATCCTGCTTGTGCTAAAGCTTTTGGTATTGCGGCAATTGGTCCAATTCCCATAATTCTTGGGGGAACGCCAGCTACAGCATGAGAAACCATTCTTGCAATTGGCTTTAAATTTAATTCTTTTACCATTCTTTCGCTCATTACAATTACAAAAGCTGCACCATCACTTGTTTGTGATGAGTTACCTGCTGTTACGCTTCCGTTTTGAGCAAATACTGGTTTCAGTTTTGCTAATGCTTCTGCTGAAGTATCTGCTCTTGGACCTTCATCTGTATCAACAATATAATTACGTGTTTGACGTTTTTGATTTTTATCTAAGTAAGTTTCGTTTACTGTTATTGGAACAATTTCATCTTTAAATTTTCCCGCCTGAATAGCCTTTAATGCTTTTTGATGAGAATGAAATGAAAACAAATCCTGATCTTCGCGCGAAACATTAAATTCATTTGCAACAGCCTCAGCCGTTAGCCCCATATTCCAATACCAATCTGCGTGTTCTTTTGCAACTTTAGGATTTGGTACAATTCGCCATCCACCCATTGGAATAAGACTCATGCTTTCAACACCACCTGCAATAATACAATCGGCATAACCAGCAGCAATTTTTGCACTTGCAATAGATATTGTTTCTAATCCTGATCCACAATATCGGTTTACTGTCATGCCAGAAACTTTATCAGTATCAAGTGCAAGCAGAGAAACAAGTCTACCTATATTTAACCCTTGTTCTGCTTCAGGCATCGCATTTCCAACCATCACATCATCAATTCTTTCTTTATCCAATTGAGGAACAGAAGCTACAAGATGTCTAATAACATCTGCTGCTAAATCATCTGGGCGAGTGAAACGAAATAATCCTCTTGGTGCTTTTGCTACTGCACTTCTAAAACCTGCTACTATATATGCGTTCATATTATTTTTACTTTTTAAATGAAAAGAATCTTATAGTTAAAAAACTATTTCTTCTATATTAATTAATTTCTTAAAATTTTTCCTCCGTTAATAATGCTATGTATACGTTCCAATGTTTTTCTTTGCGAACATAAGGAAACAAATATTTCTCTTTCTAAATCTAAAAGATATTGTTCGCTCACCAAAGTGGGTTGTGATAAATTACCACCAGCTAAAACAAAACCTAACTTTTCAGAAATAAATTGATCGTGTTCACTAATGTAATTTCCACTTCGCATTGAATTAGCGCCAACATATACAAGACCTAAAGCTTGATTTCCAAGCACTCTGATATCATTACGAGGAGTAGGTTGTGTATATCCTTCATCTGCCATTAACAAACACTCCGCTTTTGCTTCAGCTAATTGTCTACTTCGAGATACAACAACTTTATCTATTCCTTTTCTCAAAATTCCTAGCTCAAAAGCTTCGTATGCAGAAGTTGAAACTTTTGCCTGACCAAGTGTTAAAAATTTATCTCTAAATATATTTAATTCAACATCCCCTTCAACTAATGAATCACTCAAACGCAAAGCAAACTCTTTGGTGCCACCTCCTCCTGGAATTAATCCAACTCCAAACTCAACTAAACCAATATATGTTTCGGCGTGAGCCACAACTTTATCAGCATGAAGGCAGATTTCGCAAGCTCCTCCAAGAGCTAATCCGTGAGGAGCTGCTACCACAGGAATAGAAGAGTAACGTAATCTCATTGTTGTATTTTGAAATGTTTTTACAGCCATATTTAATTCATCCCAATCTTGCTCAATAGCCATCATATAAATCATTCCAACATTAGCGCCTGCCGAAAAATTAGCCCCTTCGTTGCTAATTACTAAACCTTTATAATCTTTTTCCGCAATATCAACAGCCTTTACCAATCCTTCTAAAACATCACCTCCAATCGTGTTCATTTTTGTATGAAACTCTGCATTTAATATTCCATCTCCTAAATCAGTAATAGTTACACCACTATTTTTCCAAATAGTTTTTGTTGAACGAATACTTTCTAGAGAAATAAAATTTTCGGTGCCAGGAATTGTTTTGTATGACTTAGATGGAATGTCGTAAAACTTTCTCACGCCATTTTCTATTTTATAAAAGGATGAATTCTCATTAAGCATATCGTAAACCCATTGAGCAGGTTTGTTAGAAGTTTGCTCCATTAAAGTAACTGCCTCTTTTATTCCAATAGCATCCCAATATTCGAAAGGGCCTAAATCCCATCCAAAACCAGCCTTTAAAGCCTCGTCGATTCTATATAACTCGTCCGAAATTTCAGGAATGCGATTAGAAACATATTGAAACAATCCAGTAAAGATATTTCTATAAAATTCGCCAGCTTTATCCTTTCCTGAAATTAAAACTTTAACACGATCTTTTAAATTATCTATTGACCTTGTTAATTCTAAAGTTGCAAACTTTACTTTTTGTGAAGGTTTATATTCTAGACTCTGTAAGTCAAGAACCATTATTTCTGATTTACCTTCTTTATTTTTCACTTTTTTATAAAAACCTTGTCCTGTTTTATCGCCTACCCATTTATTATCAACCATTTTTTGAATGTACAAAGGGATTTCAAATAAGTTTTTCGCTTCATCATTTGGACAATTTTGTTTTAATCCTTTTGCTACCATTACCAAAGTATCTAATCCAACCAAATCACAGGTGCGAAATGTTGCTGATTTTGGTCGGCCTAATACTGGCCCAGTTAACTTATCTATTTCCTCAACCGACAAGCCCATTTTTTCAACAGTATGTAATAGTGACATAATGCTATAAACTCCAACCCTATTGGCAAT
Organism: Bacteroidota bacterium; assembly: GCA_038327195.1. GTDB lineage: Bacteria > Bacteroidota > Bacteroidia > B-17B0 > Aurantibacillaceae > UBA4416. Next base: position 138,198 of record JBBQKU010000003.1, on the reverse strand, counting down.
AAAAGCAGGAGTATCTTTACACAAAACAGTTGTTTTTCCTAAAAATTGTTCGCCATATAACATTAAAAAATCTTTCACTTCAGGCAAAGTAAAATCGGTTGGGATTATTTCCAATAATTTTAAATAGCGTGGGGGATTAAAAAAATGGGTTCCACAGAAATGCGCTTTAAAATCATCCGAACGCCCTTCAAGCATTAAATGAATAGGTATTCCAGAAGTATTAGATGTTATTAAGGCGCCAGGTTTACGATATTTTTCAACGTTTTCAAAAACCTTCTTTTTTATTTCGAGATTTTCAATAACAACTTCAATAACCCAATCACAACTTGCAATTTTTGAAAGGTCATCTTCAAAATTTCCTACACTAATACGTGAAGCAAATTCCTTTTTATATATGGGCGAGGGATTTGATTTTAGAGCAAACAGCAAGTCGTTTGTTGCAATTCGATCTCTAACTACTTTAGATTCTAGTGTAAACCCCTTTGCTTTTTCAGCATCATTTACTTCTTTTGGGATGATATCGAGTAATAAAACCTCACAACCAATGTTTGCAAAATGACAAGCGATTCTTGAGCCCATCACTCCTGATCCCAAAACGGCAACCTTATTAATGATTCTTTTCATAATATAAATTAAATTCTAATTTTTAAATCTTTACTTCTCTCTTCTGCTAATTCAGTTATTTTATCAATGGTTTTAAAAAAATCTGCAACTTTCTTTTTGCCAATTTCCTCTTCAACCATTTGATTAAAATTTCTAACAAAATTTTTGGCCAATTCTTTTTGTTGGCGACCTTTAGTTGTTAAAATAATTCGCATTTTCCTTTTGTCAATTTTATCAGAAACCCTTTGAATAAGTTTCTTATTTTCAAGCGAAACAATAATTCGCGAAAGAGACGTTCCTTCCATTCCTAATCGGGGTGCAATATCAGAGGCAAAAGACCCTTCCTTACTATCTATATTAAGTAAAAAATGCGCCATTGCAATTGTTCCATTATGCAAAACAGCTTCAGTGTTATACATACGACTAACAACTTGCCAAGCCGTTTTTAATTTTGAATCTATAGTTTCTGTATGCTTTCTCATTTTCAAATATAATCAAATATATTATGCGTACATAATATTTAAGATATTATTAGACATTATGCGCATATATTTTGTTTAATGCGATTTTATTTTCTCCAAGAATTATTTTCCGTTTTAAAGAAAGCTTTGGAGTCATTTCTCCTTTTTCTATAGTCCATTCATTAGGGAAGAGCTCAATCTTTTTAATTTTCTCATACTGAGCAAGCGTGTCATTTGCAGTTTCCACTTCGCGCCAAATACGTTTTTTAACTTCTATATTTTCAATAATATCTTCATTTGAAACATAAGGAATATTCCTTTTCTCACACCATTGTTTAATGAAAGCAAAAGCAGGTACAACAAAAGCGGAAGGAAATTTTTCATTTTCACCAATAACCATTACCTGCTCTATAAAACGACTTTCTTTTAATTTATTTTCTATACTCTGAGGGGTAATATATTTTCCGCCAGATGTTTTAAACATTTCTTTTTTTCTATCTGTTATTTTCAAAAATTTACCTTCCTCAAAAACACCAATATCACCAGTATGAAACCACCCTTCATCATCCATCACTTCTTTTGTTAATTCAGGTTGATTATAATAACCGAGCATAATACTTTCTCCCTTCACATATATTTCACCATCACTTGCGAGTTTAATCTTTACGGTATCTATGACAAGCCCAACGGTGCCAATTTTTATTTTATCATCATCATAATTATTTACAGCAATAACTGGCGAAGTCTCTGTTAATCCATAGCCCTCCAAAACTTTAATTCGGGCAGCATGAAAAATACGAGCTAATCTGGGCTGTAAGGCAGAACCGCCAGAAACAATCGCAACAATATTTCCGCCAAGTGCCTCACGCCATTTGTTGAAAATAATTTTATTTGCAATTTTTAATTTAAATTCATACCACCACCCATTAGCTCCATGTTGTTCATAATGTAAGCCAAGATTTACTGACCAAAAGAAAAGTATTTTTTTAATTCCACTTAAATCAGCACCTGCACTAACTATTTTTTCGTAAACTTTTTCTAAAAGCCTTGGCACTGTTACAAATATTTGTGGCTTTACTTCTTTTAAATTAGCGCCGATTGTATCTAAACTTTCTGCATAATAAACAGACATTCCATTACTTATATATAGATAAGAGAGCATTCTTTCATATACATGGTTTAATGGAAGAAAACTTAATGCACGCCAATATGGTTTAAAAGGGCATAAATTTTTTGTCCCAATTACGTTACTTATAAAATTTCTATGTGAAAGCATTACACCTTTGGGATTTCCTGTGGTACCGGATGTGTATATGAGTGTTGCCAGATCGTCTGGTTTAATATTAAATTTAATTCCCTCTAATTTATCTACTTGCGGATTGTTTTTCCCTATACTAATTAATTCATTTAAAGTTCTAACGCCGTTTAAAGAATTAAACATAAAAATTTCCTTGACATTTGAATTAATTGAACAAGCTTTTACTTTATTATATTGCTCTTCAGTTGCGACAAAAAAATATTTAATATTTGCATCCTTTATAATATATGCAAGGTCATGGTCACTAATTGTAGGATAAAGCGGTGTATTAATTGTGCCTGTTTGCAAACATGCATAATCTACAAAATTCCATTCTGGACGATTACTTGAAATAAGTCCAATTTTATCACCAGGTAAAAACTCTAAATTAATAAATGCATAACTTAAATAATTCACAGAATTAATATAATCTTGAGTACTATATTTTCGCCAAACCCCATTTTCCTTTGAGGCAAGAGCATCTTCCTTTGCAGGCATTTGTTCCAATTGATGCAACAGATCAAATAATCGAAAGTTTATCATATCACGTAGGCTTTGATAATTATATACGTAAGAATTTATAAAAGGTTATGCATTTTTTTCATAAAAATTATTATGCATGCATAAATATAATCTATATTTGTATTAATTCCAATTAAAAATATGATAACATTATGACTAAATCGTTAAAAATCAACTTTCCATTAATAATGGCTCCAATGTTTTTGGTAACCAATATCGAAATGTTAAAGGCTGGTATGAGGGCTGGAATAATGGCAACTTTTCCATCTTTAAATTATAGAAAAAAGGGTGAATTAGATCTTGTGTTGAAAGAACTAAGCCTATATCACTCCAAATTTTCAAACGGAAACTATGGTGTAAACTTAATAGCTCAGAAAACGAATCCATTTTATCGGGAACATTTAAAAATATGTGCCGAAAACAAAGTGCCATTTTATATAACTTCGCTTGGTAATCCTAAGGAAGTTATTGAGGTAGCTCACAGCTATGGCGCTAAAGTATTTTGCGACGTAACAAATATTGAACATGCGCAAAAATGCTATGATTATAATTGCGATGGTTTTATTGCAGTTGGACAAGGAGCAGGTGGGCATGCAGGACCAAATCCATTGCAAGTATTAATTCCTGCTTTAAAAAATAAATTTCCTGATAAAATAATAATTGGGGCTGGCGGCATTGCAACCGGAGCTGGTTTATTATCGATTATGATACTTGGTGCCAGTGGTGCTTCAATCGGAACTCGGTTTATTGCAAGTAAGGAATGCTCAGTAAATAAAGAATATAAAAATGCAATCATTACTTCTGGAATGGATGATATTGTAATGACCTCAAAATTATCTGGTTCACCTTGCACAATTATAGATACGCCCGAAGCAAAAAAAATGGGGTACAATCAATCTTGGTTTGAGAAATTTATGAGTAGCAATCCAAGAACAAAAAAATGGTTTAAATCCATTGTACAAATGAGAGGAATGCAAAAACTCGAAAAATCTGTGTTGCCAAATAATTATCAAAAATTATGGTGCGCAGGTAAATCATCTGAATTGATAAAAAGTATTCTGTCATGTGAAGAAATAATTGAACAAATTAAATCAGAATATCAAAAAAAAATAAACGAAGTTAAAACGCAAATAGATTAAGTCAATTCAAAACAATTATTTTCTTTTAAATGCAGTGATTTAGTGATGTATTTCTGCATCAAATCAATATCGTGAGAAGACACAATAATTAATTTATTTTCAATTTTACAAAGATTTTTTAAGTCTTCAAATAATTTATGTTTTGAGGTGTAATCTAAAAACGCAGTTGGTTCATCTAAAATAATAATAGGCGTTTGTTGTGCCAGCGATTTAGCAATCATTACTTTTTGTCTTTGCCCATCGCTTAATTCATCCATCAACTTTTCTTTTAAATGCGATATGGACAAACTAGTTAAACTATTTTCAATAATTGTTTCATCATGTGAGGTCAACTTTCCAAACAAAGATAAATAAGGAGTTCTACCCAAAGCAACTACATCATAAACCGTTAGATTAAATCCGCCAATTTTTTCGGTAGTTACGATTGAAATTAAAGTAGCTAAGTCTTGAAACGAAAATGTATTGATGTTTTTATTTTGAATTAAAATTGTTCCAGTTAATGGCGCTAAATATCCAGTTAAGGTTTTGAGTAAGGTTGATTTGCCAATACCATTATCGCCAATTAAACCAACTAATGCGCCAGCTTCAAAATTTGCATTTAATCCAGTAAAAACAGAATTTGTTTTCCGTTTGATTTTATAGCCAATTTCTAAATTTTGTATATCTATCATGCTATATTTAATTTAGACTTGAATAATAAATACATCACCACAGGCGAACCAATAAGAGTTGTAACCGTATTAATTGGCAACATAAATTGCGAACTTAATAACTGACAAATAACATCAGCAAAAACAACCACACAAGCTCCTAATAATAAACAAAAAACAATTTGATGTAAATGATGTGCTGTTTTAAATAATAAACGCGAGGCTATTGGAACAGAGATGCCAACAAAGGCGATTGGCCCACAAAAAGCTGTAATGACGCCAACTAAAATAGCGGTGATGATAATTACTTTTATTCTTAATGCAGATATATTTATTCCCAAATTAGTAGCATAATTATCATTTAATAAAATAGCATTTAAAGGTTTCACAATTAAAAAACTACCAATAACAGCTAATAAATAAACTGGAAAAACAAAACCTAAATCACTCAATGTAGTTGTGCTAACACTTCCCATTCCCCAAAGTACAAATGTTTTTAAACTATTGCTACTGCTCATAAATTCGATTACGCCTTGTAATGCGCCAAGAATTTGAGAAAGCATAATTCCAACCAATAAAATGGTAACATTGCTTTTGTTTTTTTTTGAAATCATTAAGACAATGAACGTCACTAAAAAAGCACCAGAAATTGAAAACAACGTAATCATACTTTTACCAAAAAAATATAATCCTGAAATATTTATTGATGTAAGAACCATTGTGGCAATTGCTACAAATAAACTTGCGCCACTGCTCACGCCCAACACATAAGGACCAGCTAATGGATTACGGAATAAACTTTGCATTAATAAACCACATAAAGCTAAAGCAGAACCAGATAACAAACAGGTAAGTACTTTTGGTAAACGAATGGTATATAAAATTGTGTCGAATAAATCGCTACCACTTTCTAATGAAAATAAATTAACGCTCCCAATACATAAATCAGAAATAACTAATAAACTTAATAGTATAATTAGTAAAATTAAATAAGATATAAATTTTGAATTTTTCACGAAACAAATTATTCTAATTTTTTATAATATTTCAACGAATGACTAGGCAACAAATCAGGATACAAAATAAAAATGATATCAGCCAAAACCTCATCCGGGTTAGTAATTCCCGTTTCCCAATAATCGCTATACCCTTTTGCATTTACATGTTTATTATTATTATACAATTCGTTTTTTTTGTAGGCATTAAATAACGCATAGCGTTCATCATAACTTACTAATTCTTTCTTTGCATTAAGATTATATAAGTTTAACCAAACATCACAATCCTTGGCAGCATTATAAACATATTCAAATGTTTGAGGAGTGCTTCCAGTTTCAGTTTGATTTCCTAAAAAATAATTTGCCCCGGCATCTTTTAGTAAATTTGCTATGTAACTTTTTCCGGCAGGCACATACCAAGCATCTCCATATTTTATTTCAGTTAACACGCTTCGTTTATGCTCAATCGATTTTGCAAGTTCTTTTAAATCAGTATACTTTTTTTCAGTTTTTGAAAATAAGGAATCAGCTAAATTTTCTTTGTCTAAAAAACATCCAAAAAACTTTATCCATTCCGCTCTTGCTAATGGCGTTTCTTCTAAATGATCTAAACTAACGGCAATTGGAATACCCGCTTGCACTAATTTTTTATCCGCATCGTCTGAAGGGTTTCCCATACCAAAAGTTATAAGTAAATCAGGATTTAAAGCCAATGTTTTTTCGACCTCAATATTAAACCCTTTAGCCAATTCAATAATTGATTTATTAGTTACGCCATTTTGAATAAACGAATTAGTGTAATAATCTACATTATCAATAGCCACAATACACTCTAGTGCTTTTAAATTAGTTAACATAGCGCCATAAATAGAACTCATGCAAGCTATTTTTTTTACAGGAATTTTTATGTAATAAGCATTTTTATTTGCTACTGGCTTTTCCTTTTTATATAAAATGAATGTTGCGGTTACATCATCATTCTTTTTATTCCCAAATAATTCAATGGTAGTAAACTCACTATTTTTTTTAATCTTAAATCGTTTGGCATAATTCAACTTTATCTCTGTTGATACATTTGTCTCTTCTGTTTTTTGAGAAGTATTACAGCCAACCAAAACAATAAAGACAAATAAATATAAAAGTAATTTTAGTTTCATGCTTGGAATTCTATTTTAAACACGCTGCCATTTGGTTCATTAGGCAAAACACTAATTGAAGCATGGTGTAAATCGCAAATACTTTTCACAAGAAACAAGCCTATTCCCGTTCCTTTTGTTTTGCGGGTATCTTCATTACCGCTTCTGTAAAATTTTTCAAATATTTTTTCTCTTTCAATAGTCGAAACACCAATTCCCTTGTCAGATATTTCCATAATAGTTTTATGATTTTCTTTTTTTAAGTTCACAATAATATCAACTTCATTATATGAATACTTAATTGCGTTCTCAATTAAATTGATTACAATGGATTGAATCAAATCTTTGTCTGCATTTAGATAAATATTTTCTTCAATGTTTAATTTTAAATTCTTGCTATTTACAAAATTTGAAAAATAGCGCTTAACTGTGAATTCAATTAACTCACTAAAATTAAAATCTGCCTTATGTATAGAAATGTTTTTATTACTCAATTGATTGACTGTTAAAACATTTTCAACTAATTTATTTAAACGCTCCGTTTCTTCTAAAGCATTCGATAAAAGTTCGATTTGTTTTTCCCTATTTAATTCGTGTTTTAATAAGGTCTGTATTTGGAGCTTTGATGCCGCAATTGGTGTTTTCAATTCATGAGAAACACTCAATATGAAATTTTTCTGCTGTTCATTTAATTCAATTTCTTTTTTTAGTGAGCTTCTCACTTTCATAATGCCAAATAACAAAATCAACATGAAGACTGTTCCTTCGCCAACAATCATATAGACACGTTTAATTTTTTTGGATTCTAAATCTTCGATGTCTTTTAAAATAGTGTTGAAGTTAGTACTTGATAAAGCAACTAAGTTTTGTTTCTCTTTAATAATTTCGTTCGATTGTTTTACTAATAAAACTTCCCACCATAAAAATTGAAAAATAATGTAGCTTACAAATATTGAGAATATTAAAACAGTCCGTTTTTGCACCTACATTCTATTTTATAAAAACCTGAATAAACCCTTTAAGGTAGCGCTCTTTTATGCCTCCAACTCTTATCTCGTTAACCTGGCAAACATAAAAATAAGTTCCTTCTGTGCACAACATTTTAGTTTGAATCACCGTTCCATTCCAAAGTATTTTTGGGTCGGTAGTTTCAAAAACTAAAGTCCCCCATCGATTATAGATTTTTATATCGATATCTTTTACAAATTTATTTTTTATAGGTTTAAAAAAATCATTCACTCCATCACCATTGATAGTGATAACATTTGGAAGTTCATATTCTGGGCAATTGTCGACACAAATTTTTTCACTTTGCAAGCTCTCATTTCCGAAAGAATCTACTGCTGTAATAGCATAACAGCCAGCAATCGACGTTAAATTATCAAATGCAATAATAGTATCTGATACAATTTTTATTGAGTCTGATAACATCAAATCTGAAACATCAGTTTCTGAAATATAAATATTATACTTAACAACATCATCAGCACAGCTATGATTAGGATTATTCCATTTCAACAATAAACTAGGCACTTTGCAGTCAGACACAATTTCTAATTTTGGAGCGCAAGGTGGAATAAGATCAATTGGTTTAGCACAAGCCTCTTGCGAAAAATTTATTAAAGGTCTTAAAATATTTGGGTCAGAATATTGCCCTAATGCTTCAACTTTATAACAATATGTGGCGCCATTTACCAAATTTAAATCCGTGTAGGTTAATGAACTTGTACTATCTCTTAAAACAAATACAGAAGATGAAGGTAGTTTTCTCCAGATTCGGAATTTGTAATTTACCCATGGCACTTGCTGTGTCCAAGTTAATTTTATCTGATTATCACTTGGTAATAAAGTCAAAAATACGGATGATGCTCTTTGTGCCGCACCAACAAAAATACCGTTTGCATAAAAATCTATTTTGTAGGTATGCGGTAAATCATTTGTATTGAGTCCTAATTGAGTAAATGTTGTGTCGGCCAACTGATTAATGCCTGCAAAATATGGCTTAACAACAGAATATAATGTTGTGTAAGTTGTTGTTGCATATCCATCATGATAAGATAATTTCATTTCATAAGGGCCAGGCAATCCAATTGTGTCTAAAGCTGTACTTGAATTTAATAATGGTTTAATCCATCTAACATACACAGAACCAGTTGTTGTTGAAGTAGTTCGTACATCAACATTTATTAAAACTGGCACATCTCTTTTTAATTGAACACACACTTGGTTGGAAGCATAACTTTCTGCACCATCAGTAAAAACTCCAATAACTAAATAACTGTAATTTGTTCCTTGAGATAATCCACTTCCATAATTAGTATCTAAAAAAGTGGTATCACTCAAACTTGAGGTACAGCCAACTAAAACAAAACCAGTATATGCTGGCACGCCCGTTTCGCATATAGCGTGTATCCACGTGTTACAATCTGCTTTGCGATACACACAATATTTTTCAATTTTATTACCAGTTGTTTGATGACAAACTGGTTTTTTCCATTTTAAATTAACGTTACTACCAATTGGTGTAGCCGTTAAATTTAATGGTGGCGGAGCTACAACTGTAATATTGAATGTTTTAAAATCAACCAAATTAATAAATGGATCACTGTCTATCGCCTTAATTGTAACCGGATAAGGAGCTTTACGAATATGAGCGCAAACGGTTGACCAGTTAAAAATACCACTTACTGGACTTATACCGGGCGATGAAGCAAATGTAGCAATTGGAGGAGTAACGCCAAAAGGCCCGCCATTTGCACTTAAAGTAATCAAATCACCGTCAGGATCAGTTGCTCTTATTATTTTTGTTAAAACGCTACCAGCTAAAACACAGGTATCATTTATTGGTTTAATTATAGGATTATTATTATTACAAGTTCCTACATCAACTTGTAAATCTCGCAATACATAACCAACTAACACTCTCTCACCATCAAATGTTTTGCGCCACTCTCTAATGATTAAAGCTAAATTATATTCTCCTTGTAATTGAGGCACACACCATGTTAATGTTCCAGAAATTACATCGATGTTATATATTCCACCACCAGTAGCTGGGTAAGAATAGCCAACAATTGGAACACCACCTGCACCGCGACAATTAGTTAATTCGTAAGACAAACTATCGCCATCAATATCGTAAGCGCCAGGATTATGATAAAAACAATGTCCAACACATCCTTTATCTATTGGAGGAAAGGATAATATTGGCGAATTATTTTGACCACTAAATGTGGAAATAACTAAATAAGATTCAATATAAAATACTTGATTCACTGAGTTTGGAAGATTTATTACTCCAGCATTTCTATTAGGATCTTCCATCCAAATTAAATAATTACCAGGACCACCATATGTATGTGTTGTAACATATTCATTCAATTTTATTGTTCCGCCAGGTAATGGAACGCCATCATGAGCGCCACTACCACATAAAGTAGTAGTTCCATTACTTCTTAAAACAACAGCATAACTTCCATCACCAAAGTGCAAGGTATCTTCACATCTATCTGCCAAACCACCACTACCAATATTTGTATAGGTTGTTATTTTTATTTGATACGTATATCCATACAACCATTTATAAGTAATTTCGCCTGCCCTATTATGAGTTGCTTTTGCATTAGTAATAAAACCAAGCGTTGCAATTAGTATGAATATAAATTTTAGAATGCGCATGATAAAAACAAATTATTGCTTAATGATTTTCTTTGTGATGTTAGTATTATTATTTCCTGTAATTTTTAAAAAGTAGATGCCGTTAGGCAAATGTTCAATGTTTAAGGTTGGATTTTGTAAAGAGATATCTTCGGTATTCAAAACCTCACCAAGGGTATTTAAAATTTGAATAGTTGCTTTTCCTTCATTCAAAATTTCTAAATCAATATTCAAAATTCCAGATGTTGGATTTGGAAAAATAGCAAGGTTTTTTTCATCACCCTTATTTTCGCTTACGCCAGTGCAAGTAGAAATAATAAATTGGGTGTCTCTAAAAACATAACCAATTAAAGTTGGTACACCTCCTAGATCTTTTCTCCATTCTTCAATTTTTATTCTCACATTATAATCTCCTGTTAGTTGAGGATTGCACCAGGTTAATGTTCCAGTTACTGGGTTCATACTAAAACTTCCTCCAACACCACCTGAAGGCAAAGAAGCTCCGCTAATCATATAAGGAACAATGCTGTATGCTAAACTATCTCCATTAATATCTGATGCCATTGGATTATAGGTAAAACACGAAGAACTTAAACAGCCATACGCTATTGGAATGTTTGCAAAAGTAGGAGAAGAATTTGTTGCTAAAAATGGAGATATTGTTAAAGAACTTTCAAATGACATTGTTACATTAACCGAACCGGGAATGTTTATAATTCCAGCATTTCTATTTGCTTGCTCGAAACAAATATTATAATTACCAGGACCACCATATGTATGAGAAGTTACATATTCACTTAATTTTATTGTTGAATTGATAAGAACGCCATCATGAGCTGGAGCTGAACACATAGTAGTTACTCCATTACTTCTATAAATAACAGGTGTAAATCCATCACCTAAACAAGCTGTATCAATAGAACATTGATATACGCCAGGCCCATTAGTTGTATAAGTTGTATATTTAATTTCATAAGTATAGCCATATAACCATTTATAGGTAATATCACCTGCTCTATATCCTTGAGCATTTAATGTTGAATAAAATCCAACAAGACTTAGTATAAAAAAATATAATCTTACTCTAAACATTAGTTATTGTTTAATGATTTTCTTTGTGATGTTAGTATTATTATTTCCTGTAATTTTTAAAAAGTAGATGCCTGCATTAACATCTTTTAAACTAAACTGAAATGTATTTTGATTTATTTTTATCCAGTCTCTCATAAGCACTACAACTAATTTTCCTTGAGCATCATATAATTCAAACGTCATGTATTCAGGCTTTGCGATTGTGAAATCGACACTAAAAATATCTTGCGCTGGATTTGGGAATAATACTATCGGGTTTTCATTTTTTATCGTCTCATTTACTGATAATACATTACTTGGATTTAACCCAATTTGAGCAATCCAAGCTGCATGAACATATTTATATACTGTACTGTATTGGTAAGCATAATAACCACTAATCCAAACTTCGCCAGATTTATTATACCGGCGTTGAGAGCCACTATAATCTCCCCATCTTTCATCGTTACCAGCTAAAAGATCAATTGGCTTGACACCATTTTGTATACGCAATACAGGCGAAAAATTTCCTAAAGCATCGGCTCTTATAGCTGAACAACCAGCATAAACTTTTGGAGAACTATGATCAAAATTTATGATAGCAGTATTATCCGTAGGTCCATTACCAGCATATGAAATGTTTGGGTATCCAAAATCCATCGTATCATTCGCAATAATATAGCCGGTGGCAACGGGGCTCACATTTTGAGGATTAGTAACTATTCCATAATAAGCTGTAACGTGGTTGTTAGCAGGATTTTTAGTATTGTGCACATATTGTATGGTGTTATTTTCAAAAAAAGCCCCTAACGTTCGGGCATCATTACAAGCAAGTGACTGAGTGGAAGCTGCAGTACCAGTTAAGTTTGGTTGCCTTCCACTAGGAGGAAAATAATAAGGCTGACTACTTACTAAAACTTTTACTGTTACTGTATTCGTTGGTGCTCCAATAGTATCTGTTACATTTACTAAAAACACAGTATCATTCATTGAAGCAAAATTTCTGTTTGAAACAAAATACATATTAGGCTTATATAATTTACTTCCACCTTTTGCGGGGCATAAATTTCTGATAGATTTACTGCCAAATTTAATATTACTATGAAGTAAGGCTCCTAAAGGCAGACCGGCATAACCGCTATCCTTTTTTATTTGCCAAATAATAGTTTCTACAAAACCTGTTTGCCATGAACTATCATTATGTAATAAATTAATACTTAAAAATAATTCCTTTTCAGTCATTGCTAACATAGGGTAATCACTCCACAAATTATTATTTAGTGGGTTACCAGGTAATGTATATAAATTCCATGCGCCATTAGGATTATTAGTTTGAGAAAATCCGAAAATTAATTTGCTGGTTGTATCCACAAATCCAGTAAAGCACATAAAAATAAAACGATCTGATTTTGGATCATATAAAACTTTTGGGTCAGATTCTTGATGCTTGCTATTAACTGGGCTTGTAAAAGCAGCAAGTGATTTTATTGGAGAAGCAACACCTGTATTTATATTTTTAACATAAATGTTTGTATTTATAACCGACATAACATATCCAGAATCAGAAATAGCTACATCATTATCATTAGGCGTACTGCCACCCCAAGGATTACCAATAGCACTATAGCCCAAAGCCAAATTAGGTAAAATAGAATTAGTTTGACTTATTTTAGCTTGTGTTTTACTTTCAGGATAATTGTAAGTAACCATTTTTTCAGAGGCTGGTTTAGGCATTTCTTTCACAAGCATAACAGGAGCAAAATCTTGAGTAATATTTTCTAGAGTGATAGTTGCCTTTTTATTAAAAACAAAGTGTTTTTGTGAACTACCCACTTGAGCATTTATTAATAATATGCTTAAGCTAAAGAATAAAGTATAGAAAGATTTTCTCATCATTTTAATTACAATTAAATATCCATTAAAAGTAACGAAATAAAACCAAAAAAACCAAAAAACCTTTTTGCTATTATAACGATAAAGTAATGTAATTGTCAAGTTTATTAACTTATTTATTTTATAATAATTTGTGAAAAAAATCATTTAGCATTTGGATTAGTTGTAATTTTACTATTCTAAACAAAAAAGTCTATTTAATGAGCTCTCCAAATCATGGACATGTAAGCAAAGTAACTCTTGCTGGTCTTGTTGTAACCCTCGGAATTATTTATGGTGATATTGGTACTTCACCGCTATATGTAATGAGTGCCATCATTGGAAAAAGCGTCATTGATGCTGATATGGTTAAAGGCGGGATTTCTTGTATTTTTTGGACCTTAACTTTACAAACTACTCTTAAATATGTTATATTAACTTTACAAGCCGACAACAAAGGTGAAGGTGGTATATTTTCATTATACACGTTAGTAAAACGAACTAAGTATAAATGGTTATTAGTGCCTGCTATTATAGGTGGTAGTGCATTGTTAGCAGACGGTATTATTACACCACCTATTTCTGTTTCATCAGCCATTGAAGGCTTAAAGGTTTATAACGCAGAATTAAATACTGTACCCATCGTTATTGGTATTTTATGTGCCTTGTTTTTTATTCAACAATTTGGCACTGCTTTCATCGGTAAATTTTTCGGTCCATTAATGTCCATTTGGTTTTTAATGATTGGGGTTTTAGGCGTATGGCAATTATCAAGCAATTGGGCTATGTTAGCTGCTTTAAATCCATATTATGCATTTAATTTATTGTATAGTCATCCATCAGGATATTTAATTTTGGGTGCGGTTTTTTTATGTACAACTGGTGCAGAAGCTTTATATTCTGACTTAGGTCATTGTGGGAAACAAAATATTCGTATTTCTTGGATATTTGTAAAATCAATGTTAGTGCTAAATTACATCGGGCAAGGCGCTTGGCTTGTAGCACATGAAGGACAAAGATTAGAAGAGTTTAAAGTTTCAAATCCATTTTACGCACTTATGCCTGAAGGCTTTATGCCTTATGGCATTGCTATTGCAACCATAGCTGCCGTTATTGCTTCACAAGCATTAATTAGTGGTTCATTTAGTTTGATAAATGAAGCCATGCGTTTAAATTTATGGCCAAAAGTTGGCGTAAAATATCCCTCAAATTTAAAAGGTCAATTATATATTCCTTCTTTAAACTGGTTGCTTTTAGCAGGTTGTATTGGAGTGGTGTTATATTTTAAAAAAGAAGAAAATATGCAAGCTGCTTATGGTTTAGCTATTATACTTTGTATGTTAATGACAACCACTTTACTCAATTTTTATATGCACATGAAGCGTTATAATAAATTTTTAATTTATTTAGTTATTACAGGTTACGTAGCTATCGAGCTTTCGTTTATGGCTGCCAATTTGAGTAAATTTTCCCATGGCGGTTGGATTACGCTCTTAATATCTTCCATATTAATGTGCATAATGGCTGTTTGGTATTTAGCTAAAAAAATTCGTCATCGTTATATTGACTTGGTTCCTTTGGCTGAACACCAGCAAAAATTAGTGGATTTAAGTAACGATGAATCAATACCAAAATATGCGACTCATTTAGTTTATATGACTGGAGCAAATAGCCCAACTGAAATAGAATCTAAAATTATTTATTCCATCCTACAAAAACGCCCTAAACGCGCCGATATTTATTGGTTTGTGCATGTTGATGTTGTGGATGAACCTTACCGTATGGATTACAAAGTAACTCATGTTGCCGCTGATGATATTATCCGTGTTGATTTTAAATTAGGATTTAGAGTAGCGCCTCGCGTTAATTTAATGTTTAGAAAAGTAGTAGAAGATTTAGTAAAGGCTAAAGAAGTTGATATAACTAGTCGATACGAATCATTAAACAAAAACAACATTATTGGCGATTTTAAATTTGTTGTGATTGAGAAATTCTTATCCTACGATAACGAATTACCTTTGTTTGAAAAAATAATATTAAGCGCATATTCTTTCTTGAAGTTTTTCAGTTTAAGCGAAGCAAAAGCCTTTGGTTTGGATAGTAGTTCAGTTAAAATTGAGAAATTTCCGATGATTATTAATCCAGTTAAGGATTGTAATTTGCACCGAATTATGTAAAAACTACAATTATTTGTCTTTTTAAGCTATATTTTATACATTCGTCTATCAAATGTTAAAATTATGTTTCAAAAAATAAATAAAAATAATTCAACTGACTCAGCCTCAATTAATTTAATAGGTAATGGGACATCAATTGTAGGAGATATTAAATCGAATGGAGATGTTAGAATTGATGGGCTATTAAATGGTAATATTTCGATTAGTGGCAAATTAGTAGTTGGGCCAACAGGCAAAATAGAAGGGAATGTTTTATGTCAAAATGCAGATATATCAGGCGACATTAAAGGAAAAATAAACGTCAGCGAATTACTAATTTTAAAAGCTAGCGCTAAACTTGTAGGTGATATTATTACAGGAAAAATATCAATCGAACCAAATGCTACATTTACAGGAACCTGTAGTATGGGTGCATTAGTAAAAAACTTATCTAATGCAAACAAAACCAGAGAAGCCATCGCAGAAACCGCTTAATGCTTATGCAAAATACAGTAGCTTAGGAATTCAAATGGCAGTTATTATTGGGGGTGGTTGTTATGCTGGTTATAAGCTAGATAAATACTTTCAAAATAAAAACCACATTTTCACAATAATACTTAGTTTAACATCTATTGCCTTGGCAATGTATGTGGTACTTAAAGACCTTATCAAACCCAACAAATAAATGAATACAAAAAAATATTATTTTAATTTAATTATAATTTGTGTTGGCACACTGTTATTGTCTTTTGGTTTATCGCAACAAAATAACCGATTTTTTTTTACAGCTGACTATTGGATTCCGACTATATTTTTTCTTGCCTCAACAATCTTAATCAATCTAGTGTTAACCAAAGGAGATAAGCAATCTAAAGAATTTATTTTTAAAACACTAGCCATGAGTATGGCTCGCTTACTGGTTTGTATGATATTTGTATTTATTTATTCTCGTTTCAATAAGCCACAAGTACTTGCATTTACTTGTCATTTTATGATAGCTTATATTATTTTTACTGTTTTTGAAATATCTTTTTTACTTAAATACATTAAGCAACCCAGTTAATGTAATATATAACCATTCAACACTTTTAACACCATTAAAATATATAATAAAAGTACTTTTAAATAATAAATAAAATCAAACCATGAAAAAATCAATTTTATTTGCCTTAGCCATAAGCTCAATAAGCTTATTTAATGCACAAACACTTACCAATACAAAGGGAAGTGAATACAAATTTACAGTAGTAAAAAGTTTAGATGCCACCGCTGTTCAAAACCAAAATCAAACTGGCACATGCTGGTCGTTTTCTGGTTTATCTTTTTTTGAAAGCGAATTAATTCGAATGGGAAAAGGAAAAGATTTTAATTTATCAGAAATGTTTGTTGCTAGAAAAGCTTATCCGTTAAAAGCTGACAATTATGTTCGTATGCACGGACGCAATAATATGAGTGAAGGTGGAGGATTTCCGGATGTAATACAGGTACTTCGCAAATATGGAATGGTTCCTGAAGAAGCTTATACAGGGAAGAAAAATCCAAAAGATCAACATAACCATGGCATGTTAGAAGCAACTGTAAAAGCTGTGTTAGCAACTGCTGTTGATGATAAAAACAACAAGATAGATTTTGAAGCCGTACATAATGTTGTGGAAAGTACGTGCGATATTTATTTAGGAAAAGTTCCTGAAAAATTTTCTTACAAAGGAAAAGATTATACGCCTAAAACATATGCGGAAGCAACAGGAATTAATCCTGATGATTATATATTTTTAACATCATTTACTCACCACAATTTTTATTCAAAGTTTGTATTAGAAGTTCCTGACAATTGGAATTGGGAATTAATGAATAATATTCCATTAAATGAATTACAAGAGGTTATGCAATATGCTATTACTAATGGTTACACATTTGCTTGGGCAGCTGATGTGAGCGAAAAAGGTTTCCGTTTTAAAGACGGCTTAGCTATTGTGCCTGAAACTCCAATTGCTGAAATGACAGACGATCAAAAAGCTGAAATGGTTAAAAAACCTCAACCTCAGCTAGTGATTACTCAAAGTTTACGTCAACAAGCATTTGATAATTACGAAACACAAGATGACCATGGAATGCATGTAGTAGGTTTGGTTAAAGACCAAAACAATACACCGTATTATATTGTAAAAAACTCATGGGGTAAAGAACGTAACGAATGTGATGGTTATTTTTACGCTTCAGAAAGTTATGTTTTGTACAAAACAACAAGTATTATGTTGCATAAAAAAGCATTACCTCCAGCAATTGCAAAAAAATTAGGCATAACTCAATAGCATTATTAATTTAATTAAAAGTCCATAGTGAAAAACTTTCGCTATGGACTTTGTTTTTTATATTAGTTTTGTAACAAATTAATTATAACATGGAAGAAAACACATCAAACGACGATCGCAAAAAATCGGGTTTATTATGGATACTAATTGGCCTTTTGGCAATTACCAATGCTATTACGTTTTGGATGTACTTACAAGAGAAGAATGTTGTTGCTGACACTATTGTTTTAAAAGAACAAATTTTTGTTGAACGAGATAATATAAAAAATGAATTGCTTCAATTACAAAAAGATTACGGCTCACTTAAAACAAATGATGCCGCATTACAAGCCGAAATTGATGCTAAGAAAGCAGAAATAGCTGAATTATTAGAAAATGCTGAAAAACATAAAGGCGACCCATATATTATTGCAAAGCTTAGAAAAGAAACAGAAACCTTACGCCAAATTATGCGTGGTTATGTACGTACAATCGATTCGTTAGGAACTTTAAACAAAACGTTAATCATTGAAAAAGATAATGTATTAAAAGACTTAGCAACCGAAAAAGGAAAAATCACTAACTTGAATAAAGAAAAAGATGATTTAAGTGCGACCATACAAAAAGGCTCTATCTTATCGTGTTTTAATGTGGCAGCTAAAGGTGTTAAATTTAAAAGTGGTGGGAAAAAAGAAATAGAAACAACAAAAGCATCTCGTACACAAAAAATTAAAGTATCTTTTTCATTAGGTGAAAATAAAATTGCGAAAAGTGGTGAAAAAACTGTTTTTGTAAGAATTGTAACACCAGACGGAAAAGAGATGGCAAAAAATTACGATGACAATTACCGTTTTACATTTAATAAATCGGGAGGATATTTTGCAGGTAAAGAAACTTTAAATTACGCTAATGTAGAAATAAGCGGAGTAACATACTGCGAAGGACAAGGAGAATTAGTGCCAGGTAATTATATTATTGAAATTACATGTGATGGAGTAATCATTGGAAACACAAACTTAAGATTAGATTAATAGAAATAGACAGATTAACAAAAAGAGTTTCAGTAATTACTGAAACTCTTTTTTTATGATTAGGTTGAGGATTAGCTAATTTGTAGTATTAATGAATATATTTGGTAAAATAAATAAGGCTGATAAAATGCGACATATAAGTAAGTTAGCTGCAATAGGGTGGACAGACAACCCACCGACAAAATTCGACATTATGACATCAAGACTTATAATATTATTCGCCATACTAACCAGTCTTGCTTTTAGTCCGACTTCTGACTCAGACGTTAAAAAAATTGACGACTATAGACTTATTATTGACAATAAACTCAGCTCAAAAAAATTGACAGAGAAATTCTATCCAAATATGTCCGCTCGTGGTGGTGCAGTTTATGTTTACTACGCAGACAAAAAACTTGTACTAATAAAAACACGATTTAACGCCGAAGCAGGTTATCATTCAATTGACTTCTATATACTCAACGACACTTTGGTTTATGCTTTTGAAAAACAAAGACAAATCAAAGAACCTGACAACAAAGACGACTATGATGCCTACATTAAAAAGTACTCCGACAAAAAAGGTAGGATTGACTTTAGTAAAATACCACTTTCTGTTTGCGACGACAATGCATATTACCTAAGCGACAATCATATTTTTGACAGTCAAATGAAAAGCTTCGGCAAAAAGACAAAAATTATGGAAGACGTAATTGCCGACAAAAATAAGTTGTTACTTGTAAATTATAAATCTCACTTGGACGAATTAGCGACAGTAAAATAAGCAGAACGTATCGAACTAAGTGCCACCCTACTTCAGCTAACAGCACCTACTGGTAATTTTTTGCGGGTTAACGCTCAAATGTGTAACTTGGACTTAGCAAAAAACTACCAGTAGCTGCAAAACGTTAGGGATAATGGGTTTGAAAATTCTCCGTAGACAAATTATCGGTTGACAAAGAACAATATCTTGACAAATATTTCGTTATAAATTTGTACTTTTATCTAAATAGAAATAAATGTTTAATAAGTCTATAATATTTGTCTTAATTTTTTGTGTGGTGTATTCTTGCAAAAAAAATAAAAAAACCGATTCAATTCTTCCGCAAACAACATTTACAAATAGTCCTTATAGTATTTCTACCTCAAGCGTTTATTCTGGAAGTTTTAATTCTGTTAAATGGACTAATATAATAAGTTCTACGTATACTGACAACGGAGCTTTTTCTGAGGTTTACTTCTTCAATCCTGCAAGACCCGATCCTGAATACGGAATTGGTAGTAATATAAATAAATTACTGTGTACTAATCAGGTGATAGAATTTGACAGCGTTTACAAAGGATACCGAAATTATTCAGCAGTTAATTTTGGTAACGAATTTTGGCAAGTGCTAGGAAGTAATGGAATACCATCATTTAACTACTTTAATAGTAACACACCTTCATGCAATAATTTTAATGTGGCTCCTGACAGCATAAGCAAAAGTTCAGGTTTTACTATTAATCTGACTGGAGTTGTAAATGTAACTACAAATGGATTTGAAATTAGACTATTTGATGGTCTTAATAGTGATAATGATATTTATAAGCCCATTGTTAACGGAAATAGTATAATTACTTTTAGTCCCGCTGAACTTTCTGCATTTAATTTAACAACTGGAGGATATAATGGATACATTTCTATTACCCTTGAAAATAAACAAAACTTGAATTTTTACGGAAGCGATTTTACATTTAGTAAAAAGAATTTATTTTCAAAACCTATAAAAATTATTCCATAAGGTTCAGTAAAAATAAAAGTATACCGACACCCGCCCCGCTCCGCTGGATTTTGTGTGTAGGCTAATGCGGGGTTAATCCTGCGGCTTTTTTTTATAGAGTTATTAATGGCTTGGATAAACCTTTTATTAGGTAAGATATTACCTTGCTCTAGTATAATAACCACAGAGTTAGTGTTTCCGCAGGATTACCATCCCAATTTTATTTATGCAAAATTCAGCGGAGCATTGAAGGACAAGGTGAATTAGTGCCAGGAAATTATATTATTGAAATTATGTGTGATGGAGTAATCATTAGAAACACAAATTTAAGATTAGATTAGTAGAAATCATATATAAATCTTCAGTATCACTACAGACTTTTTTCGTAATTATGTAAAGTGAAAAAAGTGTTTATATATATAATGTTAGTGTTCTACGTTGCAATTCAACTAAAACCATTAACACTTATAATTCAGGATATATTAGCGCACACTTTTTGGAAGGTACATCATTTAGCTACTGAACACCACGAACATGGACATCATCATTTACATGAAGAACTTGTGGATGATCATATACATGAACATACAAACCCTTCAGAAAAACAATCTTCTCAAAAGTTAAGCGAAGAAACGTCTATTCATTTATTAGAAACATTTAATTTCATGTTTAGTAATAGAAGTATTTATACTAAACATACAACAAAATCATTACACAATTTAACTTTTGTGTTTATTGAAATTAATAGTCCCCCACCAAAAGTATAATTTCTCTTTTTATTTTCAAGCATATAACCTTCATGCAATAATTATTGTGTGAATTATTTAACATGCTTATAATTTAACAACTCTATAACAGAGTTATCAAAAATTTAATAATTACAATATGAATAAACATTTTCTGTTTATTCTAGTGTTCTTTGCATTTCTATGCAGTAAATTGTATGCACAACAAGCAACAATTAATGGTGTTGTAAAAGACAAAGAAACTGGAGTAACCTTAGTTGACGTATATGTCAATATAGATAAAACAAATAGTCATTCACACTCAGATGATAACGGGAATTTCTTTTTTATGAATATCCCTTTTAGTTCTTATGAAATTGAGTTTGAGAAAGCAGGCTATGAAAAACAAGTTTTAAAAGTAGAGGCAACTTCTTCCGATACAATTAACTTAACTATTTTATTAGTTTCAAAATCAGTTAATCTAACCGAAATAGCCATTGCCGCAGATAAGCCTGTATCAGCGGCATCATCATCCTTTATAAATCAAGCTAGTTTTGCAAACCGCCCTAAAAATTCGGCTCAAGATTTATTACGATTAGTGCCAGGTTTATTTATAGCCCAGCATGCTGGTGGCGGTAAAGCTGAGCAAATTTTTATACGAGGTTTTGATTGTGATCATGGAACAGACATTGCCACTTTTGTGGATGGAGTGCCAGTTAACATGCCTAGTCATGGCCATGGACAAGGGTATGCTGATTTACATTTTTTAATTCCAGAAGTTGTTGAAGGTATGAATGTTTTTAAAGGAACATCGTCTCCTCTGTATGGAGATTTTGCGACGGGAGCTGCGGTAGGCTTTAAAACTTACGACTCCTTACCTAATAATTTGATACAGTTAGAAACAGGTTCTGTGCCCAGCACTAATGCTATTACAAGCACAAGAGGCTTAGCACTATTACAAGTTCCTATCAAAAGCAAAAATGTGTCTTCATATTTTGCGGCAGACGTCATTAATAATAATGGCTATTTTAAAATCAATCAGGATTTTAAAAGGACAAATATCTTTTCAAAGACAACCATTCTATTAAACGATTATAGTAAAATACAATTTTCGGTTTCTGGTTTTGGTTCATCATGGAATGCGTCAGGTCAAATACCTGAACGAGCTGTTGCAGCAGGATTAATTTCTCGCTATGGAAGTATCGACCCAAATGAAGGAGGAACAACTCAACGCAATAATTACAACTTAACCTATAGCACAAAATTAGGATCAGGTGAGTTTGAGACTCAAGCGTATGCTTGTACCTATCGCTTTAAATTATTTTCAGATTTCACTTTCTTTTTAAACGATTCGGTTAATGGAGATATGATAGAACAAGATGATAACCGTACCATTAAAGGCGTAAATACAAAATATACTATTGGGCATAAACTCTTTAATATGTATGATAAATTTACCATTGGCGCTACATTTCGCTCTGATGAAATTGAAAACCAATTGTGGCATGCACCCCAAAGAGAACGATTAACCGCGCGAGCGCATTCAAACATTCACGAACGTTCTAATGCGGTTTTTGTAAACGAAGTGTTTCGTTTCAGTAGTCATTTTAGAGCTGAGTTAGGGGCACGTTATGATTATTTTGTGTTTGACGTAGAAGATTTATTACCTACTGATTCTACACACACAAACTATTCAGGATTTAATTATCAATCTGCTATAAGTCCTAAATTGAATTTAATTTATACAGCTAACGACAGATTACAATTCTTTTTTAATATCGGCAGTGGTTACCATTCAAATGATGCGCGCTCATCTATTCAAGATAAACACCAACATCATTTACCAATTGCTGTTAGTTCGGAAATAGGAACTTTATTTCATATTAAAAATACGGTTATTTCTGCCGCTATTTGGGGAATGGATTTAAGTAATGAATTAGTATATGTAGGTGATGATGGAACTACTGAAAACAAGGGTGCTAGTAGGCGTTATGGCTTTGATTTAAGTGGAAGAGCTCAATTACTATCGTGGCTATATTTAGACGCTGATTTTAATATGTCAAATGGAAAATTAATTGACACCTTGTTTGGCTATCAAAAAACTACCAATTCTTATATTCCTTTAGCGCCTACTTTAACATCTGTTGGTGGGTTAACTATTAAAGTAAAAGGTTTTGAAGGAGGGTTACGTTACCGCTATATGAAAGATAGGCCTGCTAACGAATCCAATACAATTGTAGCTCATGGTTATAATGTGGTTGATTTAACTGCTAATTATAAATCTAAACATTATAAGATTGGCTTACTAATTGAAAATTTATTAAACACAAATTGGAACGAAGCACAATTTGATACTGAAACTCGTTTGAAAAACGAAACTAAATCTGTTGATGAATTACATTATACACCAGGTACACCATTCTATGCTAAGTTGGTTATAGGGTATATATTTTAACGAAAATTGTTAAACGGCTATAAAATTTATAGCCGTTTAATGTTACTAGTACGGTTAGTAATGAATAAAGATGAAATAATTAAAGTTGAATTAACTGCGAAATTTGGAGATGCTGAATTATCTCCACTCTGCTGGATTTTGAGTGTAGGCTAATGCGGGGCTAATCTGCGACTTTTTTTATAATGTTATTAATGACTGGGATAAACCTTTTATTAGGTAAAATATTTCCATGCTCTAGCATCATGACTACAGAGTTAGTATTTCCGCAGGATTACCATCCCAATTTCCTTTACGCAAAATTCAGCGGAGCTGTTAACCCAATAAAAATATTTTAAAAGCCCGAAAACGTTAGATAGATAAAATAAAATTATTAAATACAAATAAAATACAAACAGGATAAAAAGAATAAGCCAAAGGCCATAAGCAAGCCGTTTCCATTGAGATGTCTATCAAGTTTATAAATTGCAAAACCAAGTAGCAATGCAAAAGAACATAAAATAAAACAAGGGTAAGTTGTAAAATTCCAAAACTCGCGCTCATCCCCAACAAATTTGGTCTTTAGGGCCTTGTTAAATATAAAATCTCGTCCAATATAAATATGCTGAAACGGCATTGGTTCAACAAAAAATAAATCTGTTTTTACTAGAAAACGTTTTCCACTATAGGTTTCTAAATCAACTTCGGTAATTGAATAATTTTGAGCTTCTTCAACAAAGCCTCCTTTGCGAGAATATGTTACATTTTTTATGATTTCTTCCTGCCAGTTACAAGCAAAAAACACACTAAAAATATAATACGAAATGATTGAAAACAGGATAATATTTAATGAATTAAAAAACTTATAAAACTTGGTCTTCTTAAATTCTTCAATTTTTTCGAGCTGTTTTAGTTTTTTTAATTTTATGAAGTATTTTAATTCTTCAGCTGAAAGAGGATTGCGTTGTCTACGCTTCGGTTGTTCCTCTGCCATAATAAATTAAAGATTTATTTTTTTCTCTAACAAATAATTATTTCTATCTCCTGAATTACGTAAAATCAGTTCGCCAATAAAACCAGCTAAAAACAACATGGTTCCTAAAACCATGCTCGTTAAGGAGATGAAAAAAGAAGGGCGGTCAGTTAATAAACGTGCATGAACATGAGTAAATACATGGTATAATTTATCACAACCTAAATACAAGGCAGTACATAATCCAACTGCAAACATTAACGTTCCCATTAAGCCAAAAAAGTGCATGGGGCGTTTTCCAAATTTTGATAAAAAAGTAATAGTCAATAAATCTAAGAAGCCATTTATAAAACGTTCCCATCCAAATTTACTAACGCCATATTTTCGAGCTTGGTGTTGAACAACTTTTTCACCAATTTTATAAAAGCCAGCGTTTTTAGCTAAAACAGGGATGAATCGGTGCATTTCTCCATAAATTTCAATGCTTTTTACTACTTCTTTTTTGTAAGCTTTTAAACCACAATTCATGTCATGCAACTTAATGCCTGATATTTTTCGGTTAGTCCAATTGTATAATTTTGATGGGATGTTTTTAGTGAATGCGTTATCAAAACGCTTTTGTTTCCAGCCACTTACTAAGTCAAAATTTTGCTCAGTAATCATTTTATATAGTTCAGGAATTTCGTCAGGCGAATCCTGTAAATCAGCGTCCATGGTAATAACAACATCACCTTTCGCGGCTTCAAACCCAACGTATAAGCCTGGAGATTTTCCATAGTTTCTTCTGAATTTTAATGCCTTTACTTCTGGATTTTCACTTGCTAAACCTTCAATAACTTCCCACGATTTATCCTTACTGCCATCATCTACAAAAATAATTTCGTATGATAATTTATTATGATCCATTACAGTTTTAATCCAGCTATGTAATTCAGGCAACGATTCAGCTTCATTAAATAATGGAATAACAATTGAAATATTCATAGTATAAGGTTAAAATTGCTTTTAAAGTAGCAACGTACAAATTTTGCGAAAATTATGCGAATAACGAAATATTTTTCTATTTTTGCAGCGGGTAAGTCTTTCACGACCAGCTCCTGTCAAATCCCCCAGGATGGGAACATAGCAAGGGTAGATGGTTGTAGCGGTGCGATGAAAGTAGCTTACCCATTTTTTGTGCCCTATAATTTAGGTTTTTCAACCAAAAACTTTAAAATAAAAGCTACCTTTAGCGCCTTATGGTAACATACAACCCAAAAGATTGGTTAAAACTCATTATTCAGTTTCATAAAAGCGACACCTTTCGCCTTCTATTTTTTTCATTAATAAGTATTGGAATTTATGCTGCCGTTATCGTATATCTTGAATTATATTATTTTCATTTAAATACTAAAAACCCAACGGTCATGCATTCCATTTTAGGATTTGTATTATCCATGTTACTTGTTTTTAGAACCAACACTGCTTACGATAGATGGTGGGAAGGCCGAAAAATATGGGGGAACGTCGTTAATAATTCTAGAAATTTATCTTTAAAATTATCAGCATTTATTACGCATAAATCTGATAGAGAAGAATTTAAAATTTTAATTTCAAATTATATTTTTTCTGTTAAAAATCACTTGCGAAATAATTACGTTCAGTCCGAATTTCAGGAAACTAAAACGTTTAAATTAGAAGAATTTGCTGATGCTCAACATAAACCCAATGTGGTTGCGAAACATTTGTACAAAAAGATTTTTAACCTGCATCAAAATAAAGATTTAACAGGTGACCATTTAATTATTTTAAATGATGAATTAAAATCATTTACAGATAATTGTGGTGCTTGCGAACGGATTAAAAACACACCAATACCCTATTCATATAATATATTTCTAAAAAAAATGATTTTATTGTACTGCTTGTCTCTACCCATATTTTTTGCAAGCGAATTTGGTTACCTTACTATTGCAATAACAGTAATTGTATTATACGTGTTTGCAAGCATCGAATTAATTGCCGAAGAGATAGAAGACCCATTTGGAGAAGATGAAAATGATTTACCTTTAAACGATATTTGTAACCGCATAAAAAATAATTTAAACGAAATATTTAATTAATATGTATCAAAACGATTTAATTTTAAGAGCAGCACGAGGAGAAAATGTAGAAAGAGTTCCTGTATGGTTAATGCGCCAAGCAGGGAGAATTTTACCAGAATATAAAGCAGTAAGAGCTAAGGCAAAAAACTTTATCGACTTTGTGAAAACTCCGGAAATGGCGGCAGAAGTTACCATTCAGCCGGTTGATATTTTAGGTGTAGATGCTGCCATTATTTTTTCAGATATATTGGTAATACCAGAAGCAATGGGTTTACCTTACCAAATGATTGAGGCTAAAGGTCCGCATTTTGAAAAAACAATTAAAACTCAATCTGACATTGATGCGTTGCGTATTGCAGATGCAAATGATTTAAACTACGTTATAAAGGCGATAGAGCTTTCAAAAAAAGGATTAAATAACAGAGTGCCATTAATTGGATTTGCGGGCGCACCGTGGACGATAATGGCTTATATGGTTGAAGGAAGTGGAAGTAAAACATTTAGTCAGGCAAAAAAATTGATGTATCAAGAGCCTACATTAGCACATCAATTACTTGAAAAAATTACACAAAGCACAATCAATTATTTAAAAGCTCAAATTGTTGCAGGCGCCGATATGATTCAAATTTTTGATAGTTGGGCAGGCGTTTTAGGTAATGACCAATACAACTTATTTTCATTACAATATATTTCTAAAATTTGTGATGCCATTTCTCCACTTGCTCCAGTTACAGTATTTGCAAAGGATGCACATTTTGCATTATCAAATATGGCTAAATTAAATTGCAACACCATTGGTTTGGATTGGACAATTAATCCACAAGATGCGCGTATTATTGTTGGTAGCAATAAAACGTTACAAGGCAATGCTGATCCTTGTTTATTATATGCTGATGAAAAAACGATTGAATTGGAAGCTAAAAAAATGGTAAACGCGTTTGGTAAACAACGTTATATAGCAAACTTAGGCCATGGTTTATACCCTGATTTAGATAAAAATAAAGTGAAATTTTTTATTGATTGTATTAAATCTATGTGATTTGATATTCAAAAAAAAATTTATGTAGTACCATTTCGAAATATATTTTATATTCGATTCATTTTAAAATCGCATGTGGGTTTGAACGGAAATCTAGACCTTTAAAGCATTCCCTAATAATATTATTAATATAAAAGTTAATGATTTTAATTAATATGGCAAGTCTGGCGGAGGCCAGAACGGGCTGTCGCTGCAAGTTTTTTAAATGTAAACATTTAAAAAAGCTTTCCACTTGCATCCCTCTTGCAGTTTAGGATTCAATTGAAAATTAATTATTCGGCTCACATTAAATCTGCGTGAGGGATAGATGTGAAATCCTTTTTTGAGGAATGAAAAAAAGATTGAACGGAAAACCCGGCCTGAAAGGACACGCCCAAATAATAAGATGACAGATTAATGCAACCAAGCTTTGAACTAAAGGATTCATCTAATAGTATTACTTTACAAGTAACATTAAATCTTTTCCAATATCATTTCTGTAATATTTTTTATTGTAAGTAATGTTTTCTGCAGTAGCAAAACTTTTAGTAACCGCTTCTTTGATGGTATCACCAAAAGACGTAATGGCAAAAACGCGTCCACCATTTGTTACCACTTTATCATTTTTTAAAATAGTTCCTGAATGAAAAACTAAACTATCCTCAGTAGATTTATAATGACTGATTTCAATATGTTTTTCATAATCTTCGGGATAGCCACCCGACACTAAAACTACTGCACTAGCAGTTTTTGCACTTACACTAAATTGCTTGGTGTGAAGTGTTTGAGAAGCAACACCTTGCAACAAATCTAGTAAATCAGATTCGATGCGTGGAATTACTACTTCAGTTTCAGGATCACCCATGCGGCAATTGTATTCAATTACTTTTGGTTCACCATCATCATTCATTAAACCAATAAAAATAAATCCACGATAATCAATGTTATCTTCTAGTAAACCTTTAATAGTAGGTTTTACAATTTGTTCTTCTACCTTATCAATAAAAGCTTGGTTGGCAAAGGGAACAGGACTAATAGCGCCCATTCCGCCTGTATTTAAGCCTGTATCACCAACTCCTATGCGTTTATAATCTTTTGCAGCTGGTAAAATTTTATAGGATTTTCCATCGGTTAATACAAATACTGACAATTCAATTCCTTTCAAAAACTCTTCAATAACTACTGTATTTCCAGCAGTACCAAACTTAGAATTCAAAATCATGTTTTGTAACTCTTGTTTAGCTTCGTTTATATCGTCAATAATTAACACACCTTTTCCCGCAGCTAAACCATCTGCTTTTAAAACATAAGGCGGACTTAAAGATTCCAAAAAATCTGAGGCTTCATTAATATTGGCAGCGGTAAAACTTTTGTATTTAGCAGTTGGCACGCCATGTTTTAGCATAAATTGTTTACTAAAATCTTTACTTCCTTCTAACTGAGCTCCATCTTTTTTAGGGCCAATTACTGGTATCTCTTTTAAAATTTCGTCTTGCAAAAAATAATCATGAATACCATTAACTAGTGGATCTTCTGGCCCAACTAGAACCATATCAATACTTTTTTTCCAAACTAAATTTTTTATTGCTTCAAAATCCGAAATTGAAATATTTACATTGGTTCCGCATTGGGCAGTGCCAGCGTTACCTGGGGCAATATATAGATTTTCTAATTGTTTACTTTGAGCCAATTTCCAAGCAAATGCATGCTCTCTTCCTCCTGATCCTAAAATTAATACATTCATGTTTATAGTATAGATTATGCAAAAATAAAAAATCTCACCTTTCTTAAGATGAGATTTTATAAAAAGTTATATTGTTTTATTAATGTTTCTTTTTACCGAAGCTAGCATTACCTCTATTACGGGAAGAAGCACGTTTTTTGTTTTGATTTGCTAAAACCCCATCTCTATAACGCTTGGATTTTGTTCTATTTCTAGAAAATAAACGTGGTTGCTCTTTCTTTTGTTTAATACCAGGATTAGTCTTTTTGTAAACCCAAGGTCCATTACTTTTTTTACCTTTAAAAATACGTGCTAAAAAACTTTTTTTACTTCCTCCTTTGGCAAAAGCATCTGCATGACCCCCACTTTTTTTACGAGTAAATAATCCACCGCCACGTTGATTACGATGTTCTTTTTTTCTTCCTCCCGTTTGTGCAAATACAGATGTAGATGCGCAAAAAGATAGCAACAAAATGATAACGGTGAAAAAATTATTAAACTTCATATATACAATATTAAACAAAAAAAGTTAAAAACACAACTTGATTAACTCAAAATAGGCCATTTAATGAAGAAGATTTGAACAATTTATTGCTTATAAATTACGTTTTTAGCTTTAAAAAGGAAAAGGCCCTAAAAAAATGGGTGTTTTGAGTCTATATATTTAAACTATACCCAATTCCCTTAGACGTTCTAATGATTTCATTTCCAAGTAGTTTTCTAATATTTCGGATATGAATATCAATTGTTCTACTATTTGCAACTTCACTTGAATGCCAAATAATATTTGCAAAATCATTTCTGGTGAAAATTTTCTTTGTATTCTGGAACATTAAATCAACCATTTCAAATTCTTTTCTAGGTAAACTTATTTTTCCAGCCTCAGTAATTACTAAATATTGGTCTCTATCTACATAAAACTTTTTATTTAGACTTAAATTAATATCATTAATAGAAACTTCTTCTACTCTTCGTTTCTTAAAAGCTTCAATTCTTGCTTCTAATAAAATAGGTTTAATTGGCGTGCAGATATAATCATCGGCCCCTGCATTAAAAGCCGTAATTTGAATATAATCGTCTTGTTTATTAGAAAAAATAATAATATTAGGTTGTATGATAGATTTTAGAGTACGAATTTCATTTGTGATACTTATTGCATCTTTAAATTCGAAATCTAATTCAATAATTACAAGATCAATTGAAAATTCAATTAAGTATTTATTTAATTCAATTTCTGTATGGGCAATATAAATGGCATAGTCCTTTTCTTTTAAAAACGAAATTGCTTTTAAAATTTGACTTTTTTCGTTTACGCAAAATAAAATATGGTATTTTTTTTCCATTTATAAAAAAAGGGCACGAAGAGTATTCGCGCCCTTTACTTTTTTAATTAAAATTATTTATTGATAACCAATTTTTTTGTTTCTTTTGACCCATTAGCTTCTAATGAAATATAATATATTCCGCTAGATAAGCTTGACGTATTAATTGAAACAGTGTTATTTCCTTTTACAAAATCATTATTTTGAGATACTAGAGAAACTAAATTTCCTAATACGTCATATACTGAAATTGTAACTTTATTATTCTCAACAAGTGCAAAAGAAATATTAGTGTTTTGGCTTGCTGGATTAGGATATACAACGAATGAATTTACAAAACTACTTGCCGATTCATTAAGTCCAGTAAACCCACCAACAAATTTAATATTTGTAAATGATGCTCCAGTTGTTTCAGTTGAAGCAGCTTTTAAACGGTAGTCAGGAACATTACCTAAAGCAGTAAATGCATTAACAAAATTAATTTGAGCAGCAGTTTTAACTGTATCAATATTATTTGTTGCAGCATAAGCATTATACCAAAGTTGAGTAAATACGGTACCATCATTTACAAACGTTGTTTGTACTGTTGGAGTACCGGTAACATCAGTTATTACGTTATTTTGAAAAAAGTTAGAACTATCAGCTGATGCAGGAGCAGTAATGTTATCCATAGTACTTGCTTGTTGGTAACGTAACCCTCGCTGCCAACCAACAAATAAAGAGTTAAAAACTGATTGAGCCATATTTCTACGTAAGTGAGCCCCAGATTTATGATGTGGGTTAACACTTGATACTAAACCGTAAGCAGTACCGTCGCCATAAGGCCCGATTAAAGTCATGTTTGAAAACACAGCTTTTGTTAATGGTAATCCAGAATAAGCACCAACACCATTATTATCACATTCAAAACCATTAGATTCATAAGTTGGATCAGAATCGTCAGCAATATATGGATCTCTTACAGATAGCCCAAATTGAACACGACCACTAAATCCATTATCAGTATCAAAATCATCATCTTTACCTCTATTTGCAATTAAATATTTAGCATCTACAGTTCCACCAAACCATTCGAAAGAATCGTCTCCAGAAAAAGAAACTTGAATATGATCTAATTTAGTTCCAGAACCAACTGCGCCTAATGTTAAACCATTAATCTCATTATTTAAAATAGCAGGATTTAATGATACACCAGCAAATTCAATTCTAACGTAAGACATTTCTCCTGAATTATCTGCTGGGTTGTTACCCCCAAAATGTCTAAGACCTGTAGGTTCATCAGAAACAAATCCTTCAACTTTCATTTCTTTAAAAGCTCCAACTGTAGTAGTTAATGTATGAACATTTACTAAAGCGTTACCGCAAAGAATTACACCTCCCCAATCTCCAGATGAACGACCAGCAGTTTCAGACTTTATTGAAGTGAAAACAATTGGTTGAGCTGGCGTACCAACTGCATGAATTTTAGCACCTCTTGCAATAACTAAAACACCAGGCGTTACAGTAACGTCAGTTTGTTTTCCTCTAATAACAGTTCCTGGAAGAATAGTTAATTCTGCAGGAGCAACAACGTGAACAAATCCATTTAAATAAACTATTCCACTCCAAGTAGTGCTAGCAGTAATGTTTCCTGTTACTGTAGTTGTTGGCGCACCATAAACTTTAACTTCTGGATCCCATTCTGTCCACTGAGAAGTCCAATCTGTTGCTGGTGTACCATCTGTAATTGGGAAAGCACCTTTGTAAGATGTTACATCCCATGTAAATGCCTGAGCATTTAAAAGTGAGCTAGCTAATAGAGCTGCACCGAATAAATAAATTTTTTTCATTTTTTTGTGTGTTTTTTTATATTTTTTACGATACAAAAATAATTTTCCAATCTTCAGTTTCTATTAACTAAACTTTACCATTAGCTTACACTTACATTAACTTAAGGTTACTAAAAAAGGCTGAATTTTACATAACCTTAATATTGATTAAACTTAAACCTTGAATATAGGATTGAAAATTTATTTCAGAAGTATTTTTTTTGTTTTTACTTTACTAAATACATTCATTTTCATAAAGTATAATCCTTTTAATAAATAATGCGGAATATTAAACTTCAGCTTGTGTTGCCCCATTTGCTGTTCGATATTAAGAAACTCATAAACCTCAATGCCATTTAAATCAAACAATCTAATTTGAACTGTTGTTGCTGATTTTAAATAATAATCTATATTTATTGACTCTGAACAAGGGTTTGGAAAAATTGATACATTTAAAATTGAATCATTCGCTAAAACTTCAGAAACATCATTAGTCACAGCTGGGCTTAGCGTCATATTAATAAAAGAAGCATGGTCGCCAGAAGTACTTCCATTATAATTAACCCCCAATAAAGCACAGTACAAATAACCAACGCCGCTTAACGGAGCCGTCCATTCAAAATTAAATGAACTTGATTTTGGTGCAGTATGCATAATGTCTGAATAGGTCCATCCCGGTAAAGGAGAATTTATGGTTTCTGAGGGTGAAATACTATTCATAATACCGAAATCCAAAACTGAACTTGCAATAGAACTTTGAGAATTAATAATTTCTACATCAAAACCATAAAAAGTATATCCTATACCAGAAACTGAAATTGTATATGTTGTGCCAGGATTATACATATTTCCTGGAGCAAATGCAGGTAAAACATTTATAGAAATGGTTGGAGTAATGACTCCTCCATAATGACAAGAGTTACATGTTAACCCATCTGCTGGAGATCCTGTATGATAAGGGCATCCGTTTGTATAATAAACTTCGAAAGCTGATAATAAAACAACTATTAATGTTGAACTAAAAAATATCAATAGTTTTTTTTTCATTCAAAGTATATTAATTTATTTAGTATATTTTATAAGAGAACGAAAAAGATAATGTTGGTGAAACTTTTGTATTCATGAAAATATTATCATACTTGTAGCTATGTGTTAAGTTTTGATTTTCTTGTAAAGAACCTTTATCTAATTTTCCGTTATTATTTATATCCTGATATCTGATTTGATTTTGAGCAAGCATATCACGAATATTAAATTTCAATTCGAATTTCTGCTTAAATGTTTTTGACAACTGAAGATCTAATACATGTCTAGGATTTTCCCAAATACTTGGTTCTGTTGGCCCTCCAACGATTACAATTCGTCTGCCTATTAAATTATAAGAAAAACTTACACCCCAGTTTTTATCATTATCTAAATATTGAATTCCCGCATTAATTATATAAGGCGACTGACCTTGTAATGGTCTAATTTCTCCTCCATTAGTATTTCTATTATCAACAGTTGATTTTATATATGCAAAATTTGAAAATATAGTTGTGTTTGATAAAAACTTCGAGGAATCAGCTTTAAATAGCGTACTTAATTTAAAACGATATTCTAATTCAGCACCAATATTTGTTGCTAAAGGTGAATTTGCAAATGTGATTGCATTTGGTGACCCAAGGTCAAGAACCTGTTCAATAGCATTATTTATTTTTTTATAAAAACCTGAAACTGAAACTATTTGTCCTGCTCCTGGAAACCATTCTAACCTCACGTCATAGTTGTCTATCTTAGATCTTTGCAAACCACTATTTCCTGAAATTTGGTAATTCGTCGTAAAATCTAAAAAGGTAAACGGTGCCAATTCCCTAAACTCAGGCCTTGCAACGGTTTTAAAGTAAGCTAATCTAATATTTATTTTATCCGTTAAACCGTATACCATATTAACAGATGGCAAAATATCAATTACTGTTGTGTCTGTTTTTCCAGGAACCCCACTAATTATAGTCGATAGTTTTTGGTTGTATGATTCTAATCTTGCCCCATAAATAAATCTCAATTTATTATCAAAAAATCTAGAATCCCCCATTAAATAACCTGCATGTAAAAAAGAAGACGCTTGATAATTATCTAGTGGTGTTGTTGCTTCTGTTACTAGAAATCCACCATCTTTTTTTCCTGGTCCATTAACGATTCCAATATTTGCACTGTTAAAAAGATTAGCATCATCTAAGCCAAGTAAACTGTCGTTTTTGTAAACTTTAGAACCAAATGTATAAAAATTATAGCCTAATAATCTTGCATTAAAAGTTCTATCTCTGTAAATATGGCTACCACCAATTTGAATTTCATGTTTTGATTTACCAACAACAAACGATCTACTTACATCGTACTTAACACTCTTCATTGATTCATTTGTTTTCATGAAAAGCATAGAACCACAACTACTTGGTGACACACCTTGATTTCCAATAACCGCTGCAAAAGGAACAGAGTCATTTTCAAGTGCTGATGTTTTTGCTCGTGTTATTCTTCTAAGATTAGGAGTATCTCTTGTTATATCACTATAACCCGCAACCCATTTTATTTTTATTTTTGCTTTTTCAATATAATGATCTCCATTTAATTGTCCTGAATAAATTTTATTTTGAGTAAACCATCTGACATTAGACCTTTCCCAAACACTAGAAACAATATCTGTGGCGCCACTTCTTGTAATTACTCTATCTTCAGAATTTATACTGTATAGATTTTTTAGTCCGATTTGATTGTTAGAATTTAATTTATAAGAGAGGTTCCAAATGGCACTCGACAAAATTACTTTAGAAAATGTAGTGTCATGATATTCGGATAATTTATCAACTGGATAATTTTCACCTTGCTCATTAAATGTTCTACGTGTTGTATAAGTGGTATTAATATTACTATTGTATGTCACAGCAAAAACGCTTCCAATATCTCTTTTTAAAAACTTACCTACATTAGCTAAGGAGTACTGAAAATTCATATTTGGCAATGCCTTTTTTGTTTTTATTGACCAATCATAATTAAATAATCTTGCATCCTCAATTTGTTGATTTTTGTCGGTTGTAAATCCTGGATTAGGATAACTGCCTGGTAATGATCTCGTGCCATCATCAACACCTAACCAATCTGTTTTTCCACCTTTATAGGTTTTAAAATCTTTAAATGTAGTT
Organism: Bacteroidota bacterium; assembly: GCA_038327195.1. GTDB lineage: Bacteria > Bacteroidota > Bacteroidia > B-17B0 > Aurantibacillaceae > UBA4416. The sequence goes on along the minus strand of JBBQKU010000003.1, from coordinate 102,309 downwards.
TGAGGATTATAACCTCCTCCAAAGGAAATACTTTGTGAGTTTTTTTCAGGAATACTTTTTGTATTAATTTGAATAACTCCACCAGCGAATTCACCAGTTAAATCAGGCGTTGCCGTTTTTAAAATAATAATATTATCTAAAATATTAGCTGGAAAAATATCAAACGAAAATGCTTTTTTATCACTTTCAGAACTAGGTAATGGCGCTCCATTAATAAATGCTGCATTATAACGGTCACTCATTCCTCTAATGATTGCAAACTTATTATCTTGTATAGTAGCTCCACTAATACGCTTGATAACATCACTTGTACTTCTATCAGGAGTTTTTTTAATGCTTTCAGATGAAATACCATCACTTACACTTGCGTTGTTTTTTTGCATAACAAGTATTGTATTCGTATTTTCTTTATTCATTTCTGCCTGAATAACTACTTCTCCTAAAGTCGCAGAAGATGACTGTTCAAGTGTTATATTAAATGTAGTGACATCATTGGCTTTTATAACTACATCAACAAATTTTTTGCTTTCATAAGTTATATAACTGCACACAACATTATATTTTCCAGGCTTCAAATTTCCTAATGAAAAGTTTCCATCAAAATCACTTGCAGTTCCAATTGTAGTTCCTTCAATAACAACAGCAGCTCCAGGTAATGTTTCACCTGTTTTTCCATCAACTATTTTTCCAACTAATTTACCATTTTGAGCATTTGCAAGGAATGTAAATACTACTAATATAAGTGCGATTGCTTTTCTTTTGAACATGTTCTCTATTTTTCGAGTACAAAAAAACGAAGTCAAATTAAGATTAATGTCAAGCTAATATTACCATAATATTAAATTGAAATGTAAAAGCGCAGTAAATTTTAACGATTACTTAACATTAAAATGAGTGAAACTCCAAACCAACTAAACTTACATCATCTGTTTGGTGTATTCCATCTTTCCAGGTAGAAAAAATAAATTCAATAAATTCTTTTTGACTTTCCATTGAAAATGTGTGATAATGTAATAATAAATCTAACAATTTTTTTCGAGTAAATTTTTTCTTATTGTCGCTATTGTATTGATGCTTAAAACCATCCGAAAAAAAATAGAGTTTGGCGTTCTTTTTTAAATCAATTCTAAACGTATCAAAAACTCTATTTTTTTCAATTTGCCATCCACCAATTGGATACTTATTTCCATTGTACAATTGAATAGTTTTATTTTGACAAATAGCAAACTCACCACCAGCACTTGCATATTGAAACTCCCAAGTTTTAGTATTATGCGAAATAATAGTTATATCCATCCAATCATTATTAAAAACTGAATCGTTTTCATTATTAAAGGTTTCAATCCACTTTTTATCAAGTTCAGTTAATATATCGCCAACATTTTCAATGTCTTTTTGGATTACATAATTCAATAAACTAATTCCTAAAACTGAAAGCATTGCTCCTGAAACACCGTGTCCAGTGCAATCTGAAAGTGCAAAATAAACTGTGTCATTTTTTTTTGTTAACCAATGAAAATCACCACCTATAATATGTTGCGGCTGATGCATGACAAAAAAGTCTTTGACCATTTTTTTAAAATGTCTATCCTTCGGAAATAAACCATTTTGTATAGTTTGAGCGTAGTGTAAATTTGAATCTGTTTTTGAAATGACAGAATAATCATTGTTTAGAAGCATGGTGCAAATATCGGAATACCTTATAAACATTATGGTTACTGAATATTAGCTTATTATTAATTTTTAGTAAACACATAAAAAAAAGCTCTTCACAAAAATGAAGAGCTTTTAAACTTAATTTTTATATAAATTATTATAATACACTATAATTAGTAGACTTAATTAATTTACCATTTTCATCCCATTGATTCCAAATTCCAGTTTTTTCACCGTCTTTGTAAACCATTTCAAATAGCTTAACACCAGCTTCATTATACACAAACCAATTTCCGTCTTTTTTATTGTTTAAATAAGATGCTTGAGCTATTAAATTTCCATTCACACTGTAACGAGTCCATAAACCAAACTTTAAATTATTTTCGTAATTACCAACTTCGATCGGCTTTCCATTTTCATAATTTTTCACAAAGGCACCATTAAGCTTTCCATCTTTTATGGTTAATTCTTCTTTTATTTTACCATCTGCAAAGTAAATGATATACTTGCCCGAATATGCTAAACCATTTTGAAAATACTCCCCATTTTGAAAAGTAATGGCTTGAGATTCTTTATTTGTAAATGAAATGTCTTGAGATACAGCGATTCCTGATACAAGAATACAAAGTGTTAAGATTAAATTTTTCATGATAGGGTCTGGTTTTATAATGTTAGAATGAAATCCTATACAAAAATACCAAATAAATCAATTATTATTGTAATAATAACTAAAACTTAACTTTAACTTTACATTGAGTTTTTTTATTCCTCAATCAAATTTACCTCTAAATTACTTGTATGTCCTGATAAATCAGCCAAAGTAAGCGTTTTGGTATTATAACCAACTTGATTAAACTCTAATTTAAATTCTTTATCGTCTTTCAATTTTATATAAATAAAGAAGTTTCCATTTAAATCAGAATAAATTGTTTTTTCGCAATTGGTTGCAGTAATGCTAACTCCAGCTAATAACTCATTATGATTGGCATCAATTATTTTTCCACTAAAAATAAGTGTTCTTTCCTTTGGATCGTTGTTAGCAATGCATAAGCTAGTGCTAGCAACATAAAACAAGATTAAAGCAAATACTATTTTAATTTTTGTGTTCATATAAATGAATGTAATTTTTACATTACAAAAAAACACAACTAACATGAAGTTACTATTACACCAATATTACCAAATTGTTAAATGAAATGATTGTTATGAAATTTTATTATTCTTAATCTTAACCAAACTGGTATTTAAAATGATAATACAATTCATGCCTAAATTAGCAGCATCTTCTATCTTTTTTTCCGGAAACTGGAATTTTAATTCTTTATTAATTACCTTATATAAATCTAAAAACATCTCAATATCCTTTATAACTTTTTTGGAAATCTTAACCCTTAATGTCGGGTTTAAAGTCAATTCTTTTTTAATTTGAGAAACCAAACTTGTCGTTTTCACTTTATGATCAATCACTTCAATCTGAAACTCATCTTTCACAATTTGTTTCAAAGCTTTATTAATAAGTATATAAGATAAACTTAATGATTCAATGAAAAACTTCGAATCGAAAGCTTTTTTGTTTTTATCAATTAATAGTTTAATTGTAGTTGCCATAATCTTTTATTTACATACCAAATATATCATGAAGAATGTATACTTATTATTAAATAATAAAAGGTAACTTCGTAAGCATGACGTCTAAGTCCTTAAATATAATAGATTTTATTGAAAATAGTTTTAATGAATTGATTATTGATGTAAGAGCTCCTATTGAATTTGAAAAAGGACATATGACAAATGCCATAAATATTCCATTGTTTGAAGATGTAGAGCGTGCTGAAATTGGAACACTTTATAAACAACAAGGAAAAGAAATTGCTGTAAACCGTGGTTTAGAAATTGTGTCTCCCAAATTAGTTCCCTTTGTAAATCAAGTAAAATTACTTTCAAAAAACAAAAAAGTATTTATTTATTGTTTTAGAGGTGGCATGAGAAGTAATAGTTTTGCGTGGCTCATGAACACTTCCGGCTTAGACGCTACTATACTTGAAGGTGGTTACAAAACTTACAGAAACCATGTGTTAGAATTTTTTGAACAAGAAAAAAAACTTGTGATTATTGGAGGAATGACCGGAAGCGGAAAAACAGATTTATTAAAAAAATTAGATAAAATAAATTTTCAAATTATTGACCTTGAAAAATTAGCAAATCACAAAGGCTCAGCTTTTGGAACCATTAATGAAGAAAAACAAAAACCTCAACAAATTTTTGAAAATAATTTATTTCATCAAATGAGATTATTGGATTCAAAAAAAATAATTTTAATTGAGGATGAATCACAAACTATTGGGTTTAATAAAATACCTCACGGCCTTTGGTTACAAATGAAAAAAGCGCCAATCATTAAGCTTGAAATTCCTTTTGAAGTAAGGGTTCAAAAATTAGTAAACGATTATACAACAACAAATATTGAGGCCTTGAAAGCTTGTGTTATGAAAATTGAACAAAATTTAGGTAAACAAAATGCGCAATTATGTTTAAAATATTTGGATGAAAATAACTTAACGGATGTCGCTCGTTTAACTCTCAAATATTACGACAAAGCTTATACTTATACCTACGATAAAAAAACAACTCAACACATTGTTCCTTTTATTTTAGAAACAATAAATGAGGAAGAAAATATCTTAAAATTAAAAGAGTTGATAAACTCATTAGAAACTAATCATGCAAATTAAATTAACACAATTCAGCAAAGCCTCTGGTTGCGGATGTAAAATAGCGCCTGCTGTTTTAGAAGAAATATTAAATGGTTGCAAGACAGATTCACTTTTTAAAAATTTATTAGTTGGAAATGACACAAAAGATGATGCTGCAGTTTATGAAATAGATAATGAAAATTGTATTATAAGCACGACCGATTTTTTTACACCAATAGTTGATGATGCGTTTGATTTTGGAAAAATTGCCGCCACAAATGCTATTAGCGATGTGTATGCAATGGGCGGAAAACCATTAATGGCAATCGCTATTTTAGGTTGGCCTACAGATAAATTACCTGCGGCTTTAGCACAACAAGTTATAAAAGGTGCGCAAGAAATTTGCAAACAAGCTGGAATTCCTTTGGCTGGCGGCCACAGTGTGGATACTCAAGAACCATTGTTTGGGTTAGCGGTAACGGGGACTATAAAAAAACAAAACATTAAAAAAAATAATGCCGTTAAACAAAACGATGTGTTATACCTTACAAAGCCATTAGGAATAGGTATTTTGAGCACGGCATTAAAAAGAGGATTATTGTCAGAAGAAGATTATTCTATTTTATTAAAAGAAACAACAGCTTTAAATAGTATTGGAGAAAAACTAGGAGAATTAACTTTTGTAAATGCAGTAACTGATGTAACTGGTTTTGGTTTTATAGGGCATTTATTAGAAATGTTGGCCAACACAAATTTTTCGGCTGTGATTGAAAAAGAGAATATGCCAATTATAAATTCCGCCAAGGAATTTGCATCACAATTTGTTTTTCCTGATAATACAACACGAAATTATAATGACCAAATAAAACAAGTTGACGGATTAACCAACTTAGATTTTATATTTTATTGCGACCCACAAACCTCTGGAGGTTTATTGTTTAGCATCAGTAAAGAAAATGAAAATGAAATGGATACGTTCTTAAATAAGAATAATCAATTTTATGCGAAAGTTGGTAGCATAACTGATAAAAAAGAAAAAGCAATTTTATTTATTTGATTTTTATTTTTCAGACTCTTTTAATTTTTGTTGAAACATTTTCCAATCCATATTCCATGGGTCTGTTTTTCGAACTGGAGCAATATCACTGTGTCTTAAAACATAGTTTATGGCATGTCTTTTTTTAATACTTTTTATTAAAGCAATGAGTGCAACAACTTGTTTTTCAGTTGGTGATTCTTTATAAGATGTCATAATTTCTATGCCAATAGAACAACTATTTACATCGGTTCTTCCATCCGGCAAACTGCTTTTACCAGCGTGATACGAAACATTTTGTTCGTCAACAACTCTATAAACAATTCCATCTCTGCCTATAACATAATGTGCTGATACTTTATATGTTGAAAATTGCTTCAACACTAAATCAATATCGTAAAAATCACCACCAGAATTATTGAATGTTGAATGCACAATAACGGCATCCACTTTGCGATTTTTAGAAACTGCATACCCAAAATTTACTCTTTTATCAACTATGGTAAGTGAATCGCCAGCAATAAGTGAATAACTACAAATTATAAATAGGATGATACTAAAAATTACAGAGTGTTTCATTTTATACTTTACAATTATGTTTTGCTAATTTGCTTATCGTAAAGATACATTGTTTAATAAACTTTTACAAAATAGAAACAAGTGACTTTCAAAGTATAACATTAACAGTTAATCCATTGGAACTAAATATTCTTAAAGTAAAATTGCGTTAAGGATTGTAGTGGAAATCCTTTTGAGGAACGAAAAAAGATTGCAACGGAAAGCCTGGCCGAAGGCAACGCTCAAAAAAACTAATAAAAAAAGCCTGCTTAAATTAATTAGCAGGCTTTAAATAATTATTAATTACTCTTATAAAATCTTAAGCATCAATTTTTGCGTATTTAGCGTTTTGCTCAATAAAAGCTCTACGTGGTGGCACTTCGTCACCCATTAGCATTGCAAAAACTCTATCTGCTTCTGCGGCACTATCAATAGTAACTTGGCGCAATGTACGTGTTGTAGGATCTAAAGTTGTTTCCCATAATTGGTCAGCATTCATTTCTCCTAAACCTTTATAACGTTGTACGTGAACTGTTTCTGGTTTATCTCCACCAATTTCTTTAATAGCAATTGCTCTATCTTCCTCATTCCAACAGTATTTAGACTCCTTACCTTTTTTAACTTGATATAAGGGTGGTGCAGCAATATAAATATGTCCTTTTTCAATTAACTCTTTCATGTGTCGGAAAAAGAACGTTAAGATTAAAGTTGTAATATGCGAACCATCTACATCGGCATCACACATTATCACTACTTTATGGTAACGTAATTTATCTATATTTAAAGCTCTATCATCTTCTTTAGTTCCTCTAAATACACCAAGCGCTGTAAATATATTTTTAATCTCCTGATTCTCATAAATTTGATATTCCATAGCTTTTTCAACATTCAAAATTTTACCACGTAAAGGTAAAATAGCTTGAATATCTCTATTACGCCCTTGTTTGGCTGTTCCGCCGGCCGAATCCCCTTCCACTAAAAACAATTCGCAAGCTAAAGGATCGCTGTTTGCGCAATCTGCTAACTTACCAGGCAACCCTGAACCAGACATTACCGATTTACGTTGCACCATTTCACGAGCCTTACGAGCTGCATGACGAGCTGTAGCTGCTAAAACAACTTTGTCTACAATTAAACGTGCTTGTTTTGGATTTTCTTCTAAGTAATTAGTTAATGCTTCACTAATTGCTTGATCAACCGCACCTGTAACTTCACTATTACCTAATTTTGTTTTTGTTTGTCCTTCAAATTGTGGTTCTTGAACTTTAACGGAAACAATTGCAGTTAAGCCTTCGCGAAAGTCATCACCGTTAATTTCGAATTTAACTTTAGATAATAATCCGTTTTTATCAGCATAGCTTTTTAAAGTACGTGTTAAACCTCTTCTAAAACCCGCTAAGTGAGTTCCACCCTCATGTGTATTAATATTGTTTACATAACTTTGTATACACTCACTGTATGAATGATTATAAAGCATGGCAACCTCAACAGGGATTCCTGATTTTTCTCCTTCGATATAGATTACATCATCCATCAACTTCTCTTTTCCGCCATCTATGTATTGAACAAATTCTTTTAAACCACCATCACTATGAAATGTTTCACTAAAAGAAACTCCATTCTCATCTTTATTACGATCATCTTGTAAAATAATAGTAATACCTCTATTTAAAAACGCTAATTCGCGCATACGATTGGCAAGAGTAGCAAAATTATATTCGCCAGTTGTAAATATGCTTAAATCAGGCGTAAATGTAACTGTCGTTCCTCTTAAAGTTGTATCGCCAATTTCTTTAGCAGGATAAACAGGAATTCCTTTTCTAAATTCTTGCATGGTAATTTTACCATCACGGTGAACTTCAGCTATTAATGGGTCAGATAATGCATTAACGCAGCTTACACCTACTCCATGTAAACCACCAGAAACTTTATAAGTGTCTTTATCAAATTTTCCACCTGCGTGCAAAACAGTCATAACAACTTCTAAAGCACTCACTCCTAATTTAGGATGAATGCCAGTAGGGATGCCACGACCATCATCTTGAACACGAATAGAGTTGTTTTCTAAAATAGTAACAATAATATCTTTACAGTGGCCAGCTAATGCTTCATCAATTGAATTATCTACAACCTCATAAACTAAATGGTGCAAGCCTTTAAAGCCAATATCACCAATATACATGGCTGGTCTTTTTCTAACAGCTTCTAATCCTTCTAAAACTTGTATGTTATCGGCACCGTAATTTGCTTTATCGGTAGTGGTATTTTCTTCCATAAATGATTAATCTTTATTTTTTTGATTATTCTTTAAATATAGCGATTTTAAAGGGATTTTGGTACTATTTTTTTCTTGTATTTTACTAACAAATGTTAATAAAAATTGATTCAATTTATAGTTATTTTTTACTCAAAATTTGTTTAAATGATACTTATTAGTTTTGGAATTTTATCGCGATTACTTTCCAAGTGTTTTTCAAAAAAAATAGTAAATAATATTACTTTTATGTTTTTAATTAAAACATGATGACAGATATTTTTTCGACCGAAGCTTTATTAAGTTTAATACCATTAACCTTAATGGAAATACTATTAGGGATAGACAATGTCATATTTGTTTCTATTATTTTAAGTCGCTTAGACGCGAAGCAAACCAAAAAGGCTGGCGTGATTTGGATGATCACTGGGATAATAATGCGCTTATTGTTTTTGTTTATTTTAGGATATTTATTAAAAGGAGATCAGGAATTATTTAGATTATTTAGTCATTCTGTAGCGCTTAAAGATATTATCATGCTTGCTGGAGGCTTGTTTTTATTGGTAAATTCAACGCTAGAAATACACAATAAATTAGAAGGTGAAGATCCAGATGAAGAATTAAAAAAATCAAATAAAAAACAAGTGACGTTTAAAGCAATCATTATTCAAATGATTTTAGTTGATATGGTTTTTAGTATTGATGGAATTGTAACGGCTATTGGTATGGCTAACAATATCATAATCATGATGATTGCCGTTGTAATTAGTATGGCAATCATGTTTTATTTTGCTCCAAAAATTTCTGCATTTATTCATAAGCACCCAACCTTTAAAATACTTGCACTTTCTTTTTTAGTATTAATTGCAGTTTTATTGGTTATAGAAGGAATTCATGTTGACGAAGTGGAAGTGCCAAAAGGTTATATATACTTTGCTATGGCATTTTCATTTGCTGTAGAGCTCGTTAATTTAAAAATACGCAAGAAAACAAACCCTGTTGAATTACGATCGCCAACGCTTAATGATGAAGAAAAAAATAATTAGGATTCACTAAAAAAGTAATTTTATTTTACAATTTTATTCCAATTACTGTTACGTCATCTACCTGCTCTAAATTTCCTTGCCAATCAGTAAATGCATTATCTAAATGTTTCGATTGTTCTTTAATAGGTAAATGGCTTATAGAAATTAATGTTTGCTTTAATTGTTTAGTCATAAATTTCTTTCCCTTTGCACCACCAAACTGATCTGCATAACCATCTGTATATAAATAAATCATGTCGCCTTTTTTAGCAATCACTTCTTTTTGAGTGAACGGTTTCATGTTAGAATAAAACGCTACTGGCTGCTTATCACCTTTAAAATCAATCATTTTTGCTGATTGGTTTTGTTCAGTAACAATGTATAATCCACTATTCGCTCCTGAGAAAAGAATTTTTACATCTTCAGAATCATTATTTTTAAATATTGAAATTAAAGCAATATCCATTCCATCTTTCCCTCCTGTTTCTGATTTATCTGGGTTTAAGGCATTAATAATATTTTTTCTTAACTCTTCCAATATTTCTGCTGGCCCTAAAATTGTATTAGAACGCGAAATTTCATTTAAGATGCTAATTCCAATCAAACTCATGAATGCTCCTGGAATACCGTGGCCAGTACAGTCAGAGCAAATGATAATTGTCCGGTCTGGCAAATCAAACGCTAAATAAAAATCTCCACTTACAATATCACGAGGTTTAAACAAAATAAAATGCTCGTTTAACGCATTGCTAATTATTTTATCTGAAGTTAAAAAACTTTGCTGAATGCGTTTTGCATAATTTATACTATCCGTAATATTTCGATTTTTTTCCGCAATCTCAATATTTGCGAATTGCAATTCTCCATTTTTTTCTTCAATGATTTCGTTTTGTTTTAGAATTTTATTGTTAGCTGATCTAATTTTTATATATGAATAAATTCCACTAATTATGATGATTCCAATGATTGAATAAAACCACCAAGTACGCCAAAATGGAGGAAGAATGCTAAATTTAAAAATTACAGGTTCTTTATTCCAAACACCTTCTCCATTATTTGCTTTTAATAAAAACTCATAATCGCCTGGCGGAATATTTGAATACGTTACTTCTGTTTTTGTAGAATTACGCCAATCTTTATCAACACCTTTTAGCATATACTGATAGCTGACTTTAGACGGTGTGGTTAAACTAACACCAATAAAATTAAAAGTTAAATAATTTTTATCATAAGGTAATGCTAAGTTATAAGGTAAGTTGCAATCATCTAAAGAGTCAGCAAATAATTTCCAATCAGTTTTTTGGAAAAACAAATCAATCTTTTTTAATTTGGTTTTAGGTGCGAAACTATTTTCTTTATCAAAGTTAGCTTGATATACCATCAATCCAATTGTAGTACCTATCAATAGCTTACCGCGGTTATCAATAAGTATACTATTTTGTCCACAACCATTTCCAATAAATCCATCCTCGATTCCGTAATGTTTATTTTTGTAATCGCCTCCAACATTTTCAATTTTATCAATTCCATTTGCTAATCCTGCCCATACATTATTTTCATTGTCCACAATTAGCGACAATACTTCGTTAGTTGAGCCGCCAAGTTTTTCGGTAACATTTACAAATTTTTCATTTTCAAGTTTAAAGATTCCTGCGCTAGTGCCAAACCATAAATTTCCATTTTTATCAGGCACAATATTTCGAACACATTTCTTTGTGAAGCCATCCTTTTCTGAATAATGCTTTACTTTTATTCCATCATACTTATATAAACCATCTTCAGTTCCAAACCAATAATCGCCCTTTTTATCCTCGTAAGTATAATAAACAAAATTCTTAGTAATAAAAGCTTTGGAAAAAGGTTGAATTAATCCATCTTCTAATTTTGCAATGCCCTCTTGAGTCCCTAACCATACATCACTTTTAGAATCCACAAAAACATTGAAGACAACATTCATTTGGCTTTTTTTGTTTTTACAGACAACTCTCTTAAAAGACTTTCCGTCATAAACTATCAAACCATTACTGGTACCAATTAAAAAATTTCCTTTTCCATCCTCGTTTATAGACCAAATATTGTGATTCCCGCCAAAATCTTTTACATCATAATTACTGTACTTGCCATCTTTATATACACTCAATCCTTTGGTAGTTCCAATCCACAAACTGCCATCCTTGGCTTGGTAAATTACCCTTATATCATCATGTATAAGTCCATCATTTGTTGTATTGATAAAAAATCGTTCATTCGCTAATTTAGAAACCCCATTCTGGTCGGATGCAAACCACATGTTTGTTTCTTTATCTTGAAAAATTTTCCAAATACTATTATCAACTAGTCCGTTTTTTTTATTAAATAAAATGCATTTACCATTATCATTATATTTTAAAACGCCTTCACTACTTGAAACCCAAAGCGTATTACTTTTATCTTTCAAATAGCTGTAATAAGTTGTATTTTTATCTAAATTCAAAGGATATATTTGATTAATTTTTTCACCACTTAATTCAAATAATCCTTCACCAGTGAAAATCCAATATTTATTTGGACTATGTTCTAATACCGAAAAAACCATATCATTCCCTAATCCATTTTTTGCAGAAATATTCTGAACAGTTTTTCGATCATATCTAAATACACCATTTCCTAAAGTGCTAAACCAAAATTGCTTATTACTGTCTTTCAATAAATGAAAGACTGAAGATGTGTTTAATGATTCCGAAATTTTTAAAATAGAACAAGTAGTGTCTTTAAACTTAGAGATACCACTACCTGTTCCTAAAAATGCTGAACCATCGTCATCAAAAATAATTGCATAAATTCTATTATGACTTAAGCCATTTTTAGTTGTGTAATTCGAAAATCTACTAGTCTTACCTTTTAAACTTAGTTTTGGATTGTAAACAGATAATCCATTATTTGTTCCAATTAATATTCTTCCAGCTTTATCTTTTACAATACAAAAAACTACATTGTCTGCTAGTCCATCTTTATCTGTAAAATATTCATATGAATTTCCGTCGTATTTTGTAATTCCACCACCACTAGTTCCAAACCACATAACGCCATCATCATCTTGAAAAACAGATAATACTTGACTTTGAGACAATCCTGTTTCGGATGTGTAATTTGCAAAAGGAAATGTTTGTCCATTTGATTTTTTAGATAAAAAAACAAGCAAAAACAAAACAAGAAAAGTGCATATCCTTTTACGCATTTTTAATTAAAATATAACAATAAATTTAGAGAGAATAAAAATAGAAATAAGAATTTGATTTACAGCAATTACTAGTCGGTATATTAAAATTAAATAGCTTGCCAACTTTGCGAATCAATCATAAAAAAGTGCTCATTTCATTATTCTTCTAAACTAAAAAAACGTCCAGCTTTATATCTGAACGTTTTTTTAGCAGCAAATTGCTTTAACTATTGCTCTATAATCTTAACAACAGTAGTATTGTTTCCAGCAGTAAGTTTTACAAAATACATTCCTGAAGTATAATTTAAGCTCTTAGCGCTAAAATTATATTTAAAATTTCCTGATTGCTTTGAGCCATTTTCTAATACTTGAACTTTTTCACCTAACATATTATAAACTTCTAATAAGATGTGACTGCTTTCTTTTAAATTCAAATTAATTGTAGTAAACGAAGAATATGGATTTGGAAAAGCTTGAATCATATCATTTGTCACAGACGTTTCTTTTATGTTAGAGATAGAACTCGTAGGATGGATTGAAAATGAACCAACTGTATAATCTAAACCACTAACTACAGTTCCGCCAGAGATTGAAAAACTGTAAGTTCCTGCCATATATAAACCTGGTACATCAACAAATAATTCATAATTTCCATTATCAAGTGTTCCTAAGTTAAAAGAACCAGCACCATCTGTGATTGTATTATGAATTGCTCCTCCACCAGGATTCTTTTTAACAACAATTCCTACACCTGGTATTGGTTTTGATAAAGCGGTACGCATAACGCTAAAATCTTCTCCCAATGTTCCAGTGATTACTCCTGAGCCTGCAGAAGCAACGTGATAACGTAAATGTATTTTATGAGCAGGAGATGTTAATGTTGTAGTTATGATAGACGTTGCCCCAATCCAATTTGTAGTATCACCAAAATAAGTAGTAAATGCATTAGGATATGCAAGGCTGTTAGGGCGAATTGCAATACGGTATTCTCCGTATGGGATACTATCAAAATAATAATTACCTGCCCCATCTAAATTAGTTGTAGCTAAAATATCATTTTTTGCAAAATTTGAATTTTCACGATATAAATATGCTTCACCGCTTGTAACTGGAACCGTTTCAAGCGTATTTGTATAAACTGAACCAGATATAGATCCAAAATCAACAGGTAATGAATACCATCCGTATGATACATTTGTACCAGCTGGATTTGCACTTAAATACATTAGATAGGAAGAACCGAACGTATTGTTTCTTAAAAATTCATACACTAACGAATGGCTGGTTTGTTTCGTTAAATAGGTATAAACACCAGTTCCAGCAAAATCAACATAAATACTGTCAATCATTTGAATATCTTCTTTAATCTCTAATACATTATTGTAATTTGCATTAGGTAATAACAAAGTTCCATAACCTACAGCAGACATTGATTTGTATTTCTTTTGTTTAATTTTTCCTGCATAACCAAATATTTTTTTCACAAACGTAATTGATGCTGACGTATCATTTTTTGTCATTAAATAAGGCACTAACGATGGGCAATAATGCTCATAAGGAGTTGAAATTAAAGTAGAATCATAACCATGCTTAATACTAAAAGCCCCCATGTTATATAAACCACCATGATTAATAACATAATAAGAATACAATGAATCTGTAATATTATTATATGGTGTTCTTAAATATGATGCATGCGTTGCGCCCGGAAAATAAGCGCTGTAAGGTGTAGAGGAAGGTGCAAATATTTTAATTTGAAATGTATCCACTACATGGGTGAATTGCCCACTAGTTTTTCTATAATCCCAAATTTGATTAGGTCCAGTAGTTGGAACCGACATAGAATTATAAGTAGTATCCCAAACTTCTTTTACTGAAGTATTTATAACGGGCAAATAAGTTCCTTCAAAAATTGGTGCTTGAGCAACAAATGTTAAAGAGTAAAAAAATAAAATAAGAGTAAAGATTTTTTTCATGGCATTAAGTTTTAATTTTCACTCCGAAAGTACATAATAATTTCATAAAAAACAAAAGATTTTAATCGTTTATATCTTGAATAAGTGAAATTCATGGTTTAAAAGTACATTTTTATCGAAAATGAAAGAGAACAAGTCATTTTAAACAAAGGCAAACAGAATTTCCGAAATACTAGTTTGAAGAAATTAATTTGTTAAATGCTGAAATTAAATGCTGCATTTCAAGAAACGTTTCTTCATTTATAATTTTATTATCTGGATTTATTTTTGTTTTTGCCAAAGAAATTAATAATTGTGTTTCATTTGAAATAGTTGCATCCAATATTTTTAATGTTTCTAATAACGAGGAGTGGCCTTTTTCTCCCATTGTTGAAGCCGTAATTAATGCAGTAGGTTTTTTATTAAATTCACAAGAAGAAACTGTCCAATCAATCGCATTTTTTAAAGTGCCTGGAACACCCATTGCATATTCTGGTGTACAAATTAAAATGCCATCAGCAGCCCTAATTAATTTACGAAAATCATTTACAAGATGAGAAACATGTTCGTTATCTAAATCTGGATTAAAATGTGGAAGTTCGGAAATTCCAACAAAAACTTCGATATTAAATAAATCACTGGTTAAATCAATAAAAGCTTTTATAAAATTTAAATTAGTAGAATGTAATCGAGTACTTCCAGAAATTGCAAGAATATTTTTCTTCACCTTAATACTATGTTATTTATTGATTTGGTTCAATATGAATTAAAACATGTCCTAACGATGGGATTTCAGCTCGCAACGTATCTTTTAAATTATGTGCCAAATCATGGCCAATTTTTACGGTGATATTTGCATCAACAACAGCATGTAAATCAACATGATATTTCATTCCAGCTTTTCTAATAAAACATTTTTCAGTTCCTATAATTCCATTTACTGTTAATGAAACTATTCTAATCTCTTCAATTAAATCATCATACAAATGTTCATCCATTATTTCTCCTAAAGCAGGGCGAAAAATTAAATAACTATTATAAAGTATAAATGCTGAAGAAAAAAGTGCTGCCCAATCATCTGCAGATTCGTAACCTTTTCCGAAAAAAAGAGCAATTGAAATTCCAACAAAAGCTGTTACAGAAGTAATGGCATCGCTTCTATGATGCCAGGCATCTGCCTTAAGAGATGAACTGTTTGTTTCTTTACTTTTTTTAATAACAAAACGATAGGAAATTTCTTTCCAAATAATTATTCCACCTAAAATAAATAATGTAAATGGTTCTGGCAAATGATGTGGTGTCCCAATATTTTTTATGCTTTCGTATGCAATAATGGTTGCCGATGTAATTAAAAAACCAACTACTAAAAAAGTAATGAGAGGTTCAGCTCTACCGTGACCATACGGGTGATTCTTATCTGCTGGCCTGTTAGAATATTTAATTCCAAACAAAACAAGAAATGAAGAAAATATATCAGTCGTAGATTCTATTGCATCAGCAATTAACGCGTACGAATTTCCAAAATAACCAGAAACGCCTTTTATCAAAGCTAAACTCGTATTACTTAAAATACTAAAATAGGTAGTTTTAATTGCAGTTTGTTCGTTGGTCATAAACTCGTTTTTCAATAATTTAACTATGTAACCAATTTTTAAATAGTTTTTGTAATTGGGGCAGTAAAACAAATACCATTAATGGAACAATTACGAGTGTAATAGCAAGAGTTCTCAATGGTAAAGGGTTAATTTGTATTAAATATTTTCCAAAGAAAAAAAATATACAGGTAATTGTAGGATAAATAGCAACCCAAATTAGAATTGCTAATTTCCATTTTTTTGGTGGTTTCATGTCTAATTAAAATTAAGAAATTACCGGAGGTGGATCCATTTTATGTCCACAAGACTTACAAGTTCTTAAATCTTCTGAACCATAAAATCTAACAAAAATTTCTTGAAATTGCGAAGTGATATCATTTAAAACAAAATATTCTTCGTATAATTTTGTGTTACATTTTTCACAAAACCATAACAACCCATCCTTTTCACCATTACGACGACGACGCTCCATTACTAAACCAATTGTGTTTTTAAAGCGAATTGGATTATGTGGAACTTTAGGAGGAAGTAAAAAAATATCACCTTCATTAATTGGCACTTCAACTTCTTTGCCGTCTTCTTGAATTTTTACAATGACATTACCTTCTAACTGATAAAAAAATTCCTCACTTTCGTTATAATGATAATCTTTTCGTGAGTTTGGACCACCAACAACCATTACAATAAATTCAGCATCTTTATAAACAACCTTGTTATTAATAGGCGGCTTTAATAAATCCCTATTATCGTCAATCCATTTTTTAAAATTAAAAGGTCGTGTAATGCTCATATGCTTAATAATTTATGATTACAATTTAGTTACCTAAAAAATTAGCTTTTCTTTTTTCTAAAAAAGCAGCGATACCTTCTTTAAAATCAGCAGTACCAAAACTTTTCCCAAACTCTTCAATTTCAACTTCGTATCCATTAAATTTATTATTGTATCCTGCATTAATAACTTTAATAGCTGTTTTTACAGCAATAGGAGATTTAGAAATAATTTTGCTTGTTATTTCAAAACATTTAGTTAATAATTCTTCTTGTGTTGTAACATAGTTTGCAAGGCCCCATTTGAAAGCATCATCTGCATTAATCATGTCAGCAGTTACAATCATTTCAAATGCTTTTCCTTTACCTACTAATTGAGCTAAACGCTGAGTTCCACCATAACCAGGTATTACACCTAAACTTACTTCTGGCAAACCCATTTTTGCATTTGTACTAGCTACACGCATATGACAAGCCATTGCTAATTCTAAACCTCCACCTAATGCAAAACCATTAATGGCAGCAATAACTGGTTTAGAATAATTTTCGATAAAATTAAAAATTTTAAAATGTCCATTTGAACTTAATTGCTTTCCCTCTTGCATACTGTATTCAGCAAATTCAGCAATATCTGCTCCTGCAACAAAAGCTTTAGTGCCTGAGCCTGTAATAATTAATGCGCGAATTGCTTTATCATTTTCTGCATCAACTAATATTTCGTGCAACTCTTCAATCGTTTGTTTATTAAGAGCATTCAATTTATCAGGGCGGTTAATTGTAATAACCAATACCTCATTTTTAATTTCGGTAAGTATATTTTCTAAAGCCATTTGTGTATTCATTATTTATTTAATTTTGTTGTAACAAATATAAAATTATAACATTGAAATAGGTAAAAAGTTATTAACCCAATTTTGATATTTTAACAAAATAAAATCGACAAAAAACCCTATTTCAAAATGATTATTTATGCAATACCTGGCTTAGGAACAAACGAAAAATTATACGTCAATACAAAAATAAAAAATCATGAAATTGTAATTTTAAATTGGCCTACTCCTCATAAGAAGGATACTATGGCTAGTTATGCGAAAAAATTCCTACCACAAATAGATCAATCAAAACCTTATTGTTTATTAGGCGTTTCCTTTGGCGGAATGTTATGCGTTGAACTTTCAAAAATATTAAACCCACACAAAATATTTTTAATATCTACTAGTAAAAACAGGGTAGAATTACCGTGGTTTATTAAGTTGTTAAAACATGTTCCATTGCACAAAATTGTGAGTGAAAATTATCATCGCAAATTAGCTTATCATGGCAAGTGGTTTATTGGCTTTGGAAATGCTTATATTCCAGAGTTTCTTGGGATGGTAAACAGCATGACTGAAAATTATTTTAAATATTGCATTAACATTATTGTTAATTGGAATGGGGGAAATTTTGGAAATCATTTAGTTCATATTCATGGCACAAATGATCGTTTACTAAGTTATAATAATGTAATAGCTAATTATACGATTAAAGATGGGTCTCATGCAATGATTGTTTTTAATGCTGAAGAAATTAATTTAATTATAGAAAAAGAACTTTTTATCGTTTAGCAATAAACCAATTATTCAATAAATTTTCTCGGTTATAAATCATTGGTTCATTGGTTTTAAAATCAATCAAAGTGCAATTTGATTCTTGTAATATAGCTTGTCCAGCCGCTGTGTCCCATTCCATTGTTGGACCGAAACGAGGATATTCGTCTGCAACACCTTCTGCTACTAAACACATTTTTATACTACTACCAGTATTTACAATTTCAACTGAATCATGATGCCATTTTAAGTTTTCAATGTGTGTGTATGTTTCACTACTCATATGAGAACGACTAGCAATAACCACATAATTTGTGCGTTCATTTTTTATTGGAAGTTTTTGTGCTTTTGATAAAATAAATTCTAAAGATGATGTTTCTATCGAAGACTTCATTAAACTAAAATCATTTCCACTAATTTTAAAAGCTCCATTATCTTTACTTGAAAAATAAATATCATTAAAAACAGGGGAAAATATTACGCCAAGTGTTGGCACTCCATTTTCTACAAGTGCAATATTTACAGTAAACTCACCATTGCGTTTCACAAACTCTTTGGTTCCATCTAAGGGATCAACAATCCATAATTTTTCCCAGTGCTTTCTAACACTATAATCTTCATGTTTTCCCTCTTCACTTAAAACCTCAATATTAAAGGGTAATAGATAATCTATTATTTTATCACTAGCATTTTTATCTGCTAAAGTAACGGGGGTTTTATCATTTTTTATTTCAACATCAAAATTTGTATCATACACTTTTAGTATTTCGTTACCTGCCAAAACAGATGCGATAATAGCTTGATGAAGAAGATTAGAATAAATCATGAAAAAATTGAAATTGAAAATTTGAAGTAAAAATACAGATTTTTATTTCAATAAATTAAATACAATAAAAGAAGATCCATAAGCTAGTACGCTCATAAAAACCAAATGTATAAACGGCCATTTCCAATGTTTAGTTTCGCTGTAAGTTGTTGCAAGCGTGCTCATGCACTGCATTGCAAAGGCATAAAACACTAATAACGACCAACAAACAGCAGTTGTATAAACTGGTAAATTTGTATTCACATCTTTTTCAGAAGATAATTTTTCTCGCAACGTTTCTGTATTTTCAGAATCAACAGAACTATAAATAGTGGCCATCTTGCCTACAAATACTTCACGAGCAGCGATTGTAATTTCATAAGCTTATTATTTTATGTAGGGTGTATATTAACTTTACTAAAGTAATAAGCCTATAAAACTACTGTAATACGTTATAACGTACTAAGTTCCATACTCTATTGCTATCTAATTCTACTTTTTTTACAATGCCTATTTTATTGGCTATATAATAATTAGTATTGTACCTCCATTGATAATGAATAGTTGTACCGTCTGAAGATTTATAACCCTCGTGATTAACTTCGCACACATCTGAAAAAGAATTTATACCAGCAGTTATACTTGTATATTTGTTAATGAACTTACTGCTTCCCCCAAACCAGCTTGTACCAGAAGGAATCTGCGAATAAAAAACAACTCCTGGTATAAACCAGCTTGTCATAAATGTACTTCCATGTGGAGGATCATTGTCGTACAATAATAACTTTCCATCAGCAGCACAAGAGTATTGAACCCAATCGTGACAAACAAAATTTTCTACATCAAGCGTTAATACAGATGGTCTTAAAGAACTCTTTGTGTAAGTGCCAAATATTTCATATATACCCGCATTTACACAGTTTTCAGTAACCTTTATAGTATCGTAGTTAATTCCTGCGTAGTAAACCCAAACACTATCAAGCATACTTGGATGTAAACTATCTTGATATATCCAATAACTACCTGCTTTAAAATAAAACATATCTTTAAAAACTTGGTAACTATTACTTAGTGGCTGTACCTCTGGGTTTACCAAAGGCTGTTTCTTTTTACACTTTTGGCAACCTGTAAGGCTAATTATTACAATTAATATGCACGCTAACTTTTTCATGGTTATGAGTTTTGGTTATTTAATGTTAGTTTTTAAAATTGAAATAACTCAAATGGAATTTGCAAATAAAATTTTAAATAATAAAATACTATTTAGATTATTATTGTACAAATAGTATTTTTATAATTCAAAAAGTAATATTATGAAAAATTTTGGTGAAAAAATTAGGTTAATTAGAGAAGAAAAAGGCTATTTGCAAGAAGCGGTTGCCTCTGAAATTGGGCTTAGCGTTAGTGGGTACGGCAAAATAGAAAGAGGGCAAACAGAACTAACTGTTAACAAAGCCTTCGAAATATCAAAGGTATTGGGTGTATCTGCATATAAAATTTTAGACATTTCAGAAACTAATAACCAAGAAATAAAATCAAACGACGGTATATGTGTATATACAAACCAAGGCTCATTAAACAACTATAATAAAGATGTTATAGATTTGCTTATAAAAACCAAAAACACCGAAACCGACTTTTTAAAAACTCAACTCAAACAAAAAGACGATTTAATAAAAGAGTTGATGCGAAAATTGAAATAATTTTTTATTTATATTTGTTTTAATACAAACACAATGAGGATAAATTTTAAAATATTTATTTTGCAATAGCTGATATTTTTATACTTAATTCTTGTGTCATATATTATATACTTACTTATTATGTTCTAGTTAAAAAAATGGGACTTTTTTTAAGCATTATACCATGGAGATAATTTAACTTTTTCAAAAAGCCCTACTCAAAGCGTTATGGATGATAGGTCTGGTTTTCCAGTTTTAATTTCGATAGGCCTTATATTTAACCCTATTTTTGCAAAATCGTAAATACAATAAAAGAAGAGCCATAAGCTAGTACGCTCATAAAAACCAATTGTATAAATGGCCATTTCCAATGTTTAGTTTCGCTGTAAGTTGTTGCAAGCGTGCTCATGCACTGCATTGCAAAGGCATAAAACACTAATAACGACCAACAAACAGCAGATGTATAAACTGGTAAATTTGTATTCACATCTTTTTCAGAAGATAATTTTTCTCGCAACGTTTCTGTATTTTCAGAATCACCAGAACTATAAATAGTGGCCATTGTGCCTACAAATACTTCACGAGCAGCGAATGAAGTAATTAATGAAATACCAATTTTCCAATCAAAACCAATTGGTTTAATAAGTGGTTCTATTTTTTTTCCAAATATGCCTGCATATGAATGTTCTAATTTTTGTGCATTTAATTCGTCCTCTGGCGTATTTAAAACAATTGCCTTTTCTTCTAATTGGTTAAAAACATTACTTGGTGCATGGCTCGTTAAAAACCAAAGCACAACAGATATTGCTAAAATAATTTTACCTGCATTAAACAAAAATAATTTTACTTTTTTAAACACTAACATACCTATTGTTTGCCACTGTGGCATTCTGTAAACAGGAAGTTCCATGATGAAATAATTTTTTTCATTTGTTTTAAGAATAAATTTTAAAACAAATGCGGCTAAAAAAGCTGCGGCAAATCCTAACAAATACATTCCCATTAAAACTATACCTTTATAATTAAATCCATAAATCATATGTTCATCTTTAAACATAATGCTTATAATTAGAGTATAAACAGGTAAACGAGCTGAACAACTTATAAGAGGTGTTACTAAGATTGTTATGATTCTAGTTTTCCAGTTTGAAATTGTTCTGGTACTCATAATGGAAGGAATGGCACAAGCTACACTGCTAATCATTGGGATAACTGATTTACCATTCAAGCCAAATTTTTGCATAATTTTATCTAATATAAAGCTTGCTCTAGCCATATATCCAGTATCTTCTAAAACTGAAATTAAGAAAAACAGTAATGCAATTTGCGGTACAAAAATTACAATCCCGCTAATACCTGCTAGAATTCCGTTAACTAGCAAATCATTTAATTCTCCTTTAGGTAAAGCGTTTGAAGTAAAATTCATAAATGATGCAAAGGCTTCGTCAATCCAATTCATCGGTGCATCAGCAACAAAAAATACAAACTGAAATACAATAAATAAAATTAAAAAGAAAAACAAAAATCCAAAAAATTTATGTGTAAAAAATGAATCTAATTTTTGAGTAATACTTTTATTTAATTGTTCAGGTTTCTTTAAACATTTTGCGATGATATAATTCAGTTTATAAAATCTACTAATATTATCTTCTTTTTCAAACTGTTTAATTTGTATTGATTCAACTTCATTACTTGTAAATTGTTTATCTACAAGCTCTCTATATGTTTTTAAATTTGGAAATAATTTTAATTGTTTTTCGAAATTATAAAATATAGAATCAGATATTTTTGCATTTACAATTTCTGCTTTAAGCTCTTCTAACCCAATTTTTTTTCGTGAATTAACGAATACGACTCCAATCCCTAATAAATTTTCTAGGTCGTTTTTATAAATAGTAATATTTTGTTTTTCGGCTTCATCAATCATATTTAAAGCCAAAACACAAGGAATTTTTAAATCAATTAATTGTGTTGCTAAAAGTAAATGGCGTTTTAAATTAGTTGCATCTGCAACAATAACAATAACATCTAATTTATCATTTGAGCTATTTAATATGGTTTTACAAGCAACTTCTTCATCTAATGATTTTGGAAATAAGCTATAAGTACCAGGTAAATCAGTTACTTCAAAAGTAGTTCCTTTATATTCAAACTTACCTTGATGTTTTTCTACAGTAACACCAGCATAGTTTCCAGTTTTTTGAGTTAAGCCTGTTAAAGAATTAAACAAGGTTGATTTACCACTGTTTGGATTCCCAACTAATGCAATATTAATTATATTTTTATGAGAATTCAATTTGTTTTGTTTAATACGACATCATTTAAAAGCGTTATAACAACGGTTGATGCTTCTTGTTTTCTTAAACTCAATACATATCCTGAAACTTCAATAGCAATAGGATCTTGCATTGGAGCGATATTTACTACCTTAACTATTTCGCCAGGTAAACATCCCATTTCAATAAATTTCAGAGACAAAAAATCGTCTGTAAATTCTTGCACAACAGCAGTTTGTCCTAGTTTTAATTGGTCGAGGGTCATAATAAATTAGCTAATAAATGTAGCATTTTTAAACAGTATAACGATATACCATAAATGTGGTATATGTAAATTGAATTTTGAAACTATAACTACCAGAACCTAGCAATTTTACTATCTTTATGACCTTAAATTTTGAATTCAATGACTTTTTTAGAAGAATTACATAGACGTAAAACATTTGCCATTATTGCCCATCCCGATGCGGGTAAAACTACTTTGACTGAAAAACTCTTGTTGTTTGGTGGCGCGATTCAATCTGCTGGAGCTGTAAAGTCTAATAAAATAAAAAAAGCAACTACTTCCGATTTTATGGAAATAGAAAAACAACGTGGTATTTCCGTTTCTACATCAGTTATGGCTTTTGATTACCGTAATTTTAAAGTTAATATTTTAGATACACCTGGTCACGAAGATTTTGCTGAGGATACATACAGAACACTTTCAGCTGTTGATAGTGTAATTATGGTTATAGATTGTGTAAAAGGAGTTGAACCACAAACAAGAAAATTATTAGAGGTTTGTCGTATGCGAAACACGCCAGTAATTGTGTTTGTGAATAAAATGGATCGTGAAGGTCAAAATGCTTTTGATTTATTAGATGAAATAGAAAAAGAATTAAAAATTAGAGTACGTCCTTTAACTTGGCCTATTGGCATTGGTAAATCTTTTAAAGGGGTGTATAATTTATATGAGAAAAAATTATCCTTATTTCAAGGTGATAGTAAAACTACAGTTGAAGAAAATATTGTTATTGAAGATATCAATGATAAGCAGATTGAAAAATATATTAATGAAGATTTTGCAAAACAACTTCGCGCTGACATTGAATTAATTGATGGTGTTTACGATGATTTTGATAAAGAAGAATACTTAAAAGCGAAAATTAGTCCCGTATTTTTTGGAAGTGCTGTAAATAACTTTGGTATTAAAGAATTATTAGATTGCTTTGTTGAAATTGCGCCAACACCTCAAGGAAGAGATACGGATGTTGCTGGAGAAATAAAATCTGACGCTCCAAAATTTAGTGGATTTATTTTTAAAATTCATGCCAACTTAGACCCTAAACACAGAGATAGAATTGCCTTTTTACGAATTGTATCTGGAAAATTTGAAAGAAATAAATATTACTATAATGTGCGCGAAAATAAAGACATGCGCTTTAGTAACCCTACAGCTTTTATGGCGCAACAAAAATCAATTATTGATGAATCCTTTCCAGGTGATGTAATTGGTTTGTATGATGCTGGTAATTTTAAAATTGGTGATACATTAACAGAAGGTCCAAAATTTAACTTTAGAGGAATACCAAGTTTTTCTCCTGAGTTATTTAAATATGTTACCAATCTTGATCCAATGAAAACGAAGCAGTTACAAAAAGGTTTAGAACAATTAACAGACGAAGGTGTTGCTCAATTATTTACAAAAAAGGCTGACGGACGAAAAGTTGTTGGAACAGTTGGAGCATTGCAATTTGAAGTAATTCAACACCGTTTAAAAAGCGAATATAATGCATCATGTGGTTATGATTCAATTAATTTATATAAAGCACTTTGGATTGAATGCAACGATAAGAAAAAATTAGACGAGTTTTTAATAGACAAAGCAAATCATATTGCATATGACAAAGAACACCGTTTAGTGTTTTTAGCTGAATCTGCTTGGTTATTAGAAATGGCACAAACTAAATATCCTGAAATTAAATTTCATTTAAAAAGTGAATTTTAATCGGAGTTTAAGGTTTTGAATTTTTTATTATATTTATATTAGAATTATGAAAAAAACTTTAGATACACCTTTTGCGATTTTATCATATGAAAACGACATTTTATTAGTTAAGATGAAGGCTGGTGTAAATTTAGGTAAGGTCGAAATGGAAGAGTTACTTAAACTAGCAGTTGAATTTACAACCCCAAATAAATATTTTGCAATTGTAGATACGACTTCGCCCTATGATTCTACACCTGATTCAAGAAGTTTTTATGCAGAAAGTGATTATTCGAAACACCGCTATGCTGATGCTTTTATTGTTAATTCTTTACCTATGCGTTTACTAGTTAACTTTTTTATATCCTTTAATAAACCAAAAATCCCTTCTAAAATGTTTAATAATGAAAAAAATGCAAACGAATGGATCACTAGTTTAAAAAAAGAAATGCTTTCAAAAGCATAAATTATTCCTAAAACTATGGCAAATATTTTCGAGTTTAACGGTTATAAACCAGTAATAGATAAAAGTTCTTTTATACACCCAAATGCAACTGTTACAGGAAATGTAATTATTGGAAAAAACGTATATATAGGTCCAGGCGCAGCGATCCGAGGCGATTGGGGACAAATTATTATTGAAGATGGTTGTAATGTTCAGGAGAACTGCACCATACATATGTTTCCCGGAACTACAGTTTTGTTAAAAAAAGGTGCGCACATTGGTCATGGAGCAATTATACATGGTGGCACTATTGGCGAAAATTGTTTAGTTGGAATGAATTCTGTTGTAATGGATAATGTTGTGGTTGGCAATAATTGCATCATTGGAGCTTTGTGTTTTGTGCCAGCAGAAATGGTAATTGAGGACAGAAAAATAGTAGTAGGAAATCCTGCAAAAGTTATAAAAGATGTAAGCGATTCGATGATTGAATGGAAAACAAAAGGTACTGCCCTTTACCAACAATTACCAGCAGACTGTTATGCAACACTAAAACCATGTGAACCTCTTCGAAGAGTACCAGCTTATAAGCCTATTCAACAAAACGAATACAAAACTTGGAAAGAAGAAAAAACTAAAAATAGTTAATTTCTAATTCATTAATGATTCAATTTCATCGGCTTCTAAAGGAATGTTTTTCATTAAATCATTATTACCATCTTTAGTAATCACAATATTATTTTCTAAACGAATCCCTAAACCTTCTTCCGGAATATAAATCCCTGGTTCAACCGTAAAAGCATTTCCAATTTGCATTGGTTCATAAAATAAACCAACATCATGAACATCTAAACCAATAAAATGAGATGTGCCATGCATAAAATATTTTTTATAAGCAGGCCATTCTGGATTTTGATTTTTAACATCATCCGTTTTAATTAACCCTAATTTTAATAATTCCTCAGTCATTAAATCACCGACTGCTTTGTTATATTTTTCAAATGTATTTCCAGTTTTCAGCATACTTGTTGCAGCTTTCATTACACGCAAGACAGCATTATAAACTTCTTTCTGACGCTTAGTGTATGTTCCATTAACTGGAATGCAACGCGTTAAATCACTCGCGTAATTGGAATATTCAGCTGCAACATCTAATAAAATAACATCGCCATCTTTACACACCCTGTTGTTTTCTACATAGTGTAAAACACAAGCATTTGCACCACTTGCAATAATTGGTCCATAAGCAAAGCCACGACTTTTATTTCGAACAAATTCATGAATTAATTCAGCTTCAATTTCATATTCGGTAACGCCAGTTTTAATAAAATTTAATAATCTTCTAACACCTTTCTCCGTAATATCACAAGCTTTTTGCATTAATTCAATTTCAATTGGATGTTTAACCGAGCGTATACGGTGCATAATTGGAGCTGAACGTTGAATTGTATGCAAAGGACATTGAGCTTTAATTTTATTGTTAAAGCGCATCTCTGCCGTTTCCATATCAATATATCGGCGTGTGTGTTCGTTACTATTTAAATATAAATTTTCAGCTTGAAATACTAATGATTTAAAAACTTTATCAAATTCAGAAATCCAATAAATATGTTCTATTCCACTAACTACCGTTGCTTCAGCTTTAGTCAATTTCGCACCTTCCCAGATTGCTATTAAATCACTAGTTTCTTTTAAAAATAAAACTTCTTTATGTTTTCCATCCTTTACATCTGGAAAAATTAATAAAATTGAATCTTCTTGATCAATACCAGACAAATAGAATAAATCACTATTTTGAACAAAGCCATAATTCCCATCAGCGTTGGTTGGTAATAAATCATTACTAAAAAATAAGGCCAATGAATTTGGCTTTAAATGTTTAATATAATTTGCTCTATTATCTATAAATAGTTTATTACTAATTGCTTCGTATTTCATATGTAGATATTTATTGATTTTTTAATTAGCATATGGTTATACCCTTTATCTTCATTGGTGTTTGTTTGCAACAAACATGTTGTAAGTGGGTATTTCATAATATTAAATCATTAGTTAGTTAATGAACCAACAAGGTAATGATTTTTCTTTAATACGAAAATACTGAAATTTAGCACTATTGAAATCTCAAATCTAGCATTTAATCTAGTGTAATGTATACAGATAAATGATCGCTATAACCGTTATAGTATTTGTTTTCGGCTCCATAAGTTCTGTTTGGCTTCTCCTCACCAGTTTTTTTGTTTTTAAACATTACAAAATCTTTTCTAAGAATAAAAGCGTTTTTAGGATTGAATTTATATCCTTTTTTTGCACTTAAAAGTCCTTGAGAAACCATTATTTGATCCAAGCAACGCCACTCTTTATCGTAAAAATGAGTTCCTTGTTTTTCTGCATCTAAAGTTTGGTATGCATTATATAATTCGCTTTTATCTTTTGGTTTATCACTAGCTTTTAATGTATTTAAAATACTTTTATTATCAGGGTGATCATTAAAATCACCCATGATAATAATTTTAACCCTAATATCTTTTTTTTGTAATTCATCTATTTTGTTTCTTAGTGTTTGTGCAGCGAAAATTCTACGCGGCTCACTTTCTACTTCACCCGTTCGGCGACTTGGCCAATGATTCACAAAAACATAAATCATGTCGTTATTAATTGACTTTAAACACACCATTAAAATATTACGTGTTTTATAATCTCCCAACGATGGATTCGTAGCATTTAATTCTTCTGAACTTATTAATGTAAAAATATCTTTGTCGTAAATTAAACCAACATCAATACTTCTTTCATCAGCACCAGTTGTACAAAGTACACCATATTTCTTTTTATTAAATTGTGATTTAGAAACTAAATCTTCCAACACTTCTTTATTTTCAATTTCTACTAAACCAGCAATAGCGGGCAATCCATCTCCTGCAACTGTCGAATCCAATACCTGTGCTACTTTTTGTATTTTATTATTGTATTTAATTTCATCCCATTTTGATGCTGCTTCTGGTAAAAAATCTTCATCATTTTTGTCCGGATCATTTTTTGTGTCGAAAAAATTTTCACAGTTATAAAAAGCAACTGTAATCGAATTTTTGTTTTGAGAAAATCCTGTTATTACTAAGAAAAACAGGATTGCAGTTGAAATAAATATTTTTACCATACCTCAAATATAATAAAAAAGCCTTTTATAAATAGATTTCGTAAATTAGCATAATGCTATTTGATTGTTAAATAAATACAAACAGATTTCTACCAAATTTTAAACTAAATAATCTTAATTCATTTTATGAAAAAGTATTTCACTCTAAATCGCATATTTCAAGTAGTTTTTGGAGCATTCATAATAATTCAATTTTTTAGAATTGATAAAACAGTTAAACCGGTAAATGTCCAAACTGATATATTAGCTTTAACACAACCAAGTGCTGATATTTCAACCATTTTAAAAGCATCTTGTTATGATTGTCATTCAAATCAACCAACTTATCCTTGGTACACAAATGTTGCCCCATTATCTTGGTGGATTAAACATCATATTAATGAAGGTTCGCATCATTTAAATTTTTCTGAATGGGGAACGTATTCGCCCAAACGTAAAGACCATAAATTAGAGGAATGTGTTGAGATGATTGAAGAAGGAGAAATGCCAATGTCTTCATATACAATAATGCATAGCGAAGCAAAATTATCTGAAGCTCAAAAAATCTTGTTAATTGATTGGTTTAAGGCTGAACGAACAAAATTAAGTTACGCCCAAACTAAATAATTAGTTTCTGTTTTAAATAAAAAAACCTTAACAATGTTGTTAAGGTTTTTTTATTTAAATTATTTCTTTTTAGGCAATTGACGTTGTTTAGCCATTTCCTCTAGCTTAGCCTGAAACCCGGATTTCTTTTCTGGCTTTTTCATATTAGCTAATAATTGCTCTCTGATTTTTCCATCATCAATGAACTTTCTCATTGATAAAGTTTGAAGGAAAGTAATCACATTGGCTAAAAAATAATACCAACTTAAACCAGCTGCGTAGCTATTCATTACCGCTAAAAATATAACTGGCATTAAGTACATCATATATTTCATGCCTGGCATTTGTGTTTGTTGCGGTTGTAGCATACTACTGTTCATCCAAGTGTAAATAATAGTTGAAACAAACATGAGTAATGCAAATAAACTAACGTGATCTCCGTAACCCCAAACTTCAAATCCAAAATTGTAAATAGAGTCATAAGTCGATAAATCATCCGTCCATAAAAATGCTTTTTGACGCATTTCGATTGAAGCAGGAAAAAATGCAAACAAGGCAATTAAAATAGGAAACTGCAATAACATTGGCAAACAACCTGAAAGCGGATTTGCACCGGCACTTCGATATAAAGCCATCGTTTCTTGCTGTTTCTTCATAGGGTCAGCATTATCTTTGTACTTTTCAGTTATTTCATCAATTTCTGGTTTTAAAACTCTCATTTTAGAACTGCTCATATATGTTTTATAAGCGATTGGAAATAATATAGTTTTAAGAATCAACGTTAATAATAATATCATGATGCCCGTATTTATATTTGGCATACTATTTAATAAAGGAATTACCATCCACTTATTAATGTAACTAAATACACTAAATCCTGTAGGAATCATTTTATCTAAATCCTGATTGTATTCTTTTAAAGTATAATAATGTGTTGGTCCAAAATAAAAGGCCATTCCAAATTTTTCATTTGCTGTATGCTTGTATGGAATAGTCAATTTTGCTTCTATTCTTTTTACTATTTCTTTTGAAGCTGGATTTTCATTTGTTTTAACAGAACTTTCCTCTTTACTAAACTCGGTATCAGCAATTAAAGTAGAGTTGAAGAAGTGCTGTTTAAAACTTACCCATTTAATGTTTTGTTCATTCAATAAAAACTCTTCGTTTTTTCTAGCGTTAATATTATCAACACCTTCAATAACTTGGTTATAATAAGCTGTTGCAGTTTCGCGCTCTTTTTTAATATCTTTTTCTTGAGTTGGCATACTTTGTGCCCAAAACATTTTTACACCGTGTGGCTTATTAGATATGATACTTTGCATTCCTACAAAATTCACATCATAATCGAGCATGTATTCGTTTCCTTTTAATGTGTATACGTATTCAATGTATGAGCCAGGAGTAGCTGTTTCTAGTTTTAATGTTAATGTTTTTGAATCTTTTCCATTTACTATAATCGCTTTTTCAGAAGTTTTAAAATAAAAGCTATCAGTACTAAACTTCATGTTTGTATAAGCATCAAATTTAATTTCTTGGAAAGTTGAATCTTTATCAAATAAAATCAATGGTGCTTTTTTACCATAACGATTATATTTTTTCAATTCTACTTTTTCTACAACTCCACCTTTTGTAGAAACATACACTTTTATGTTTTCGTTTTCAATAGTCACAATTTCTTTTGTTCCGTTAGCTGAAACTGAGAAATCTTTATATTTATTATTTGCAATTACTAGTTTTGCAGAATCAGATAAACTAGACGTAATTACAGAAACTGAATCTTTAATTTTTTTAGCAGCAACTTCAGCCAAAACTTTTTCTGCCTCTAATGCAGTTTTTTCAACCAGTTCAATTGAATCTTTTATAAATTTATTACGTGCAATTTGTTCTTTATTTGGTCCAGCCAATGCTAACCAAGTAATTAATATAACAGCAATTAAGCCAAGGCCTATAAGCGATTTTTTATCCATGATGAGGAAATATTTTTAGGGTGCAAATATATGTTTTTTTAATTACTCATATTAGCTAAAAATTGCAAATAATAGAATTTGCTTATGGAAGCCTAATTAAAGAAAAGCGATGATTTTATCTGCACATTCTTCAAATTCTTGTTTTGTAAGTGCAAGCTTTTGGTTACTAAAATTCATATCATTCATCGTATTAATTGGAATCAAATGAATATGCGCATGAGGAACCTCAAGACCAATAACACTCATCCCAATCCTTTTACAAGGAAATGCAGACTTAATTGCAATAGCTATTTTTTTTGAAAAGTCCATTAAACCCAAATAAGTTTCACTTTCTAAATCAAAAAGATAATCTATCTCTTTTTTAGGAACAATTAAAGTATGCCCTTTCTTTAAAGGAGAAACGTCTAAAAATGCAATATAAAATTCATTTTCAGCTATTTTATAGCAAGGAATATCGCCATTAATTATTTTAGTAAAAATACTGGCCAATTAAATAGTTATATCTAAAATTTGAAATGGAATAACGCCTGCAGGCACCGTTACATCAACTTTGTCTCCAACTTTCTTACCAATTAATCCTTTCCCAATAGGTGAATCAATCGATATTTTTCCAGATTTTAAATCTGCTTCATTTTCTGCAACAATGGTATATTTCATTTCCATGTTGTTTTTAAGATTCTTTATTTTTACAGTTGTTAAAATACTAACTTTATTAATATCAAGTTGTGAACTGTCTACAATTCGAGCATTGGCAACAATTTCATCTAACTTTGCGATTTTTATTTCCAACAACCCTTGATCATTTTTTGCCGCATCATATTCTGCATTTTCTGATAAATCACCTTTATCTCGAGCATCTGCAATAGCTTTAATTATCATTTTGCGCTCAACTGTTTTCAATTGATGCAATTCATCCTTTAATTTCTTTAATCCTTCCTCAGTATAATATGCTATTGTTGCCATGTTTTGTGTTTTCTTAAAATAAAAGAATCCCGAAAAAATCGGGACTCTTTAAAATATTATAAAAATTAATTACTTTTTAGAAATTGATTCTAGCTCCAAACGAGTGAACACCACCAAAAGGGTTTGTAAAACGGTATGAATAATCAATACCAAACGTAGATTTTTTCTCTCCAATAGGAACTTCAACAGTTGCGCCACAAGATGGGCCTGTAAAGGCAGTTGTTCTTTTTGCATCGCCTTGAAAAATTCCTTTTTCAGTAACCAAACCACCACGAATCATGATAATTTCTTTCCAAGCATATTCTAAACCGAATAAAAAGTTATCTTTTGTAAATGAATTAGATGTAAAATTACCAGCTACAGTTAGTCTATGTGTTCTTAATTTTCCAGTTGTATCCTGAGTTAAATAAAAATCGTATGCTCCACCAATG
Organism: Bacteroidota bacterium; assembly: GCA_038327195.1. Lineage (GTDB taxonomy): Bacteria > Bacteroidota > Bacteroidia > B-17B0 > Aurantibacillaceae > UBA4416. Next base: position 69,707 of record JBBQKU010000003.1, on the reverse strand, counting down.
TTTAATAAAGCTGGTAAGTCAAAGGCCGCTGATTTACTGCTCGCAGTTAATTGATATTGATTTCCATAAGCATTAGTAACAGTGCCTTGAATGGATAAACCATCACCTTTATATTGCATTTTTGGCCCAACATTTTTTAATCCTACTCCTAAATGTATTTGATCATACTTGCCTGTGTGATATTGAATACCTGCATCAATAGATACACCTTGAGCCTTAACGTTATCAATTCCTTCTGACAAAACTCTCAAAGTGATTCCTCCGTATATATTGTCCGAAAAACCCTTTGCATAAGATATTGCGATGTTAGTAAAACGAGGTGTAAAAGTACCTAGTCCACCTTCTGGCTGATCTTCAGTAGTTCTTTCAATTTTACCAGCATTAATTGACATTATACCAATACCGATTGCTCCAGTTTCTCCAACACGTTGAGATAAACCAAACGTATTAATATTTATACCTGTTCCTACTAACCAAGCAGAACGCATAAACATAATTTCAGTTTTACGAGTAAAAGCTAAACCCGCTACATTTGTATATTGAGATTCTAACCCACGCGTACGTGACGTATTACAACCAGCCCAACCTGCAGAACGAGCATATGGATTAATTAATAATTGCGATCCTCCTGCTTGACCAGCACGCTCAGGATTTCCTGCATAAATTTGCATGCTTGATAATACAATTGAACTTGTAAAAGTTAAACTTAAGGCTATATGTTTTATTGTCTTCATAATTTCTTCTTTTATTAAAAATTAAAGTTTAGTAGCTTTGTAAATCTAATGGACGCATTACACCAAACCATTTTAATATTTTTTCTCCTACACCTGGTACATCTACATAAATAATGTATAAACCACTAGCAACAGGTATTCCACTTTGATTTTTTATATCCCAATCTTGATAAGGTAAACGTTTAGAATGAACATATTCTGATGAAGTAACGTTTACATCTTCTTGTCCAGAGACATCACGATCGAATGTGCGGATTAACGTTCCATTCATTGTAAAGATTTTGATTTTACATTTATTAGGTAAATTCGTAATACGTACAACGTTATCAATTCTACTTGTTTCATAAGTTGAGTAGGCATAATAAGGGTTAGGAACAACATTTATTAAATCTAATGCTGATTTAGCTTTATCGGCGTTATTAATGTCAGAGAAAATATCAGCAGTACTAAATGTGTACAATCCAAAATTATTATTTAACGGCGCAATAAGCGTATCTGTACTATAATTACCATACAAAACAGCTGTAGGCATAGTAGCACAAGGGGTTAACGCATCAGTTACAGCACCTAAGCTTGTAAAATAAGAACCTGATAAACCTCGTTTGTAAGATTTCTTAACACGTAATCTAACTTTGGCATTACACGGCATATCTCCAGGATTAGTGAATGAATATCTATTGTCGGTTAATAATGGCATATTTACCCACATTGCATCTGACCAAATGTTTGCCATTAAAACGCTAGACTGTGTTCCTATTGAAGGTGCAGCTTTTTTATATTCATTTGCAAAATCTTTATAATTTGCATAAGTACCAGCTCCAATAAATTGTCCATTCATGCCCGAAGCAGAAGTATACTTAGACCCACTTCTACTATGTCCAAATACATAAATATAATGTCTACCTCCAAACGCATAACGGTAACCTGTTTGCGTAGAAACTGTAGTTGGATTCCAAACCATATCTCTTCCATTATTTGCACCTTGGTAAGAATCTTCTCCAAAAGCAATATTTAAACGTTCTCCAGTTTCCAAATTCACGGCATAACCAGGGAACCAACTACAACCATAAGATAATGTATCAAAAATTGCTTCAGCAGTATTACAACCAGCAGATCCCCAAGCAATTCCTTGTTTATCAACAGAACGTGATCTACGTAAATCGAACTTTTTAGCACCAGTAGGATTCGCAGCAACTTCGTCGCACTGCTCAATAACTACTGATCTGGTCCATTTACTTTTGTCGGAAGTTAAAACAATGTCAACACTCGATAAATTTCTTAAATCATAAGGTGAGCCTAACACACCCGAACCAGAATACATACCGCCATATCCAGGAGCGGCGGCAGTAGCTGTGTTAGGTAGTGCAGCAACTTTATATGGAGCAACTAAACAATATGGAGCCCATGTACCACCTAATATCCCCTCAAAAACTTGATTTGGGTCATTAAATGAACCGCTACCAAAATTATAATCGTTTTGATTACCATCAGTCGCACTTAAATAAGAACCCGAACGAATCCAGTTATTACCATCAGTTCCATCTCTGTCTGGCACACCAGTTAACCAAATTTTTGTAGGATCAGAAAAAGTAATCGATGCTTCTAAGAAATCACCTTTTTGAACAATTTTATCCGTTACAATATTTGCTGGAGATGAAACGCCACCAGCATCATTTACCTGGCCAATATTTACAGACAAACCGATTTCACTAAAATAAAACTCTTCACCAACTCTTATTGATTTACAAGGTTTGTATTCTTTTTTATTTGTTAAATCTTTTAATACCCAAGTAACACTATCGCCAGCGATTGAACCAAACTTAGTGCTTTTAATAGATACCTTATCATTAATATTATATACACATGCATTTGCTAATGATGAAGCTTCATCATTATAATGATTTTTCTTAATAAATGTAACCGAAAACTGAGAGTTTGGTACATTTAATGGATCAACTACTCTAATATTTATTGGTCCTTTTCCATTTGCATAAGTAAGAACATCTGTTCTTCCAGCATTATTAACTACTTGCTCCATAGTTTCATCGCTGAAATCCAAAACGTTACCGCCGTTACCATGTCCTTCAAACCTTGTAATTTTTGGTCCGTATCCATAATAGGAGTTTGCACCAGTTCCAGATTTTTCTGGATCTGGAATATGAGGAATTCCATATGCTTTTTTGGATTTACGACCTTCTAAATAAGGACGTTTTTGTCCTAAAAAGCTTGCGCCATTTTGCCCAGACCAAGATACGTCTTCTTTGTATTCTGCATATTGGTTATAAGCATATGCTACAGTTAAAAAGTAATATTGCTTGTTGTTGATTACTTTTTTATCACTAAAGTTAGAAAATTCATCTTTAGTAAAATGAAACGTAGAAGCAATACCATTATCGGTTCCTTCTGCTTTTAAGATAGCGATATCGCCACCTGAAGTTGCATCGTATTCATAGTTTACTAAACGTTTAATTCCATTTTTAACATCACAACTAAAAACTAATTTTGCTTTAGAAAGATCAGTTAAGTCTTCTTGAGAAACAGATTGATTACGTAATTGAAACACCTTAAATCCTTCAAAATGGTAATATCTGTCAACATTTTTAAATAATGTTGTTGTATTTGTTCCTGTACCAACCGAAGTAGTTGTATCCACAATAATAGACACATCTAATTCTTTATATTGATTTAAATAGTTGTTAGATGTACTTTTATTTGTAAAATAGATGATTAATTCATCATTAAGTTCTTGTATAGTCATATCAGGAGCTTCAGGCCCACTTAATACTTTAAAACAGTTATCAAATAAAGCTTGGGCTTTATCATCAGCTATTTTAAGTAATGGAATTGCAGATTTCGGTGTATTTGGAGCGCTTGATTTAGCCCAAGGTAAACCAACAGTTACAAAGTTTACAGCACCTGGCTCCAATTCAAATGGACCAGAAGATTGTAAGAAACGTCTATCACCTGGAGGTGCCGATTCTTCCCAAGTAGCAGGACCACAAGGACTATTAGTATAAGTATCGCCAGGGAAAGCAAAGCTTGTTGGAATTGATCCACCGTAACCACTTGCAACATCACACGTAAATGGTGTTCCATCTCTCCAAAAACCAGTCATATATTGGTAGGTTTGAACAGCATTTTGAGGATCTGTTGTATTAAGATTTACACCAGCAAAACTGTTATTAAAAAATAAGAATTTTGTCATTCCCATTTGTTCTCCCGGCTCGTCAGAAATACCATTATGATTATCATCAATACCATTTACAGTATTAATAGGTCCTTGAAAAAAGTCGCAACCTAATGCAGGAATATAATCTAAATAACCATTTGTTCCACCAGCTGTTTCATCATATGCATCACCATTATAAATAAAACCTAAACCTCTTTTTACGTCACAACCAATATAATCATCTTTATAATAACCCATATCAGCATCAGTCCAAACAGTCATATAGGCATCAACTAATTTAAATGACGAACGATTAATAATTTGGTAATTATAAAAAGTCATGTTGTTAATGTCATCAGTTGTTTTAAAAGCAAATGCTTGCGCACGAACTTCTAAACCAATTGCTTTACCACCAGTTGCTTGATGCACATCACCTTTGTCATTATAAACCCACCAAAGTGTTTCGTCACCAAATACACGTGCTTTACAAACACCTAAATTATCTTTTCCAGCATTGTTGTAAACATCATAATATGGATAATCTCCTTGTTCTGGCTCATAAACGCCATCTCCACCAGCTACACCAAATTTATCTACCCAAGGGGCTAAATAAGGATCTTGATTTAAAGACAAATCGCCATTACCTGGCCAATTTTTAATATTATTAGTAACCGAACCGCCAGCTAAAACAAACGCATCAACTTCAGTACGAGTTATTTTAAAAATTTTATCGTATTTCTGACACACATCACTTGTAATAGAAGCATCAATAGTACTTAATGGCCCAGTCCAAAAATCAATACCATTTTGACGATACGTTTGAGCAGCCACTTTTAACTGGCCACCTAAATCTAAGCCACCAAACCAAACGTTTCCAGCAAAACAAGATGAAATAAATTTTGCTTTTTCTTCCACTTTTGGAATTACGTAATACGCGTTACCCGAACCAAATAAATCCCACCACATATCAGAACCAGAATATATGATAGTTCTAACATTGTTCACAGCTAATTCTGCAGATGACTGAGCAGCAGAACAACCTGCCATAACCTTACTAACCTCAGATGTTCTAAATACAGATCCTTCTCTTTCTTTTGCATTAACACACAGTACACTTAGTGTAGCTGCAGCCATTAAAAGATGTTTGTTTAAATTGTTTATAGTTTGCATAATTTAATATTTTATTGATTAGAAATCTAACATCACACCTATTCTGATTGTACGAGGGCGAGAGTAATTGCCCGGACTATTTAAAAATATCTTATATTGGTCAGTAAATCCTTGCGGGCTAACATTACTGTTAGTTGCTTGTTGACCTGCAGCTGTATTTAAATAACCATCATCACTTGCATTACCCGTATAATTATATACATTTTGGATATTACGTGTATTCAATAAGTTTAAAACTTGTAAGTAAATATTTAACGCTGCTTTTTTCTGTTTATCTCCTTCTTTTTTACCCCAAACTAGTTCAATATCTTTATCGATACGTAAGTTTGCACGATATTGCCATGACTTACCAGATCCGTTTAAAGAACCTAATATAGGAGCTTTACTACTAGTACCTTGTCCAGATACAGGTGTAGCAATTGTGTAACGTGTATAAGGAGTACCAGAACCAATTAAGAAACTTAAGTTAGCACCCATGTTTTGGAAAATTTGAACAGTTTGTTGAGTTTCTTTTTTTGTTCTGTTAAATTGAGGTCCTTTGTAGTCTTTTCCTTGTCCAAAACGGTAATCAAAAGTAAATACCATGTTGTGACGTTGATCGTAATCTAAAGGCAATGTAACACGTAAATTTGGTTGACCTGAGTTTGCTAAGTTTGCACCAGATCCAGCACTAGAACCAGAACCTTCAGCAAATTGTAATGTATAATTTGCATCAAATTGTAAACCATTGGTACGACGCATTTGGAATTCTAAAGACAAACCTTTTACTGTACCAAAATCTTGATTAGCATAAGTAGTATAAGATTTAGGATAAGCTTGAGTAACGTTAACAATCGTTACTTGATTTCTCATTTCTTTATAGAATGCTGTTAATTTTAAAACTGCATTTTTCTTTTCATTTAATATTTGGTTATATCCTAATTCATAATCGATTGTTTTTTCAGGAGCCAAGTTTGAGTTTGTAATAAAAGGTAAACTCGAAGTAGAACCAATAAAATAATAATCTTTCGGATCAAAACGCATATCAATACCAGTAGGACGCTGAGTTAACACGTCATAATGAGCAAAAAAGCCTGCAACATCAGATATTGGAAATGAAAATGCAACACGAGGCATTACATTAATTTGTGGTTTGTAATCTTTAAACGCATTAACACTAAATGCATTTTTTGAAGCAAAATCAGCATCTTTTAACCAAGGCGATACTTTTCCATCCACTGCAAGTCCAGTTGGATCAGAGATTTCTTTTCCCTCAACGTTATACCAAGTTTTTCCATCTCTATAGCCTGTAATTCTTGGATTTGAACTTTTATTATCATCAACATAAACAACAAAATTGTCTTTAATGTTATCAGGTCTGCCTTCAGACTTCTCGCCAGCCGTATATGCTTCGTGAAATAGGTATTGATCTTTTAATACTTTTTGATTTGCATCGAAACGGTCAACACGAACACCAACGTTGAACTTTATATCTTTAAAGTCAAATTTATCTTGGATATAACCTGAAACATAAATTGGTTTAAATCCACCAGCATTTAATGTTTGGTTTCCATTTGCATCTTTTTTATTTAAAAAACGATCTAAAGATGTATTTGTGTTGTCTTTATTTCCTAAATAATCGTAACCATAATAATCAACTAATGGATTAACACCTTTAAATAATAAATCAGATGCGCTAAACATACTTAGTTTCAAATCGTCAGGATTTAAACCGTCAGTATTAATATATGATTGATTATTTGCCGCTAAACCCATTTGCTCTCTTAAAGACTTATCAAATTGACTTTGTGTTTCAGCATTATAAACATAGTTAGAATAATAATGATTTTCTGTACCACTTAATTCAGGAACTAAAATGCTGTTTTTTGTATCTAAAGTAGTTAAGTGCGTATTTGTGATTTCACGCATACGAGTCCATAACCCGATTGGATATACTGAGTATCCTGTGTTATTTCTTTGATCATATTCAACCCCAATCATTAAGGAGTGATTTTTTATATCAGCAGAAAAATTTGAAGCAAAACGTAATTGTGAATTATCTGTTTTAGTATACCCATTATATTGTCGCCCTGTTGCAGAAAATAAACTATAAATGTTTGTTGGTCTATCGCCATTAATAAAACCAAAATTACTTTGCACATTTTGTATTGTTGGTAAACTACCGTAATAATCAAAAACTTGAGAAGTATAGTTAGCTGCAGTTGCATTAGTTTCACTTCTTTCGAAAGTAACTGGACTTAATGAACGTCCAGTATATTGCCAATAAGAACTATCTGTACCTGCATATACATTAATATAATTAGATAATCCGGTATCAGCTGTTACATTAAATTTACCAATATAACCATAATTAAAAATCTTATCTTTATGTGAGTCATCCTGAGTTTTACTTTTTGATTTCTCATACGAAGCAAGAAAAGTAAAAAAGGCATTAGAAATAATTGATTGTGATTTCTCCTTTTCTACACCATTTTGAACGGTACCAAACTTTTGACGAATGTTAGCGTAAGCTCTGTAAGTTGTATTAATAGTTTGAGGATTGTTTTGAGCGTTATACAAAGAGTATTCGTAAACATAAGAGTGAGCATTACCATAATCAAAAGCTCCACCTAACGTTAAATTTGTGTTAGGGGTAATTTTAAAATCTAATTTTCCATTTAATTGAATACCACGACTAGCAACATTTTGACGAGCTTTAACGCGATCAAAATCACCTTCAGTTACATAATATAAAGCAGGATTAAATCCTTTACCAGATGGTGCAACAACTAATGGGCTTGTTTCAATTTCCTTTAATTTATCATCTTTTAATTTATATATTTTATTATAAGAAGGGGTCGGATCTTTTTCATAAGTACCTTGACCAGATAAAATAAACCCAATCACAGGTGTTTTGTTGCCTGCAGAATCTTTCTTTTGCCATACTGGTCCTCCTAAAGAAAAACCTAAAGAGTTATAGCCATATTTATCAGTTAATTGAGAAGAAATTAATTCGACTCCTCCAAAAAATTTAGGTTGTGGTCCACGAGTAGTTACAGAAATTACACCTGATGTTGCATCACCATATTGAGCTGGTAAACCACCTAATATTACATTAACTTGTTCAACACCTTGCTGAGGAACACCCATTCCACCAATTACTTTAACACCATCTACAAAATAAGTTGTGTTGTTTGAACGACCACCCCTCACATTTAAAGAACCTCCTTCGTCAGCTTGAAAAACCCCTGCAGTTGTAGCAGCTACTGAATTAATATTTTTAGTAGCCATGTTTTGGTATTCTTCACGAGTAACAGTTCCTCCCGATTTAGTATCAGGATCAATTAATGGTTCTTGATAAGCTACAATTTCAACTTCATCTAATTTAACGCCTTCGCCACTTTCTAAATCAATAGTAATATATGATGTTTTAGATTCAGTAACGGTTACACCTTTAATTTCCTTAGCTTGATAACCTACATAAACACCTTTAACGTCATATTTTCCTGGGTTTAATGGCTTTATCATAGCATAACCATCCATATCAGTAGTACCAACTGCAACTTGAACTCCACCTTGGTATGCAACAACATTTGCAAACGGAATTGCTTCACCATTAGTTTTATCTTTTAATAAAACCTTTATAGAGCCTGGCGTTTGAGCCAATAACGCTACACTTGAAATAAAAAGAGTTACGATTGATAGGTAAATTTTTCTTAACATATTGATAGTTTTAAATTAAAGTTCAGTTTATTCGAGCCGATAAATATATAAACCAAAGCTTATTGGTGCAAGTTTTTATGTGTGTTTTTTGTAATAAATTGATACTGTGAATGTTATTTTCCAATTTTTTCTTGTTAAAGGGTGCTAAACTTAACAAGAATTAACACAATATTAGGAAGAAACTGTGTTTCAACTTTCTTTGTTCTATTAAATGGGGGTTAGTTTTTGATAAGTGGTCAATTTAAATCAATAAGTGGTTGAAAGCTCAGTTGCAAATAAAAGAATTCAGGTTTTTGTTACAGTTTAAATTTGAAAAATAATTTTAATTCTGCTTGACTTGTGAAGCTCTTTCCTTATGTTGTTTTGCAGTTTTACGCTTTCCTTGTTTATTAAATAATCGTTTAAAAAAAGGCTCGCGTTTGTTTGCTCTTATAGCCTGAGACTTATTTTTACTGCGTTTCATACGCTTACGCACTTCTTTTGTTTGTATCCGTTTATGATGTGCTTTTATTTTTTTTTCTTCAGCGCGTTTTGCAGCTCTATCTTCTTTCCACTTTTTTTTATCTGCTTTTCTTAGTTTGCGTTTACTTTTTATGGATTGATCCTGTTTTGGAGGACCGCCACCATCCTGAGCAAGTAATGTGTTTTGAAAAAAACAAATAATAAAAAGTGAACTAATGAATCTTAAAAACATAAATTTATTTTATTAAAAATTTTACTTATAATGAATTACCTCTACACCAAATTTCCTAAGAAATTCAACACCTTCATCAGTTGGAATTTTTTTAAAATCAGCATAACTATGTTTAAAATATACTTTTTTTATTCCTGTTGTATAAATTACACGAGCACAAGCTATGCAGGGTGAAAGTGTGACATAAAGTGTAGATCCTTCAATAGCCGTATTGTTTTTTACAGCATATAATATAGCGTTTTGCTCAGCATGTAGCGCTAACGAACAACTTCCCTTGCTATCTCTCGGACAACCATCATGAGGCCATTCAATGTCGCAATTATGAGTTCCTGCAGGCGGGCCGTTATAACCTAATGAAACTATGCGCGTATCCTTAGTTAAAACTGCTCCTACTTGGGCTTTAACGCAATGTGAACGCAATGCTAATTTTTCAGCAAGCTCCATGTAAATTTCATCAAATGATGGCTTCATATAAGTTTAAAAAGAATTATAAAATTTTTTATAAAGTGCGAATATACGAATTTGGTATTACGAAATGGGAGTTGGTGTTGTGAATTTGGGATTATACCTTGCTTCATAAATAGAGCTTCCTCATAAACTCAGCTTCTTTTTTCTTTTTTTCCTTGACGAAAAAAAGAAACAAAAAAAGTCAAGGACGAAAGCCATATTTTGTTTTTATTCGCTAGGAAAACCTGCCCACTAATTGCTATAAAAACAAAATTTCGCTCCTTTCGTCCACCTCTACCGCACTATTACTAATATATGCGTTAGTTTTAACGCAAGGCACAAATACGTTTTTATAAAATTCTAGTAATTTATTTGTTATTTTGAAATAACACATCGGAAGGCCTATTAATATTGAATAATTTAGTTACTGAGGAAACTCAAAAATAAAAATTTACTAAACGTAAAAAGCCTTGAAAATTTTATATTTTCAAGGCTTTTTAAAATTAAAAAACGACTAGCTATTTACTAATTGTTTACCGAAACGTTTACGTTCGTTTTCATCTAAGTAAATTTTACGAAGACGAATAAAAGTAGGAGTAATTTCAACATATTCATCACCTTGAATATATTCCATTGCTTCTTCTAAACTGAAATTAATTTTTGGAACAATACGCATTTTGTCATCTGTACCAGATGCACGCATGTTTGTTAATTGTTTTTCAGTACAAATATTTACAACTAAATCATCAGGACGAATATGTTCTCCGATAATCATACCTGGATAAATTTCGTCACCTGCTTCAACAAAAAACTTACCACGATCTTGTAATTTATCAATTGAATAAGCTACCGCAGTTCCTTTATCTTTAGAGATTAATACACCAGCAATACGGCTAGGAATTGGGCCTTTCCAAGGTTCATAATCTTTAAAACGATGAGCCATAATTGCCTCACCTGCTGTTGCAGTTAAAACATTGTTACGTAAGCCAATAATACCACGAGCTGGGATTTCAAACTCAATATGAGTTAAATCTCCTTTTGCTTCCATTAGCATTAAACTACCTTTACGTTGAGTTACTAAATCAATTACTTTTGATGCAGATTCTTGAGGAACATCTACTGATAATACCTCAATTGGCTCACATTTTTTACCATCAATTTCTTTAACAATAACTTGTGGTTGACCTAATTGTAACTCATACCCCTCGCGACGCATCGTTTCAATTAAAACAGATAAATGAAGAATACCACGACCAAATACTAAATAAGAATCAGGTGATGCTGTTTCTTCAACACGCATTGCTAAGTTTTTTTCTAATTCTTTAAATAAACGATCACGTAAGTGACGAGATGTAACAAATTTACCATCTTTACCAAAGAAAGGAGAGTTGTTAATAGTAAACAACATACTCATTGTTGGTTCATCAATTTTCATTAATGGCATAGCTTCTGGGTTTTCAAAATCAGCAACTGTATCACCAATTTCGAATCCTTCAATACCTGTAAATGCACATATATCCCCAGTTTGAACTTCAGTAACTTTAACCTTTCCTAAACCTTCAAATACATATAATTCTTTAATACGAGATTTTTGAATTCTACCATCACGTTTTACAACTGATACTGGCATGTTTTCTTTAATAATTCCACGGAAAACACGACCAACGGCTATACGACCAATAAAAGAAGAATAATCTAAAGATGTAATTTGAATTTGTAAGGTTCCAACACGCTCAGGAGCTGTAGGAATGTTTTCTAAAATAGTATCTAATAAATAAGTAACATCAGTTGTTGCAGTTTTATAATCAGGACCCATCCAACCATTTTTACTTGAACCAAATACTGTTGGGAAATTTAATTGATCTTCAGAAGCATCTAAGTTAAAAAATAAGTCGAAAACTTGATCATGCACTTCGTCAGGACGACAGTTTGGTTTATCAACTTTATTAATAACTACAATCGCTTTTTTACCTGCAGCAATAGCTTTTTGAGTTACAAAACGCGTTTGTGGCATTGGCCCTTCAAAAGCATCAACTAATAAAATTACACCATCCGCCATATTTAATGTACGTTCAACTTCACCTCCAAAATCAGCATGGCCTGGTGTGTCAATGATGTTAATTTTAGTTCCTTTATACATAACTGAAACGTTTTTAGCCAAAATGGTAATACCACGTTCACGCTCTAAGTCGTTGTTATCAAGGATTAATTCACCAGAGGCTTGATTTTCTCTAAATAAATTACACTGGTGTAAAATTTTATCTACTAAAGTAGTTTTCCCGTGATCGACATGGGCAATAATGGCAATGTTTCTAATTTCAGACATGTTTGTTTTTTTAAGGGTGCAAAAGTAGTGAAATTTATCCCGTAAAACAATTTATCTTATTGAAAATGTAGTATTTGAGGTTAAATAACTGTTAATTTAACGCTTTTGGGTCTAAAAATACAATTTATCCGATTTATAAATTGTTATGTTAATTTTGAAAAATATATTTCTAATTATTTTGAAGTTTTTTAAAACCATAATTTATTCATTACTTTTTCTTATTGGAATTATATTAAGTTCTTGCGACCAAAACTCAGAACCAAAAAAAACACAAGTTAAAAAAATTGACAGCCTCCTTTATTTAAATCATTCTGATTCGGCAAAATACGTAGGAATAAATACGTGTAAATTATGTCATCAAGATATTTATAACACATACATTAAAACTGGAATGGGTAAAAGTTTTGATGTTGCTTCAAAAACGAAATCGGTCGGAGATTATAAACATGCAGCTATATATGATAAAATTGGCGACTATTACTACAAAGCGTATTGGGAGAAAGAGAATTTACAATTTTTAGAATATAGATTAACAGGAAAAGATACCATTTACAAACGCATTGAAACAGTTAATTATATAATTGGTTCAGGACAACATACAAATTCGCACATACAATCTGTTAACGGTTATTTAAATCAAATGCCAATGACATTTTATTCGCAAAAACAAAAATGGGATTTACCACCAGGCTTTGAAGATGGCCATAACACTCGATTTACTCGTAAAATTGGATTAGAATGTATGAGTTGTCATAATAATTATCCTGAATTTGTTTTGGGTTCTGAAAATAAATTTACAGCTGTGCCTGAAGGCATAAACTGCGAACGTTGCCATGGCCCAGGCAGTATACATGTTGCACAAAGACAAACGGGAACGAAAATTGACACGTCAAAATATATTGATTACAGTATTGTAAACCCAGCAAAATTAAGTATTGACGCTCAATTTGATATTTGTCAGCGCTGTCACTTGCAAGGAAATACGATATTAAAAGAAGGGAAGTCTTTTTATGATTTTAAACCTGGAATGAAATTGAGTAATTATATGACCGTGTTTTTACCTAAATATAAAAATGCTGATGATGAATTTATTATGGCTTCGCATGCAGATAGACTAAAGCAAAGTCAATGTTTTATTAAGTCAATGGAAAGGGCTTCTTCGAGAGCCTCAGCCACCGATAATATCAATAAATTAAAACCGTATAAGGATGCTTTAACCTGTGTAACTTGTCATAATCCTCATGTGAGTGTTAAAGAAACAAACCCAAATGTATTTAATGATGCTTGTAATAATTGCCATTATGAAGCGACCAAAGGGATTAAAGAGAAGAAAGGGACTGAAGGGACAAAACTGGTTTGCAGTAAAAAAGGGATTATCAAAACATCGAATTGTGTAAGCTGTCACATGCCAAAATCTGGATCGATTGATATACCGCATGTTACCGTGCATGATCACTTTATTAGAAAACCAATTACAAAAAAAGATAAGCAAGCGCTAAAAGAATTTATAGGATTATATGCTATCAACGAAAAAAATCCGAGCTCATACACCAAAGCAAAAGCCTATTTAAATCAATACGAAAAATTTGAGCAAAAGCCATATTACTTAGATAGTGCAAGCACTTATTTAAAAACAAAAACAATTGAAGATTTAAAAAATAATATTCATTTGTTAGTGCAATTAGAATTTACAAAAAAGAATTACACCCAAATAATTTTATACGTTAATAGGTTAACAGACCCCTATTTATTAAACACAAAACTAATAAAAACATCTTTTAGTAATGAAGATGCATGGACTAGTTACAGAATAGCAGAAGCATTTTATAATACAAACAATAAAGAGAAAGCCTTAATTTACTTTAAAAAAGCAAATGCACTTGCTCCATTAGCATTGGACTTTAAAAACAAACTCGCATCCGTTTTAGCATCAAATGGTTTAGTTGCTGAAGCAGAAAAAGAATATCAAGAATTATTAAACGAATATCCAAAACATGTTTCAGCTTTAACAAATTTGGGTTATATAAAATTAACCAAAGGTGATATAAAAAGTTGCGAACTATTTTATTTTAAAGCCTTAGCCTTAGATCCTGATTATGAGCCTTTGCTTTTAAATCTTGCTGGTTTTTATGCCTACAAAAAAGATTACAAACAATCGCAAAATTATTTATTACGTTTGTTGAAGAAGAATCCAAACAATATACAAGCAAAACAAGCCTTAGTACAAATAAATAATTTGATTTAATAATTATGCCAACTATAAAATCAACTACATACAATATTCATATTGAGCATGCTAGTTTTGATGCGTTAAATAAATTTCTTTCAAAAAAAGAATACACTAAATACATTATTATTTGTGACGAAAACACAAGTCAATATTGTTTATCAAATTTATTATTTGGTTGCGAAGCATTAACGACAGCCGAAATAATTGAATTAGAAAGTGGTGAAATAAATAAAACAATTGAAACATGTGTGCAAGTTTGGGGTGCTTTAACAGACATTGGAGCTGACAAAAAAAGTTTAATAGTTAATTTAGGCGGTGGCGTTATAAGCGATTTAGGAGGGTTTGTAGCGTCAACATTTAAAAGAGGTATTGATTTTATAAATATTCCTACTACACTTTTATCAATGGTTGATGCCAGCGTTGGCGGGAAAACAGGCGTTGATTTTGAAGGAATAAAAAATCACATTGGAACAACATACGAACCAAAAGGTGTGTTTGTAAATTCATTATTTATAGAAACATTATCAGAACGTTTAATAAAAAACGGCTATGCAGAAATTATTAAAATTGCATTAATAGCAGATATTGAATTTTGGAAAAAATTAAAAAAATTAAAATCTTACAAGGACTTTTATTCCGAAAATATAATTTTAAAAGCAATTGAAATAAAAAATACAATTGTAAAAAAAGATTTGAATGAACTGAATTTACGTAAGAGTTTAAATTTTGGACACAATATTGGCCATGCCTTAGAGAGCTCATTAATCAAGCAAAAAAAAGACATCTTGCACGGAGAAGCTGTTGCCTTTGGAATAATTTTAGAATCAGAAATTGCTTCGCATTTAAATCGCCTTTCTAATAAAGAATTAAAAGAAATATCAGATTACATCAATTCAATTTACAAAACGATTAAGCTATCTTCATCAACTAAAAAAATGATGCTAGAATTTTTACTTCACGACAAAAAAAACCAAGGAGAAAAACTGTGTTTTGCATTGCCAAAAAATATTGGGCACTATGAATTATGTTGTGATGTAAAAATCGCAGATATTAAAAACACATTATCTAAATATTAAACTGAATTATTATTGATACAATTGGCTCTTAAAAAAATAATGTTAAAAGCCTTGATTTAGTATTGAAAAGTCAGTAAATCGAGAATTTAAATAAATTTAAATTAAATACAACTCACTGAATACCAGTATTTTACGAATAATTAATAAATTAATGAGGTTCTTTAATTAATAAAATCGGTTCATAATCAAATAAATACACTATATTTGCCACCCTAATTTAAAAAAATAATAACAATGGAAAAACGCTATGAGACGGTCTTCATTTTAACTCCCGTTTTGTCTGATGATCAGGCAAAGGAGGCCGCAAAAAAGTTTGAAAAGGTTTTAACAGACCAAGGAGCAAAAATTACACACCACGAAAACTGGGGTCTAAAAAAATTGGCTTACCAAATTCAAAAAAAATCTACAGGATTTTATCACTTAATTGAATACACAGGAAAAGGCAATGAAATTGCTGAACTTGAGTTACAATTTAAACGTGATGAAAGAATCTTAAGATTCTTAACAATCGCTTTAGACAAACACGCTGCAGCTTGGGCTGACAAACGTCGTGGAAAAGCTAAAGAAGCAAAGGTTGCTAAGGCTAAAAAAGTAGAAGCATAATTGGTAATTAAAAAAAATTAGAAAAAATGGCTAAAAATGAAGTTCGCTTTTTAAATCCTCCAAAGGTTGAAGCAAAAAAGAAAAAGTATTGCCGCTTTAAAAAGTTAGGCATCAAATACATTGATTACAAAGATCCAGATTTTTTATTGAAGTTTGTAAATGAGCAAGGTAAATTGTTACCTCGCCGTTTAACTGGAACTTCTTTAAAGTTTCAACGTAAGGTATCTCAAGCAGTAAAACGTGCGCGTCACATTGCTATTATGCCTTATTTAGCAGATTGTTTAAAATAATAATAGAGGAAAAAAATGGAAATTATATTAAAACAAGACCTTAAAGGGTTAGGATTTAAAAATGATATTGTAAAGGTTAAGAACGGATACGGTCGTAACTTTTTAATTCCTCAACGCATTGCAGTTTTAGCTACTGAAAGTAACAAAAAAATGCAAGCTGAAGAAATTAAACAAAGCTCATTTAAAGAACAAAAATTAAGAACAGCTGCTACAGAACTTGCTGCTAAACTTGCTGACGTTACAGTTAAAGTTGGAGCTAAGGCTGGAGAATCTGGAAAAATATTTGGTTCAGTTACGAATATACAATTAGCTGAAGCTTTGAAAAAAGCTGGTTATGATGTAGAACGTAAAAACATTGAAATGAACGAAGATGCTATCAAAGCATTAGGTACTTATGCTGCTAAAGTTCGTTTATTTAAAGAAATATCTGCTACAATTAATTTTGAAGTAATAGCTGAATAATTTTTTTATAACACCTTAAAAAAACCTATCATGTAAATGATAGGTTTTTTTTATGCTTCAGAAAAAAAACATAACTTTAAAAAAAATTATTATGGAAAATCAAGAGCCCGAAAATCAATTAAACATCGAACTTTCTGAAGAAATTGCAGAAGGAATATATTCTAACCTTGCTATCATAACGCATTCTCCTACAGAGTTTGTTGTTGACTTTATTAGAGTGATGCCTGGTGTGCCAAAAGCTAAAGTAAAATCACGTATTGTATTAACCCCACAACATGCTAAGCGTTTAATGAAAGCATTAGCAGATAATGTACAACGCTTTGAACAAATGCACGGGAAAATTAAAGATAGCGAAATGAATGCTCTTCCATTAAATTTTGGTGGCCCAACTGCTCAAGCATAAATAAACGAATTTTCAAAACTATTACAAACCTGTTTTGTTTAAAACAGTAAAATTTATTTATGAAACCAACAACGGCCATTTTATTACTGAATCTGGGAACTCCAGATAGTCCTAAAAAAAGTGATGTACGAAGCTATTTAACTCAATTTTTAAATGATCCTCGCGTTATTGACATTCCTTGGTTAGCACGCACATTGCTTGTTAACGCAATTATTGTCCCTTTTCGTTCTGGTAATTCATCAAAATTATACAAAGCTATTTGGAATGAGAAAACTGGTTCTCCATTGTTACTTCATAGCCAAAATCTTGCTGACAAATTGCAAATAGAAGTTGGTTCAGAATATAAAGTTGAATTAGCCATGCGTTACAAAAATCCAAGCATGGAAAGTGTTTTGGCAAGAATGAAAAAAGAAGGTTATCATAAAATAATTATTTTTCCTTTATTTCCTCAATATGCGTCAAGTAGTACTGGTAGTGCCTTGCAACTAGCAATGGAAATTATTAGCAAATGGTGGGTAATTCCAGAACTAAAAATTATTTCACAATATTACACAAACACAAGCTATATTAATTGTGTTGTAAACAGAGCTAAACAATATAACTTAAACGACTACGAACATATTCTTTTTAGTTACCATGGCTTACCAGAACGACAAGTTGATAAAGTATATGAAGACGGGTACTTATGCAAAGATCATAATTGCGAAACAGAAAATAACGACACCAATTATTTTTGTTATAAATCAGCTTGTTACCAAACAACTGAAATGATAGTAAAACAATTAAACATACCAAAGGAAAAATACACATTAGCCTTTCAAAGTAGATTAGATAATAAATGGTTAACGCCCTACAGCGATAAAGTTATTGAAGATTTAGGAAAAAAAGGAATGAAAAATATTTTAGTTTTTTCGCCTGCTTTCACAGCCGATTGCTTAGAAACTATTTATGAAATTGGAATTGAATACCAAGAAATATTTCATAAAAATGGCGGAAATAAAGTGCAATTAGTTGAAAGCTTAAACAGTGGTGATGATTGGGTTAAAACCGTTAAAGAGATTGCATTTAACTAGTTTATTATTTTAAATAAATACTATAATTTCTAATTTTTCGTTTTACTAAAATTAAACTATATTAGAAATAGATTTGAAACGCCTTAATTTTTATATTTTATTTTTATTAACGTCTTTCATTAGCGTTGGGCAAATTAAATATAAACTTAATGTTATAAATACTGATAGCGAATCAATATTTAAAAAAATAAGCTACAAAAAAGAATTTCAATCACTTTCTGTTTTAAAAAAAGAAATAAACTCCATTTATTTATCATTACTAAATGAAGGCTATGTTGCTGCTAGTGTGGATAGCTTAAAACAGGACTCTTTAAACTACACTGCATATGTAGTATGTGGTAAAAAATATACATGGGTTAATTTATCCTATAATAAAAATCAACAAGAGGTCATAACAAAATTAGGATACAACGAACATTTTTTTAGCAAACGACCTTTTAAATATAATGAGTTAGTAAGGTTAATGGAAAAGATTATTGTTTATTACGAAAACAACGGCTATCCATTTGCTTTAGCAAAACTTGATAGCGTTGAATTTATAGATGAAAAAGTAAATGCAAATTTAAAAATAGAGAAAAATATTTTCATCAAACTTGATAGCCTAGTGGTAGAAGGCAATGGCGTTGTGAATTCAAAATTTTTAAATAGATATTTAAATATTAAAAATGGAATGCCATATAATGAAGCCATTTTTAAATCGGTTTCATCAAAAATAAAACAACTGCCATTTTTAACTGAAACAAAGCCTGCCTTATTAAGATTAACAAACAAACAAAATAAATTATATTTATTTCTAGATAAAAAAAACGCCTCGCAATTTGATGGTATCGTTGGTATTTTACCAAATGAAAAAGGTCAAACCATAATTACAGGTGATGTGAAAATAAAGTTGGTAAACTCCATCTTAAAAAATGGAGAAACATTTGATATCAATTGGCGAAGATTACAATCACAAACACAAGATTTAAAAGCAAAAATAATTTATCCATACCTTTTTGGCTTACCAGTTGGCGTTGACTATAGCATTAAACTTTATAAAAAAGACAGCACTTTTATTGATGTAAACAACATGCTTGGCTTTAATTATTATTACAGTGGCTTAAACCACGTAAAAGCATTTTACAAACAACGTAATGCAAATTTAATTTCAACAAGTGGCTTATCAACTATAACAACGCTGCCAGAGTATGCTGACATTACAACAAGAAGTTATGGCTTAGGTTTTGTATATGAAAAACTTGACTATAAATTTAATCCTAAAAAAGGAATAAGTTTTAATATACAAGGTTCAGTTGGAAACCGACAGATAAAAAAGAATCCAAAAATAAATGACGTAGCTTATTCAAACATTTTACTTAAATCATCTCAATCACAATTTGAAGGAGAATTAATTGGGTACTTCAAATTATATAAAAATAATATTCTTAAAATTTCAACTCAGTTTGCTTCTATATTTGGAAATTCTCTTTACAAAAATGAATTATACCGAATTGGGGGTTTGCGGACACTGCGAGGATTTGATGAAGAAAGCATTTATGCTTCAACTTATGTGATTCCTACAATTGAATATCGTTTTTTGTTTGAAAAAAACTCAAATATATTTTTATTTGCTGAAGGTGCTTGGTACGAGAATACATCCTCATCTGTCTATCTAAACGACACTCCAATAAGCGTTGGAGCAGGAATAAACTTTGATACCAAAGCAGGCATATTTAATTTAGGCTATGCGCTTGGTAAGCAATTTAGCAATAGTTTTGATTTAAGAACTGGAAAAATACACGCTGGTTTAACTGCCTTATTTTAGACTAAAAACTATGAAATTCTAAAAATTTTAGTTATCCTTGCGTGTATATAAAGGTGAAATTAATAAAGGCTATAGCACTATTTTTATTTTTGGGTTTACATCACGTAAATGCCCAAAAATTGAATTTGCAAAAAATTTCAGTAAAAGATGGTTTATCACAATCAACTGTAAAACAAATTGAAAAAGATGATTATGGTAATTTATGGTTAGCAACTAATTATGGTTTATCAAAATTTAACGGAAAAACATTTGAAGTTTTTACTACAACAGATGGTTTACCAGCAAATGAAATAACAAATTTATTGTTTTACAAAAACTTACTTTTTATTGGTACAAAAAAAGGCTTATGTGTTTTTGATGGCAATAAAATAAATTCAACACCACTACTTCAAAAAATTAAGGGTAATGTCAAAAAAATATTATCTCATAATAACATCATTCATGTTATCACATCTAGAGGCTATTATTTATTAAACCACACAACTTCTGAATTTAAAATAGATTCGATCGCAATTCCCTCCATTTTAGCGCATAATCCAACTGATGCTGAATTTGACGAGGACGGAAATTTTTGGATTTCAACTTCTAAACATGGCCTTTATTTTATAGAAAACACAATATCTACAAAAATTCAAAAATTCAATTTAATACAAAATGCCAGCTCTTCAACTTCAATAAATAAAAAGCTTACGCGTATTGTAAACTTTAACTCAACTAATTTATTAAAAGGTGATGCTATTATGAGCATTGAATTTGATGCTAATAAAAACTTATTAGTTAGTGATTGGGGAAATGGTATTGCTTTATTGAAATTTGATTTAAGTAATAGCATTTTTAATGCTGACTATCTATCATTTGATAGTTTATTAACTAATAACATTCATGCTTACAGATATCCTAATATTCAAAAGGATAAATCAAATGCCATTTATTTAGCAACAGACGGATCGGGGTTTATTAAAATTCCTTTGGACCCAAACACAAATGAAAATAATTACAGCTCTAAAGAAATTAAAGTGATTGATAGTGAAAACGGATTTTTTGGGAACAACCCACTTTGCTTTTTACAAGATGATTTTGAAAATTTATGGGTAGGTACATTAAATGATGGCTTAGTTTTAATTTCAGAAAACAGTTCTTTGAGCTTTAAACAAAAAGAGGGTCTGGATGAAGAAAAAGTAATATCGGTTAGCAATGCATCCGATAGCTCAATATGGCTTGGAACTTATGGCGGCGGTGCATTTAAGTTTAAAAATAAAAAATTTACCAGATGCTTTTGGGATCAGGGAATAAGCGAATCAATTATTAAATCAATTAAAGAAGATAACTACGGAAATATTTGGTTGGGCACAATTGGTGGAGGAATCAGTATTGTTTCAAAAGAAAATACAAAAACAAAATTACAAGTTTCAAAGATTATTTCGGAGTTGAACGGCTTACAATCTAATTTTGTAAACTATTTATACAAATCAAAAGATGGAGCATTATGGGTTGGCTATCAAGCAGAAAATTCATTAGATAGAATTGTATTTAACAAAGATTTTACTTACACAATAACACATTTTCCTATAACAAATTTAAGTAACCTCACTGTATCGTGCCTGATTGAAGATGATGAACAGAATATTTGGATAACCAGTAACGAAGGTGTTTGGCAACTTAATACACAAAACGGAAAAGTAAATGATGATTATAGTACTTATAAAAATGTGCAATGCGCTTCTAAAGATTGGAATGGTAATGTTTGGCTTGGAACATCAGATGTTGGTATCATCATATTAAAAAATAAATTAAGATCAAGGTATTTCGAAAACAATTCATTAACCGATTTTGAAAAAATTAATACAAAAAGCGGATTAAATAGTAATAACATCAACACCATTTTATTTTCAAAAGATAAAGTTTGGATTGTTACAAACAATGGAATTAACGATATTAAAGTTGACACCTATATTAGTAAAATAACCGAAATAAAATCATTAAGTGTTGGCCAGGCATTTGCTTCGTATGATAATAAACCAAATAGCGCAATCCTAGATTCTTATAATAATTTATATATCGGTTCAGTAGAAGGCCTTACGGCCTATAATAATTCATCGTCGAGCGAAATCAAAAAAACCAAAGTTCCTTTTGAAATTTACATCAATAAAATTTTAATTGATAACAAAACAATTGATTGGACCGATAAAAATAATTTCACAACTGGTGAATATTCAGATTTTAAATTTTCCGAATATTTAAATTGGTATAAAATTCCAAAAAATTTAGAACTTGATTATACACATAACAGTATTCTATTAGTTTTAAATACGAATTCAATTGCCGACCAAAAACAAATTAATTACGCTCATAAACTCATTGGTTTTGATAAAAAATGGAATATCATATTCAATTCAAATGAAATTACTTATAGGAATTTACCTGCCGGAGATTATATTTTAGTCTTTAAAGCTTCATTAAGCAACGATTTTACAAAATCCAAAGAATTCTCTTACCAATTTACTATTAAGCCGCCATTTTGGCAATCTAAACTTTTTTACTTTTTTATAATCAGTATTATCATTGGAGTTTTATACTACCTAATATTTACGCGCGAAAAACGAATGAAGCGTGAAAAATTAAAATTAGAATTAATTGTTAAAGCACGCACTGCAGATATAGAAAAAAAACGAGTTGAAATTGAACATCAAAACACATTAATAAAAGGTATTAATAAAGATTTGACAGATAGCATCGTTTATGCTCAACGTATCCAACAAACTATTTTACCTGACACAACTATTTTGGATCAATACTTTAATTCTAGTTTTGTTTTTTATAAACCACGAAACATTGTAAGTGGTGATTATTATTGGATAAAAGAATTGGATGGTCTAATTTACGTGGCTGTAGTGGATTGTACCGGGCATGGTGTGCCAGGAGCATTTATGTCGCTTATAACAAGTAATATTTTAAATGAAGCTGTTGAATCTGGGATTTCATCTTACAATCCAGTAAAAATGATTGAATATTTAAGAATTAAAATTAATGAGAAATTAAACAATCACAATAATGATCAAATAAATGATGGGTTAGATATTGCTTTAATTTGTTATAATAAAGACAAAGGAACTTTACAATATGTAAATGCAAACAGACCATTATACATTATTTCTGACGACGAACTCATTACCTTAGCTTCCGAAAACATAAGTATTGGAGGTTTTTCAGACTTTACAAAAAATATTCCATCTCAAACGATAGCAGTTAAACAGGGGGATCAATTATTTTTATTTACCGACGGTATTACTGATCAATTTGGTGGATTGAAAAATAAAAAATACAACCCAGCTCGCTTACGCCAATTTTTATTGCTTAATAATCACTTGCCAGCTAATAAATTAAAAATAAAGTTAGAACATGAAATTACCGATTGGCAAGGTTCATACGAACAAACTGACGACATTCTACTGATAGGGTTAACTGTTTAATTATCTTTTTGGATAATATGGCAAGCTTTAAATCAATTCCTTTACTAAAAATTATTTTTCCTTATTTACTTGGAATAATTTATGTACTGCAGTTTGGCATTTTTAAAGCAACAGCAACCTGGTTTGTTATTTCTTTAATACTTGTGTCAGTTACTTTTTTAGTATACTATATCTCAAAAAACAAAACGGGTTTCAAAAAAATAATTTATATTATTTCGATTAATTTTTTTTTATTTATTCTGGCACATCAATCTTTTTATGTTTACAATGCAAAAAATAATTCAACACATTACACTCACTATATTAGTTCTTTAAAACAACAATCCATTGCAAGTATAGCAGAAGTGCCAGTATTAAGTGAAAAAGGGCTTAAATTAATTTTAAATTTAAAATACATTAGCACTAACACAAAATGGGAAACAACAACTGGTAAAACCATTTTATACTTAAAAAAAGATTCGATACACGCTTATAACGTAGGTGACTATTTATTTCTTGATTGTAAATGGAGTTATATTACTGAACCTAAAAATCCAAATGAATTTAATTATAAGCGTTATTTAGAAAACAAAAATATTTTTAATATCATATATTCCGATTCAAAACATGTATTAACATATAACGGACTTGGCAAAGACAATTCGTATATGTTAATTGGTGAAAAAATTAAATCGAAAATAGTAAGTAGTTTACGAAACAGCAACTTGTCAGACAATGCTTTTGCTATATGCTCTGCCCTTTTAGTTGGCTTTGATGATGAAATTAATAAAGATGTACTGACTAGTTTTTCACATTCGGGCACCTTACATATCCTCTCTGTTTCAGGAATGCACACTGGTGTTATTTGTGGCATAATACTATTTATATTTTCGTATTTAGATAAAGAAGACAAACATAAAAAATTAAAATGTACGATAATTATTTCAGTTCTGCTTTTATTTACAACCATTACTGGTTTTTCTCCTTCAGTACTAAGAGCTAGTTTAATGCTGAGCTTAATTATTTTAGGAAAAACATTTCAAAAACAAAGCAACAGCTATAATACCTTATTACTTTCGGCATTTATTTTATTAGTTACAAACCCTTTATTAATAATTGATGTAGGTTTTCTACTTAGTTATTTCGCGGTGTTTGGCATTATGTATTTATTCCCCATTTTAGATTCTCTTTACTTCGTAGAAAATAAAATCTTAAAATGGTTTTGGAGCAGTTGTTTAATTTCAATTGCAGCCACAATTTTTACTTTACCAATCACACTATACTTTTTTCATCAATTTCCTATTTGGTTTGTGTTTTCAAACTTAGTGATTATTCCAATTAGCTTATTGGTGATGCTTTTTGCATTATGTGTGGTTGTGTTTACAAAAGTTTTATTTTTAAAATCACTTTTTGTGAGTATTACAAATGCAACCGTATCACTTATGATTTACTTTTCAAACCTTACTGATAATAACAGTTACGGCTATATCGATTTTATATCGTTTGGCAAACTAGATGTATTCTTTTTAACTATCTTGATTATTTCAATACTCATTTTAATTTCTAATAAGCAATACAATTATGTTGTTGCTTGTTTAAGCATTTGTATTATCTGGATGTTTGTAACTATCACACAAAATTATGAGCAAATAAAACAACACGAACTAATTGTGTTTAATATAAAACAAAAATCATTTTTCGCCACTCGAATTGGAAATAAACTATATTGCGATTTAAACAAAATTACGAAACCAGAATTTGAGCGTTATGTAAAACCCTATTTACTAAACTACAAAAGCCTTACAGTAATTGATTCAAAAAAATCGGGCATCGTCATAAATAACTGTGCCTTCGTCAATTTAACAAATAAAGCCAATTCAAGACTTAAAGATTCTTTTAACTTTATTTTAATAAGCAATAATTCATTAGTAAATTTAACTGATTTTAAAGATTTGAAACCTTTAATAATTGTTGATGGTAGCAACACTTACAAAACCATTAATAAATTAAAAAAACAATGTGCAATTAATCATTTAAAATTTTACAATGTAAAAGAAAATGGAGCATTGATTTTGAATGCTAATTAAGAATATAATATCATGAAATTAAGAATAGGAGATACAGTTAGTTTTTTAAATGAAGTTGGCCAAGGAACTATTACACGCTTTAAAGATAAAGACACTGTGTTTGTTGAAATGGCTGATGGCTTTGAAATACCATATCTCATTAAAAAACTGGTGCCCATTCACACCGAATTAATTATGAATCCAGAAGTTGAAAATTTGGATTTAGTGGTCGAAAATGTATTATCTGATTCAGTTTATTTTATCATAGAGCCAGATCATGATATGCCTATGTTGGTAACGGATTATAAATTTTATTTATTTAATTCCTCCTCGTACAATATCTCATTTACCTATTCGGTTAAAGATGAAGAATACTTTCAAACTCTTAAACATGGCGAATTAGGAGCCTATCAAAAAATATATTTAAGACAGGTTAAGAAAAACTTTTTAAAAGAATTTGTGTTTCATAAAATAGATTGTTTGTTTTTTAAAAACATGCATTACAAAATACAAGCACCCATTTCTGAAATATTACATGTGAATGAAAAAACATTAACTCAATCTAATTTATTAAGTCATGATGAATTTAATTATTCGGTATATGCATTTATTTTAAAAGATGACTTTACGGAAATTAAAAAAGTAGAGCAAAATCTCAACCACGAAGATATTACACGCTTAAAATCCATTAAAGAATTTAAACAGCCACAAAAAAAATCAGTAGCCAAGCAACGCATTAAAGATTTAACCAAAGAAATTGATTTACACATAGAAGAATTGATTGACTCTCACAGTAGCCTTACAAATAGTCAAATATTAGCTATACAAACCGAACGCTTCGAAAAAGAATTGCGCTACTCAATAAACAATGGCATTAAAAAGCTGATTGTGATACATGGTGTTGGTAACGGAAAATTAAAATCAGAAATAATTGATATTTTAAACTCAATTGAAGACGTTACTTTTTATGATGCGTCATATAAAAATTACGGGTTCGGTGCCACTGAAATTTTAATTCATTAGGGCTAATATATAATTTAAAATTGATAACGAAAATTTTAACCAAGAGTCAAATCCCAAATTAGTAAATATTGAAAATAAATTATAGATAATGGCTAATAGATGGGGTATACCAAAGGATGTTGAAGAATTAGTTAAGAAAAGAGATTTATCTTGCGTATACTGTGGGGTCCAATTTACAAGTTTAAATATTTCATATAAATCAAGATCAACATGGGAACATATAATTAACGATATTAGAATTAATGGTGTTGAAAATATCGCACTTTGTTGTGGCTCTTGTAATGCAAGCAAAGGAGCAAAAAGATTGGAAGATTGGTTTAAAAGTAATTACTGTAATACAAAAGCAATAACGATTAATAGCGTTGCCTCAGTTGTTAAAAAGCATATTGAAAATAATAAGTAAAAATAAACAACTTTGCTTTTTCGCTCAAGTTAATACTATCGGAAATAAAATGTAATTCTAAAAATTAAACCTTAGCCACCAACATAAACGAATAATTTATTCCTAAATATTGGTTGATAATTAAAACGTGTTTAATAGAAGCTGGTGTTTTTTGAGAAATAGAAATAGCTTTAGGTAAGCTTTGTTTTTCTATTAACAGAGTAGCCAGCCATAATGCAAAAGCTGATGCCGTGTGGTATTCACCACTTAAATGTTTAAAGTAGGCAGGACAACTTTCTTTTTCAATAATTGGTAAAAGTTCTTGCAATTTTTTATCAAAGTTAACATCTAAACTAAAACCCATTAACGTTACATCAATATCAGCTAAAGTTAAATCATACATTTTTAAAAATGCAGTCAGTTTTACTAAAATATCTTCAGTGGTTTTTGGTTTGTAAAGCGTTTGTATACCTTCTACACAAGCTACTGATTTTTCTGTTTGGTGTTTATTCAAAACAAAAAACGCAGCACCTTCACCCATTTGTGTGCCTGGTGTTTCTGATTTCCAAAACGGCACAGCAGGATTTTGTTCTTGAAATTTTTTTGCTCTTCGGTATAAATTCACATAGTTGGGCGTGTGCTCTTCAATGCCGCCAATCAATATCGTTTCTTTGCCTTCGTTAAATAACATCATGGCATCTTGCAAACAACTCTCAAACGAAAACCCGCGATGCACATATGTGAAATTATAATTATGACATTTCATAATTAAAGCAATTTGCGAACCAACCGTGTTGTGTGTAGATTGTATAAAAGAAGTTGGTGTTAAAAATTGCTCGTCATTATTTAATAAGGCTAATAAAAAACGTTCGCTATCTTCAAAACAACCTAAACCTGTTCCAGTAATAATAGCATCTACATTACTTACGCCAGCATTTTTAATGGCAATGCTAGCTGTAGTTACACCCATTTTTATAGCTCGTCCCATACGACGAAGTAAATTTGGGGCAATGTATTCCTTATAAGATGGTTCAATCGCATTATAATAATCGATACTTGGTGGTGCAACAGTTTCAAAAAACCATGACTCATCAATGGTATTTTGTGCTGAAATGCAACCTGTTCCGTTTATGTATGCTTTAACCAAACTAAATTATATTTTTTTAAAAATAAGGGATGAACAATTTCCTCCAAAACCAAATGAGTTGGAAAGGATTGTGTTTATAGGTGTTTGCAACAACTCCGTAACCGGCACTAAATTAGTTTCACCAATAGGAGTTGTAAAATTTAAATTCGGAAATATTAATTGGTGCTGCAATGATAAGGTTGAAATAACCGCTTCAATACTTGCCGCAGCTGCTAAGGTATGACCAGTAAAAGCTTTAGTTGAACTAAACTTTGGGATTTGATTTCCAAAAACAGTTTTTGTGGCAATACTTTCAGATAAATCATTATTTGGTGTGCCGGTACCATGCATGTTGATGTAATCAATTTCGCGTGTTGTTAAGCCACTCATTTCTAAAGCTTGTGTAATGGCTAATGTTGCCCCGTATCCTTCGGGCGATGAAGCTGTTTGGTGATAGGCATCATTTGCATTTGCATACCCAATAACTTCAGCGAGTGCTTTTCCATTTCTTTTTCTTAATGCTTCTTCGCCTTCAATTACTAAGAATGCCGCACCTTCACCCAAGTTCAATCCTTTTCTGTTTTCATCAAATGGCTTGCACCATTCTTTATCCAAAATCATTAAGGTATTAAATCCGTTAAATGTAAATTTTGATAAGGCATCAACACCTCCAACAATTGCCCTGTCAAGTAAACCATTTTTAATCATTCTGCTGCCAAGCATAATAGCGTTAGCTGCCGATGAACATGCAGTTGATATAGTGGTAACATAATCCACATTGCCAATATAATCTGCAATGCGTTCTGTGCTATCGCCACAATCATGTGTATCTAATACATTTAAGTGATCATCTTTTTCAAACATTTCTTTATAAAACATTTCAGTTTTACTCATACCTGCTACGGTTGTAGAAGAGATAACGCCAGTTCGCAGACCATCCTTCGTGTCAATGCCCGAATTGATAACGGCTTCTTTAGCTGCTAACATGGCCAAATACGAATTACGGTTTAGGTCGGGAGAATTGTCTTTTACCAAATCCATTAATTCAGCATTTGATAATTTAACTTCTCCTGCTAAAAATTCATCTTTATATCGCGTAGTTAAATAATTAATTTTACCAATACCGGTTTTGGATTGACTTAAAGACAAAAAAGATTCAGACACATTGTTTCCAATAGCCGAAATCATTCCAATTCCAGTAATATAAATGCGTTGCGACAAAATAATACCTTAAGATTTACCGTTAGCTTTAATATATTCTGCCATCGTTCTAAGAGATTGAAAAATTGTTTTTCCGTCTTTAGGATCTTCAATTTTAATACCGTAGTGTTTTTCTAATAAAACGATTAACTCTAAAGCATCTATAGAATCTAAACCCAAACCTTCTCCAAATAAAGGAGAATCAGGATTAATTTCTTCTGGTTTAACTTCGGCTAAATTTAATTGCTCAATAATTTGCCCTTTTAGTTTTTCGATTAATGCGTCCATTATGATTGATTATATATTTGTGTAACAACTAGTTCGTTAAGAGGTTTAAAAATAGTGTTTTTATTTGTATTATTTTTTGTTTCAACTAAAAAAATAAACGCTTCGTAAGCATCTTCATCAACCTCCACCCAACCACAAATAGCTGAAGTAGCGTAGTCATTTAAAATGAGTTCTGTATAATTTACAATTAAATTGACATCAAATTTCTCCGAAACAAAAAAAGCATTTTCACCAGTTATTTTATGCTTTATGGCAAGTTCTCCAATTATTATATTTGGAAGTGTATAAACAAAAACGGCTGGCGATGGGAAATAATTTGTTTTATCGTCAATCGAATGTTGGTGTAATTTATCGGTTTGCAAACTCGAAGCAGAATTGCAGATTACAATAGCTGTTTTATCCAACTCATTTTCAGAAATAAAATTGGTATTTTTTATTGCAAACTCCGTGCACAAAAAACCTAACTTACATTGCAAATCCATTTTATGAAACTTTGGATAGCTTATTCCTAATGACTTATAGGCTTCAGATAAAAATTCGGGAAGAGTCGTATTTTTTTCAGAACAAAATACTTGCGTTCCATTTACTGAAACAGAATTATTTTTTATATGTGCGTATGAAATTATGTTATTCATTATAATTTAGAAAATAAAGCTGCAGCATTACAACCTCCAAAACCAGAAGCCGTTTTTATAAATGAGTCAAATGATTTTTTTTCAAACGAATCAATTACAGATATTTTTCCAGAAACACCAAGACTTTCAAAGCCTTCGGATTTAATCAAAGTTTGATTCTTTAAAGATTCTAAAGATAAAATAGTTTCTAAAACTCCTGCTGCTCCTAATGTATGTCCGTAATATCCTTTTAAGCTATTTACCGGAACACTTGATAAATTTGCTCGTTCGATCGCTATAGATTCCATTTCATCATTAAATGGAGTTGCTGTTCCATGCGCCGATATAAACCCAATTTTATTTTTGTTAGTAATTCCTAATTGATTTAAACATTGAAATAAGCCATCACCTGTGCGTGATGGGCCAGAAATATGATTAGCATCATTTGCAGAAAAACCACTGATGATTTGGGTTTCGTATGGTTTAGCTAATGCTTTGTTATTGGTAATTAAAATTGTTGAAACAGCTTCTCCTAAATTAATCCCTACTCTATTGGCATCAAAAGGTTTACTTGGCTCATTACTTAAGGCATTAAACGATTTAAAACCACTTAATGTAAACTCTGATAAAATGTCGCCACCACAAACAATCACGTTATTGAAAGCTCCACTATCTATATAGCGCTTAGCAATTATGATGGCTAATAAGCCAGAAATACAAGCGTTTGATAAGACAATAGGAGTGTGTTTAAAATTAAAATGCTGTTTCAATACATTTGCGAAACTCCACAAATACATTCTGTTTTTATCAACATGAGAAGCATTATTTTTTTCTAATAAATCAATGTTTCCTTTAGTCGTCGAATAAATTAAAAGTGTTTTTTCGTCAGCAGGATTAATACCACTTTGCTTCATCACATCTTGAATTGATAATATGCTGAGTTGTTCGAGCTTTGTATAGCGCTCAGTGTTTTCAAAGCTTGAGAAGTGAGTTTTTAAATCTGCTTCATTAATTTTAGCAACACAAAAGCTTTCGGTAGAAAATGGTAAGATTGTTTTTTTTACAGCGAGCTCCGAATTTAAAATAGCTTTATAATTTTCATCAGTAGAAAATCCTAAACCACTTATTATATTATTATACGAAGCAAAAATCATTTATATCTCAAATGTAAAAATTTTAAACGAAAAATATGTAAACAAAAAAACCTCTTCAGTTTCCTGAAAAGGTTTTAAATAGTATAAAACGTATTTAAAATTAAGCTTTAACAGCTTTTTCCATTACAACTTTTCCTTTGTAATATAATTTTCCTTCAAACCAGTGTGCACGGTGAAATAAATGAGCTTCGCCAGTTGTAGTATCTTTGGCAATAGTCATATGAGGAGCTTTGTATGTAGCACGACGTGAGTCTCTTCTTGATCTGGATAGTTTTCTTTTTGGATTAGGCATGGTATTTAATTTTAATTATTGTTAAACTTTATATTCTTTAGTTGATCCCATTTAGGATCGGTTTTTTTACTTTCTTCTTCTATTTTTAATTCGTTAAACTTAGCAAGTGTTTCTTCATCACATTCCACTTCATTATCTTCTTCTTCGCAAGGTACTCTGCGCGAAGGTAAAGCTAATTCTATGTATTCATAAAGATACTGTGTGAATTCAATCTCGTCTAATCCATCTCTCAGTACTAATATTTCATCATTACTTTCTTCTGGATTGCCATGCTTCACAATTAATTTTTCATTACCACTTATTGGGCAATCATAATCAACTAAACAGCGGTCGCAACTCAATTTTACAACACCTTCAAAACTAAATAAAACATGCATTAAGCTGTTTTGTTTAATTAAATTGGCTTTAACATTAATGTTTGCCGATGTTATTTCACTATCACTAAATTGTTCAAAGAACTTTCCATTCACTTCAAATTCAAATTGGTGTTCGCCAAATGATAAACCGCCAAACTGTATTTTGTACTGACTCTTACCCATAACTAATTCCAAAATGGACGGCAAATATACACTTTTTTTTAATTTTATAAACTTTTCAACAAAAATAAATTAAAGATTGCTCGAAATCAAACATTTTGGAACAAACCATTTACCAATATAAAACTTCATATTTATTACCTCATTTTCACAAGATAAATAGCTTTTTGCCTCATTTCGTTTTAAATACCATGCTTTTCCTTCTTTTATTTGGGCAATCACAGCATTTAAAAGCTCTATTTTACTGTTATTCTTAGCAATTTTGCCAATTTTTAAGCCTAATTCGTTATTACGTAAATCCATTTCACAAGCCAAACTATCGGCTCTTTCTCCAAACTCAAGTTTGTTTTTAATGAACTGAGATTTATTCCCTTTTTCATGAGCAATTCCTAGCTTTCTTAATTTTTTAGCTTTCACAAACTTTGATAAATAAGCCATTGCAAAAGTATGCCTAAAAGCATCCAACTTTCCACCATATTCAAGTGTATCTAATATTCTTTGAGATTTTACACTTTTATACACTAACATTATTTCTGGCAATTGTTTTTTAATTTTAATAGCTGCTATCGGATGCCAAAATGCCCAATGGTATTCGTATTTACTTATAGCGTGTTGGGCACTTAATGTGTGAGTTATTAAAAAAATAAATAACACGACTCTAAAGCCCTTATGATTAGATGATTTCAACATAATTGTGTTAGCAATACTTTCTGTAGAACGCTAAATTAGTCAATCCCTTTTATAAATTTGTAGTTGATGGAATATAAGAAAGAAATAGCAAGCCGTTTTTTTACCAAACAAGATATTGGTGGTGCTGAAAGCATTAACGACTTGCGTGATAAAGAATTTAGTGGCAAAAAATTAACTGCCGAAGAAAAATATGCTCTCGCTAATTTTGATAAATACCGTTTATCTATTTTAAACTCACAAGAAAACGAAGAGCAATTTCATTTGCTATATCGCCAAATACAAGTTATTTCGAATTTAGGTGATTGGCGCGAGTTTTTAAAAGAAGAGTTTTCTAAATAATCCGTTTATATTTCGAGAGCGTCTTCGCTCGTGAACCTTATTATAAAGCCTCTAGGCTTTAATTACACTAATCACAAAGGGCTTTCTATATTAGATAAAAATTTGTACGTTTGTTCAAATTAAAAATATAGAATTATGTACGCTACAACATTAGGTCAATTCATCATCGAAAAACAAGCAGATTTTCCGTTTGCTAAAGGTGAACTTTCTCGCTTATTACGTGACATTGCAATTGCAGCAAAAATTGTAAATCGTGAAGTAACGAAAGCGGGTTTGGTTGAAATACTTGGAGAAACAGGTGATACGAATGTACAAGGTGAGCGTGTGAAAAAATTGGACGTTTTTGCAAATGATCAATTTATTGCTGCTTTAAAAGCTGGTGGCGAATGTTGTGCTATTGCTAGTGAAGAAAATGAAGATATTATTCCTATTGAATCTGAAATTTCAAAAAACGCACGTTATGTTGTTGCGATGGATCCTTTAGATGGTTCATCTAATATTGATGTAAACGTTTCTATTGGAACAATTTTTTCTATTTACCGTCGCACAAGTTTAAACGGCCCCGGTACTTACGAAGATTTTATGCAACGTGGTACTGAGCAAGTTGCTGCGGGTTATATTATTTATGGTTCTTCTGCTATGCTTGTTTATACTACAGGCAAAGGAGTAAATGGTTTTACATTAGATCCAAGTATTGGAGAGTTTTGTTTGTCGCATCCTAATATGAAAATGCCAAAAGAAGGAAAAACATATTCGATTAACGAAGGAAATTATTTACATTTTCCTGATGGCGTTAAAAAATATATTAAATATTGTCAAGAAGAAGATTTAACTACAAACCGACCTTACTCAAGTCGTTACATAGGTTCTGGAGTTGCAGATATTCACCGTAATTTAATTACAGGAGGTATTTATATTTATCCAAAAACAACTAAATCACCGAAAGGAAAATTACGTTTATTATACGAATGCAATCCATTAGCTTTTATTATTGAGCAAGCTGGAGGTGTTGCAAATGATGGTTATAATAGAATAATGGAACAAGATATTACCGAACTTCATCAACGCACGCCTTTGTTTTTAGGCTCAACGGCGATGATGAAAACGGCAATGGAATTTATGGAGAAATATAAAGAAACAGCTGTATAATCTGTACTTTATCTTTTTGTAATTCTATTTTTTTGTAATAATTCTATTTTTTTTAATTTATTTGCTAACTTAGCTCTTAGTGGCTGCAATTAACATTCCCGATATCGAAGTAAAAGATGCCTTTTACAAGTCAACTGAACAATTTCACATTGTAACATGTTGGGTTGGCATTTTACTTAATTTAGTATGGTCCGTTAGCGACTACTTTGTACTACCCGAATATTGGTTGCCGTTTTTTTTATTCAGACTAACGGTTTCGGGTATTAGCATATTTGCATTGATTTTCAAAAATACATTTCGCATTAGTATTTATTCATGCATGTTTCTTTTAGTGTTGGGCATTACCGTTCAAAACGCATATATGTGGAGCGTAATGGATTTGTTGCATTTTCAAAAACACACATTTGCGTATATAGTCATGTTTATAGGTGTTGGCATGCTTGTGTTGTGGGATATTAAACTTTCTATATATGTAATAATTGCAGCAATTATCAGCAATATTATTTTTTATAAATTAAATAGTAAGTTAACCATTGATGAATTCTTAATAAATGGTGGATTAATTACATTATCAGTTGCCATATTTTGCATATTTTTAATTAGAACGCGTTACCGCTTAACATTAAATGAAATTCGTATTCGTTTAGAATTAGGAAAATCAAAACAAATCATCGAAGAAAAACACGAAGAAGTACTCCTTCAAAAAAAAGAAATTACCGATAGTATTAATTACGCTAAAAGCATACAGCGTGCCTTTATACCAACTGAAGAACAATTCAATTCAAATTTTAAAGATAGCTTTGTGTTATTTAAACCAAAAGATATTGTCAGTGGCGATTTTTATTGGGTGTATCAAAAAGAAAATTTACTATTTTATGCAACCGCTGATTGCACTGGACATGGTGTTCCTGGTGGCTTTATGACAATGCTTGGCTTGTCTTTTTTAGATGATATTATTGAAAGTAAATCAACTAAAAATCCTGCCGAGGCTCTAAATTTAATTAGAGATAAAATAGTAAATACGCTGAAACAAAGCGGAAACATTGGCGAAAACAAAGATGGAATGGACATCACCATTTGTTGTATTGATAAAACAAAAAACGAATTAACATACGCATCTGCAAATAATTCACTTTATATTATTAGAGATAACGAACTCGTTATTTATAAAGGCGATAAACAGCCTTGTGGCTTCTATCACGAAAACAAACCATTTACATCTCATATTATTTCTTTAAGCCCTAATGATAGTATCTATACGTTTACAGATGGTTATGCTGATCAATTTGGCGGGCCAAAAGGAAAAAAATTTAGATACAAACAGTTTGAAGAAACCTTACTTAAAAACGTGAATGACCCGTTTTCTGTTCAAAAAAACAAACTATCCTCAGCTATAGAAAATTGGAAAGGGAATTTAGAACAAGTAGATGATATCCTTGTTATTGGGGTAAAAATTTAATTACTTTTCGGTTCAGCGCTTTGCTTAAACACCTTATACATTCTATAACTTCTATAGATTGCGTAAGCTAAAAATATAAAAGCTAAAATAAACCGTTTAAATCCAAAAACCCTATCCGACATTAAATCAGTAAACAAAAACACAAAGAAACCTGTAATAGTTAATACAACCATAAGTGTACTAAAACTTAAATTAATTAATTCGATTGGTGATTTTTTCATAGCATTTAATATATTTTAAATTACTTAACTAATTCCTTAATACTTCTAATGAAAGTAAAAATATCTGAACAATTTTAAATTTGTATAATAAAAAAATCCCTTTTGATTTCTCAAAAGGGATTTTCAATTAAATTTGATTATTATCTTAAAGTAAAGTTAAATGGCACTGTTACTCTTACAGGAACAGCTCTACCAGTTTGCTTACCTGGTTTCCATTTTGGCATTGATCTAATAACACGAGCGGCTTCTTTATCACATTCCCCACATCCTGGTACTCCTTTGCTTAATTTTACTTCAGTAATTTCTCCACTTGGCGCAACAACAAAACTGTAAAAACATTTACCACTTAAGCCAGCTTCTTTAGCCATTTGAGGGTATTGTGTATTCTTAGCAAAATATTTCATCATTTCACCTGCTCCACCTGGAAATTCAGGCATTTCTTCCACAATTAAAAATGGTTCAATTACTTTTTCTTCAATTACACCATCTCCTTTATTATCAGAAGGCACAACTACTGCATCTCCATCACCTTCTTGAGTTACTGTACTTACATTAGTTTCAACTAATTTATCTTGTGGTGGTGGTGGATCAGTTTCCACAGCATCATCTTTAATCACTGGCGGCACAAACTTAACCGTTTCCAATACTGGAGGTGGCGGTGGCGGTGGTGGCGGTGGTGGTTCATTTTTATCAGCAGGTGGTGGTGTTAAATCTATTGCTGTCATGTCTAAAATCGGCTCTTTTACTATTTCATCACCTTTTAAACCTAACACAAATTTAATTCCCATTCCTGCTACCAAAACTCCAATCATACATCCAAGTACGATTGTTACAGTCCAATTGTATTTACGGCGAATTTCATAGGCGCCATACTCTTGGTTTCTTCCTTCAAAAACAATATCGTTTCTGCTATCGGAGGACACATTATTCCAATTTGCTACCATATTATTTTCCTATTTTAGTTTGTAACAGTGCATATTCAGATGCCATCATTTCAACTCCTAAAACACGCTTTCCTACGTTACAAATTTTTAATTCGTCTAACATATCAATTGCGTTTCTATAAGTAGCTTGATCGTCTGTTTTAATTAAAGCTGTTATTGCTTGCGTATTCGCAGTAATGTCAACTGCCATACGTTTAAACGTAGTATCAGCTAATGTTTTTGCTTTATTTTGAGCAGCTAACTTTTCAATTTCATCATTAGCCCATTTGTTTTGCTCCATTAATAATTTATGCAATCCTTCTGAACTAAAATTTGTTTCTTTTAAATCAGTTGGAGGCATTCCTTTCGGATTTCCAACTTCATAAAATTGACCTGAGTAATAAAAAATTTTATCGTCTTTAGTCAATAAAAATGTAACACCATTTTTTACTTCTGGTGGTGGTGGACTTCCTGGAGGTGGTTCAGCTGGTAAGCTTAACTCCATACTTTTTGGTTTACTGAAGGTAGATGTTAAAACGAAGAACGTTAATAACAAAAACGCTAAATCTACCATCGGAGTCATATCTACTCGAGTGCTTTGCTTCTTGGCCCGCTTTTTACCGCCTTTGCCATGTCCGCCGCCGCCACTTTCTGCTATTTCTGCCATGTTTTAGTTTTTTAAATATTTATATTAATGTGCTGGCGCTGGAGCAACTGTTGCTCCGCCTTCCATTGATGTAATTAAATTGAATGTGTAAATTTTCATATCAGTAAAGGTTTTAAATACGTCTTTTACAAAAATGTATTTTGCCTTACCGTCAGCTTTAATTGCATAACGCGGCTTTTCACCTTTAAATTCAACACCATCAGCTAACGCTTTATCCTTGTTTGTGGTATAAAGTACATTTAACTCAGTGGCAGAAATTTGAATCCAATCTCTTAATTGATTATTCATCGAATCTAATGGAATACCTTTTTTTTCTTTAGTGATTTTAATCCTATCGTTTTCAGAAGCATCTAAATACGCTGGTAAATCTTTAATTTCTACACCAAAACTGGACAATCCTTCAAATTTTTTGGCTTGTTTATCGTTAAACTTTACACCATACTTTGTTGCCATTTGAGTTAATGTATTACGTCTAGCTTGTCCGTTTCCTACTCCAAAAAAAGCTTTACCATCACTTCCAACTGTAACTAAAACCGTATTCTCAGGCAAGGTTTTGTCAGAAACAGATGATGGTGGGTCTACAATAACAGGCTCAGCCATACGGAATGAAGCCGTAAGCATAAAGAATGTTACCAGTAAGAAAGCTAAATCCACCATTGGCGTCATGTCTATCGACGGTGAGCTTTTTGAGATTTTTATTTTTCCCATGTTTAATTTTTATTTACTTATTTATAAGATACAATTTTTACTTCTTTTCCATAAAGGAAAGAAATTATTTTCCTGTTGATTGGAATTCTTGAATAATAGAGAATCCAGCTTCATCCATTGCATAAGTAACTTGGTCAACTCTTGTTGAGAAGAAGTTGTAAGCCATAATAGCTAAAGCAGAAGATAAGATACCAACTAATGTATTAACTAAGGCTTCAGAAATACCAGTTGCTAATGCAGCAGTATCAGGAGTTCCAGCAGCAGCTAATGCACCAAACGCACGAATCATACCTACAACTGTACCAATTAATCCAACTAACGTACCAATAGAAGCACAAGTAGAAATAACAGATAAATTTTTAGATAACATTGGTAATTCAAGAGCTGTAGCTTCTTCTAATGCTTTAGAAATTGCAGCAACTTTTGATTCCTTATCCATGTTTGGATCATTTTGAACGAATTGGTATTTCATTAACCCCTCACGAACAACATTTCCTAATGAACCTTTTTGAACATCGCAAGCAGCAATAGCTCCATCAAGATCTTTAGCTGAAATTAAATCCTTTATTTTAGACACAAATTTATCAGTTTGCCCGCTACCATTAGCTTTTTGAATTGTGATAAAACGCTCAAAGAAAAAGCAAATTACTGTAAATAAAGTTCCTAATAAAATTGGAACGATAAATCCACCTTTGTACATAATACCAAAGAAGTTTAATGGATGACCTTTTTCTGGACCTTCTGCATCAAAATTACCTGTTGCACCTAATACAAATTTGTAAACAACGATACCTATTACTAAACAGATAACGATTGCTAAAGCTGAAACGATTAACGGAAAACCGCCTGATGTTTTTTTGTTACTCATAATTGTGTTTTTTTTAGTTAGTTACTTTATTTTATAATTAAAAGAATGACGCCAAACATAGCAAAAAGGTTTTTAAATAAAAAATATCTTATGCTATCTTTTTGTTAATGTTCAAAACGTTTATTTTGACTAATGACGTAATTTTAATGCAAATATTATGTTTTTTGCTCAAAACCCTAAGCAAAGTTTGCAAGTGGCCAGTTTTAATTGATAAGTGGCTGGAAAACTAACTTTTTGAATGACGCCATTTCGAATACTATATTTTTCTTCTTAGAAAAGAGATTTATGACTTTAAGTTTATATTTTTGAAGTGTCAATGAAGCAATTATTCAAATTTTTACCAGTTACGTTTATCTATGTCTTAATTCTCATAAGCATTTTTGTGTTTTCGAGCGGGCTTACGTTTGGTTTATTATTAGTCGTTTTTACATTTTTGTTTTCAATTATTCAATTTTTTGGAGCGTATTTAATTGGATTAAATTTTCATGTTAATTCAATAAATTCTATCCATACAACTAGTAAAAAAGTAATGCTGACATTTGATGATGGGCCTTGCAATACAACAACAACAGCTGTTTTAGAGGTTTTGAAAAAAAACCAAGTAAATGCTTTGTTTTTTTTAATTGGAAAAAACATTAAAGGAAACGAACCTATTTTAAGACAAATTATTGAACAAGGAAATTACATTGGTAATCATAGTTTTTCTCATCATTTTTGGTTTGATGTTTGGAGCACAAAAAAAGTAACTGCCGACATTTCTGAATGCCAAGAACTAATTGAATACTACCAACCAAATAAAAAATTGTTCAGACCACCGTATGGTGTTACAAATCCAAACATTGCAAGAGCTATGAAAAAATTAGGTTTAATGTCAATAGGTTGGAATATTAGGAGTTATGACACTTCTATAAAAGACATTGAAAAAATAAATGCTCGAATTTTATCTCAATTAAAGCCAGGAGCCATAATCTTATTGCACGATAGACTTGAATTCATGCCAGAATTATTAGAAAAACTAATTCCAGCAATCAAAGAAAAAGGATACACGTTTACCATCGAAATATAAAAGCACTCCAAGTAAAATTTTGGGTCTATAACGAAAACTGTGTATACTCATTTATTCTTTTCTTTTTGCTTGAACAAAAAGAAACAAAAATTCAAGACGAAACGCCAACTCCAATCTTTTCATCGCTCGAAAAGCCTGCACAAACCCATCTGAAAAATTGTAGTTCGCACCGTTTCATCAAATCAGCCGCACAATTACTAACGTATGAGAAATGTATAAAACAAACTACCTATTTTTTATCTATACTAAATAGACCCAAAATTTTTATATTTTTGTGCTTGCATTATGAATACGGAACTTGAAAAAAAATTAGCCATAAAACAACAATTTAAAAACTTAAAATGTTGTGTGCTAATTCCTACCTATAACAACGAAACTACGATAGAAAAAGTAATTGAATCAACCTTTGAATATTGTGATAATGTTATTGTTGTAAATGATGGCTGTACGGATTCTACTCCAACTATTTTAAATAAATTTCCAAATTTAATTACTGTAACTCATCCTGTAAATAAAGGTAAAGGTGTAGGCTTAAGAAACGGTTTTGCAAAAGCAGTTGAGTTAGGGTTTGATTATGTTATTAGTATTGATAGCGATGGTCAACATTTTCCAAGTGATTTTGAAAATTTTTTAACTAAAATTGAACAAGAACCAGGAAGTTTAATTATTGGTGCGAGAAATATGACTGCAGAAAATGTACCCACAAAAAGTACATTTGGAAATAAGTTCAGTAATTTTTGGTTTTGGGCTGAAACTGGCATTTCATTGCCAGATACCCAAAGTGGATTTAGATTATATCCTGTTCAACAATTAAAAAAAATATGGCTATTTACAACCAAGTTTGAATTAGAAATTGAAGTAATAGTAAAAGCTGCTTGGCGTGGTATTCCTGTAACTTTTGTTCCTGTTCGTGTTTATTATGCTCCACAAGGAGAACGTATATCTCATTTTAAACCCAGTGTGGATAGTACACGCATTAGTTTTTTAAATACTTATTTAGTTATACTTGCTGCGCTTTTTTGGCGCCCTATTATGCTAATTAGAAGCATGACACTTAAAAATTTTAAAAAAACCTGGCATAATGAAATTGTTGCATCTCACGAAAGTGCTGAAAAAAAAGCACTTTCGGTGGCAGTAGGTTTATTTTTTGGCATTGTTCCAATTTGGGGTTTCCAGTTTGGCTTAGCAATATTATCAGCTGTATATTTTAAACTAAATAAATTTATTGTTGGCTTAACGGCACAAATTAGTTTCCCTCCACTTATTCCATTAGTATTATACTTTAGTGTAAAAACAGGCGAATTGTTTTTAAATGAAGATGTGCATATAAGTTTAGATAAATTATTGAGCATTGAAAGTTTGAAACAAACTATTTCAAATTTGTATGTTTATTTTATTGGAGCCACCATTTTATCAATATTAATGGCTATTGCAGGCTTTATTGTTACTTGGCTAATTTTAAAAATAGTTGGCTATAAGCATAAACCAAACTAATGGAAAATCCAAATCGGTATTTTATTATTTACAAACCATACAAAATGGTTTCGCAATTTGTTAGTCCAGATAAAGTAAATTTGTTAGGAGATTTAGATTACGATTTCCCGGAAGGCATACATGCCATAGGCCGATTAGATAATAACTCAGAAGGTTTATTAATTTTAACGACTAACAAAAAAGTAACCGCCCTATTATTTCAAGGTGAAGTGCCACACAAACGCACTTATTTAGTGCAAGTAGAAAAGCATGTAACGCCAGAACGATTATTGAAACTACAAACCGGAGTGGAGATTAGAATAAAAGGTGGCGATTATTACACAACTTTACCAAGCGATGTTACCATTGTTGAAAAACCAAAAGATTTACCACAACGTGGACATGCATTTAGAGAAGATTTGCCACACACGTGGTTACTTATTTCGTTAACAGAAGGTAAATTTCACCAAATTCGTAAAATGGTTTCAAACGTATACCATCATTGTAAAAGATTGATAAGAGTAAGTATTGAAGATTTAGAGTTAGGGAATATGCAGCCTGGCGAAGTAAGAGAATTAGAAGAAGAAGAGTTTTTTAAGAAGTTGAAAATAGAGAATTGGAGAGATTAGTTTTATTTATAGAACGCTGATAGCACTGATTATTTATGATTAAAAATTGATGGAAATTTAAACATTAGAGAGAAAATAA
The DNA here is from genome assembly GCA_038327195.1 of Bacteroidota bacterium. GTDB lineage: Bacteria > Bacteroidota > Bacteroidia > B-17B0 > Aurantibacillaceae > UBA4416. The sequence goes on along the minus strand of JBBQKU010000003.1, from coordinate 27,123 downwards.
AGATGGAATAGTTTTATTTATAGAACGCTGATAGCACTGATTATTTACGATTAAAAAATGATGAAAATTTAAACTTATAGAGAAAAGAGAAAATAAAGATGGAATAGTTTTGTTTATAGAACGCTGATAGCACTTATTATTTACGATTAAAAATTGATGGAAATTTTAACTTATAGAGAAAAGAGAAAATAAAGATGGAATAGTTTTGTTTATAGAACGCTGATAGCACTGATTATTTACGATTAAAAAATGATGAAAATTTAAACATTAGAGAGAAAATAAAGATGGAATAGTTTTATTTATAGAACGTTGATAACACTGATTATTTATGATTAAAAAATGATGAAAATTTTAACTTATAGATAAAAGAGAAAATAAAGATGAATAGTTTTGTTTATAGAACGCTGATAGCACTGATTATTTATGATTAAAAAATGATGAAAATTTAAACATAGAGATAAAAGAGAAAATAAAGATGGAATAGTTTTATTTATAGAACGCTGATAGCACTGATTATTTATGAAGGAAAAATGATGGAAATTTAAACATAGGGAGAAAAGAGAAAATAAAGAGAACACAGAAATATAAAATTTGCGAAATCTGCGAAATCTGTGGGAAACAAACTACATAGACAAACAATGAAAACTAGTAAATCATAATTTTTCACAACAATCAGTTTTATCTGCGTTCCATTATTTTGTTAATCTCTAAAATTTATTAGTTTTGTATGATTAAATAAAGAAACATGAAAACAACATTTGGCAAACAAAACTATCAACTATTAATAGGAGGCATTGTAATTTTAATTATAGGGTATCTTTTAATGATTGGTGGCGGAAGCGAAGACCCAAATATTTTTAACCCAGCTATTTTTGATGCACAACGCTTAACTATTGCGCCAATTGTATGTTTAATTGGTTTTGGTGTTATAATGGTTTCTATTATGTGGCGTTCAAAAACAAAAACTGAAGAAACTAAAAGTTAGTTTTATTTAATTTTCTCAATCAATGACTTATTTCGAAGCCTTTATAATTGCCGTAATTGAAGGATTAACGGAGTTTTTACCTATTTCATCCACAGGACACATGATGATTGGTTCTGCTTTATTAGGAATAGAATCAACGCCATTTGTAAAACTGTTCACTGTTGCTATTCAGCTAGGCGCCATACTTTCAGTAGTTGTTTTGTATTTTAAACGTTTTTTTAAATCCATTAATTTTTATCTGAAACTAATAGTAGCTTTTATTCCTGCGGCAATTTTTGGTTTGTTATTGAGTGACTATATTGATGCAGCGCTCGAAAATTTAATTGGCGTAGCTCTTGCTTTATTTATTGGCGGTGTCTTTTTATTGTTTGTAGATAAATGGTTTGTAAATAATTCGGCGGATAAGGAAGAAGACATCACTTACTTAACTTCATTAAAAATTGGTTTATTTCAATGCCTTGCTATGTGGCCAGGAATGAGTAGAAGTGCTTGTACTATTATTGGTGGTATGACTCAAAATTTAACTCGTAAAAATGCTGCTGAATTTTCTTTCTTTTTAGCAGTACCAACCATGTTTGCTGCTACAGCAAAGAAATTATTAGATTTTTATAAAGATGGGGTTACACTTCAATCTAACGAAATTAGTTTATTAGTTTTCGGAAACGTCATTGCATTTATTGTAGCGCTCATTGCTATTAAATCTTTTATTGGGATTTTAACAAAATACGGATTCAAAGGCTTTGGATGGTATCGCATAATTGTTGGTGGTATTCTAATTCTATTATTCGCATTAAATATTCCAATGGCTATTATTTAATTATAGCATTTCTTTTTTAAGTATCTTTACATTCCAAATTTTATTACAATGGCAAAAGCAGTAGGTCCAATAGTTTGTTCGTTTTGCGGACGAGATAAAAAAGAAGCAAAAATTTTAATAGCAGGTATAACTGGTCACATTTGTGATAGTTGCATTTCACAAGCCTTTAAAATTGTGAATGAGGAGGCTGGAGCTAAAGGAAATGAGCAAGTGCAACATGCATTAAATGTGTTGAAGCCATTAGCTATCAAAAACCATTTGGATGAATACATCATTGGACAAGACGAGGCAAAGAAAATATTAAGCGTAGCGGTTTATAATCATTTTAAACGTATTGCGCATGTATCCAATGCTAAAGACGAAATAGAAATTGATAAATCAAATGTTATTTTAGTTGGAGAAACAGGAACAGGTAAAACATTATTGGCACGTACGATTGCTAAATTACTAAACGTTCCTTTTTGTATTGCAGATGCTACTGTTTTAACAGAAGCTGGTTATGTTGGAGAAGATGTTGAGAATGTATTAACGCGTTTATTACAAGCAGCAGATTATGATGTGGCAAGTGCTGAACGTGGCATTGTATTTATAGATGAAATTGATAAAATAGCACGTAAAAGTGATAATCCATCTTTAACACGTGATGTAAGTGGCGAAGGTGTGCAACAAGCGATGTTAAAGTTGTTAGAAGGTTCTGTTGTAAACGTTCCACCACAAGGCGGGCGTAAACATCCTGATGCAAAAATGATACAAGTAAATACTAAAAATATTTTATTTATATGTGGTGGTGCCTTTGATGGTATCGACAAAAAAATTGCACAACGTTTAAACACACAAGCAATTGGTTATTCAGCCTCTGTTACAAAAGATGAAATAGATAAAAGTGATATGTTGCAATACGTATCGCCGCAAGATTTAAAAGCGTTTGGTTTAATTCCAGAATTAATTGGTCGTTTACCTGTTTTAACTTATTTAAAACCTTTAGATAGAAAAACATTACGTTCTATTTTAACGGATCCTAAAAATGCTTTAATTAAACAATATCAATATTTATTTAAACTCGAAGGAATCAAATTAGAATTTGATGATGATGTGTTAGATTTAATTGTTGACAAAGCTCTTGAGTTTAAATTAGGTGCTCGTGGTTTGCGTGGCATTTGCGAATCCATAATGGTTGATTTTATGTTTGATGCGCCAAGCAATGAAAAGCATCCTAAAAACTTAACCATTGATTTAAACTATGCATCTGAGAAATTAAAGAATGCTAGAATTACACAGTTGCTAGTGGCATAAATAATAGATTACTGAAAAGGTGTCAATTAGAAATAATCATAATTTCTAATTGACACCTTTTTAATTTTTAGAAACTTCTAAAACCCACTTTCTTCGCTATCGCAGTGAAAATGATTTTGTTTTTTAGCAACAGGCTTAATCACTTTAGCGCCTTTACTTTTTTCGATAATTAATTTCGCAATAATACGAGCGCGATCTTTTTTTATGTCTTCGCGAAGTTTAGCGTCTTCTTCCACACTAAAATAAATTTGTCCATCAACAAGTGTTGTATTTACTTTTGCATAAATACTTAATGGATTATCTGTCCATAAAACTAAATCAGCAACCTTACCAACTTTAACACTTCCAACCTTATCATCAATGTGTAACATTTTTGCAGGATTAAGTGTCACTAATTTTAAGGCTTGCACTTCTGATAATTTACCATACTTAATGGCTTTTGCAGCTTCCTGATTTAATCGTCTTCCCATTTCGGCATCATCAGAATTAATAGCAGTATTGACACCTACTTTTGTTAATAAAGCAGCATTATAAGGAATCGCATCCATCACTTCCATTTTATAAGCCCACCAATCAGAAAACGTAGAAGCATTTGCACCATGCGCTTTCATTTTATCTGCAACTTTATAGCCTTCTAAAATATGTGTAAATGTATTGACTTTAAATTTCATACTATCAGCCACGTGCAATAACATATTTATTTCACTTTGTACATAACTGTGACACGTAATAAAACGTTTGTTGTTTAGAATTTCTACTAATGCATCCAAATCTAAATCTCGGCGAGGCGAAACAACTTTTCCAGTTTCTATTTGCTTAGCTGATAGTTTTCCAAATGCTTCTATTTGTTTTTTATAAGCGGTGGCTCTTGTAAAATAATCATAATACAATTGCTCAACCCCCATGCGTGTTTGTGGAAAACGAATTTGATCTGGATTTGTACCATTTGAGTGTTTTACATTTTCTCCTAACGCAAATTTTATAAAGCCATCTGCTTTTTCATATTTAAATTCTTCAGGATTTTTTCCCCAACGTAATTTAATTAAACAACTTTGTCCGCCAATTGGATTTGCTGAACCATGTAATAATTGTGCGGTTGTTACTCCTCCGGCTAATTGACGGTAAATATTTATATCATCAGGATTTACCACATCGCCCATTCTTACTTCTGCGCTGCTAACATCAGCACCTTCATTAACACTAAACAAAGCTATGTGAGAATGTTCGTCAATAATACCAGGAGTTAAATGCATTCCTTTACCATCAATTATTTTAGCAAAGGCTGTTTTCTGAGCATCTATATTAGGAGCAATACGAACTATTTTTCCATCAACAATATAAACATCATAATCTTTTAAAATAGAATCTTGTTCGTTGGTCCAAATAGTAACATTTTTTATTAATACAGCATCATATCGCTTTTTAAACTTTTGCCAAGTATCTCTTATGAGTCCTTCACTTTCAACTTCTGCTTCACCATAGGCGGTAAATGGGTAAATTACTTTACCAATAGTTAATTTATCTTTAGGTTTTATTGGCTTTGGTTTTGCGGTATCAATTGGCGTAACATTTATCATTTCGAAACTTGTCCAGCTACCATCTGCTAATTGCCCTTGACCCGTAAATGATTTTTTTAATTCATTGTAATTTCCAACTAAACGATACGCTAAAGTTGAATCATAAGGAAAACTTAAGGTCAATAAATTGTTTTTAAAATTAACATTAGCTTTAGCTTTCGAGCTGTCTTTATAAGCCATTCCAGAGTAGCCGTCTTGATCTTTATTAATATTTAATTTATAAACATTATTATTGATTGATAAACTATATGTTCCATTAATTGCAGGAATTGATAAGTCATTATATTCATGCTTAATTCCATTACTCCAAGTTTCATAAATGATAGCATCATCTTCAAAAATATTTTTAGAAGTAATAATAAAATTAGCATACATGCCTTGTTTTAAACCTCCAATTTTATCTTGCACACCAATAAAGGATGCAGGATTTATGGTTAAAGCTTTCAAAGCTGTTTTCTCTGACAAACCATATTTAATAGCTTTTCGTAAGTTCTTCAAAAAAACAGACTTGTCTTTTAAATCAGCAGTTGTGATGCAAAACTGAACAAAGTTTTTTTCGAGCATTGCCAAATTTGCAGGAGCCATTTCCCAATGTTTTAATTCTGATAGCGAAGCTTGTTCAGCATCATAAGGATCTTCAACATCCAAAGCTTCCGGGAAATTTACAGGTATAATAAATTTAGAAAATGTATTTTGGACATCGTACATTCTCTGGTATTCGTTACCTCCACCTTTAATTATATATTTCGTTTTAAATTCATCGGCAATATTTTTTCCTCTTACATCATTGTATTTGTCACCACCTTCAAATATTGAAGGCAATTCCTGCAATTTATTAAAAGCGTCTAAAGTAATGTTGTATTCTGTTTTTGTAGCGTTTGTTTTATACCATTGAGCGTCATAATAGGTTTGGCGAAGCAATGCAATTCCACCCATTAGCGAGGAAGGATAATCTTGAGGCGATGTACCTTTTCTAAAAGAATAAAATCCAGCTGCTTTATCTTTTATGATTGTTTCGTTTTCTTTAGCATTTGCCAAACAAACCAATGCTCCACTTCCGCGAACAATTCCATCTTTTTGAGCTGTTAAAACAGAAGCAAAACCTTGTTTGCGAAGTTCATCTGCTTTTGATTGATTATGCAAAAATAATTTGTGTGCTTCAACATCACTTCTAATGGCTTGATTTGAACCATATGCTCCTTTTTTGGGCGCATCAGCATTGTCGGTTCTTTTTACTTCAGGCATTCCATAATCACTATATAAATCAATAAAAGCAGCATAAATATGCTTTCCTTTTAAATCTACCAATACACCTTCTTTTGGGATTTGCAATTTTTCGGCTGCTCCTATTATTTTTCCATCTTGAACTATTAATGTGGCATTAATTAAGGTGATGTCTGCATCAACATGAAGCGTACAGTTTGTAAACGCATAAATAGTGTGTGTGCCATTTGGCGCACCATTGGTATTAAATGTTGTTTGTCCGTAAAATGTGTTTACAAAAAAAACAATGGCAATAACTGTTGAAATATAATAACGCATAATTTATTAGATATATAACAAATATAGCATTATTGACAAGCCATAAAAACGACTTTATAGCTTTTAATTAAGGATTAATTGTTAATTTTGAAATTAAATCAAATTTTAAAAAACTATGGCAACAGGAATGCTTCATACACACTACTTAATGGTAGTGTTATTTACACTTATCTACTTAATAAAAACCATCTTATTATTGAGTGATAAAGATGAATTATTAGAGAAATTTAAAAAGAAAACCAAAATTGCTGAAATGATTGTAAGCTTTGGTTTTTTAGCAACAGGTGTTTTTTTAATGACACAATTACCTGCTATTAATATGTTTCATATTATTAAAATCAGCTTAGTGTTTTTATCGATACCTTTGGCTGTTATTGGATTTAAGAATAAAAATAAAGTATTAGCTTCTCTATCATTTTTTTTAATCGTTGCGTCGTTTTCATTAGCTTATAAAGCAAAAGATGCAAAGGCTGGAGAAAAATCGTTGGCTATTTCTGGTAAAGAAATATTTGAAGAAAAATGTTCATTATGCCACGGCAACGATGGGAAATTAGGAATGGCAGGCGCAAAAGATTTATCCGTTTCGATGCTTGACCATGCAGGAATAGTTGACATCATTACCAATGGTAAAAATGCTATGACAGCCTATAAAGAAACTTTAAGCGCTGAACAAATTGAAGCAGTTTCTTCATATATCGAAACTGATTTAAAAGGAAAATAGAACCAAATTTTTAATGAAAAAAGAACTCAACGTTACAGAAAAACCAATTGAAACAGCTGTTTTAATTGGCGTTATTAATAAACAACAAAACGAGGCTCTTTCTTTCGAATACCTTAATGAATTAGCTTTTTTAGCTGAAACATATGGCGTTGTAACTAAAAAAACTTTTACTCAAAAATTAGAGAAAGCCGATAAAGCAACTTTTATTGGAAAAGGGAAATTAGCAGAAGTAAAAGCTTATATCGTTGAAGAAAAAATTACGGTTGTTATTTTTGATGATGAATTATCTCCATCTCAACAACGGAATTTAGAAACCGAATTAGGTGTAAAAATAATAGACAGAACGAATTTAATTTTAGAAATATTTTCACAACGTGCACAAACTGCACATGCCCGTACTCAAGTAGAATTAGCAAAACAAAAATATTTATTACCTCGCTTAACCGGCATGTGGACTCACTTAGAAAGGCAACGAGGTGGTACTGGAACTCGAGGCGGTGCAGGAGAAAAAGAAATTGAAACTGACCGACGGATATCGCGTGATAGAATTGCTCAGCTACAAGATGATTTGAAAATTATTGATAAACAAATGGCAACGCAACGTAAAAATCGTGGCGAATTTGTGCGAGTTGCTCTTGTTGGTTATACCAATGTTGGCAAATCAACTATTATGAATTTGATTAGTAAAAGTGAAGTGTTTGCAGAAAATAAATTATTTGCAACACTTGATACAACAGTTAGAAAAGTAACCATTGATAATTTATATTTTCTATTATGTGATACAGTAGGTTTCATTCGTAAACTTCCTACTCAATTAGTTGAAAGTTTTAAAAGCACTTTAGACGAAGTTCGTGAAGCAGATTTATTAATACATGTTGTAGATATTTCTCATCAAAATTTTGAAGATCATATAAATGTAGTTAAGCAAACCCTTATTGATATTGGCGCTGGTGACAAACCAACTATTTTAGTTTTTAATAAAATTGATGCGTTTACTTTTATAAAAAAAGATGAAGATGATTTAACGCCATCAACCAGAGAAAATGTTTCGTTAGAAGAATTGAAAAATACTTGGATGAAAGATTTAAACGAACAATGCCTATTTATTAGCGCCCAACAAAAAATTAATATTGAAGATTTGAAAAAAACAATTTACGATACCGTAAAAGCCATTCACATTAAACGATTTCCTTATAACAACTTATTTTATTAATACCATTAAATAAAAATCTCATATTTATGAAAATAGCCATTGGAAGCGATCACGCAGGTTTTGAATTAAAAGAACAACTAATTGCATACTTAATCGAAAAAAAGATTGAAGTAACTAATAAAGGATGTTATAGTCTAGAAAGGGCTGATTATCCAGACTTTGGTCATGCTGTTGCTCTTTCCGTATTAACTAAAGAAGTTGATTTTGGAATTTTAATGTGTGGTAGCGGAAACGGAATAAATATGACTGCAAATAAACATGCTGGCATTAGAGCTGCTTTATGTTGGAATAGTGAAATTGCAGGTTTAGCAAGACTACATAATGATGCTAATATTTTAGTTTTACCAGCTCGTTATATTACAGTTGACGAAGCGAAAAAATGTATAGATGCCTTTTTTAACAATGCATTTGAAGGTGGACGACATGCAGATAGATTAGCAAAAATAGATTGTTAGATAAATTTAAAAATACTGGGTTAAAAAAAGAATACGTATTTAACGCATTCTTTTTTTTGTTTTTGGGAATAATCATTCTCCATCGTTTTGTTTTATTTTTTAGCATCAAACTTGATTACATAGATAATGACGAAGTTGTAATTTGGCTTGGTGCTAAGCACTATTCAGAAGGTTTGTTTTACGTTCCTCGCTTTTATGGACAGAGTTATCATACACTAATGGATGCCTTTTTTTCGGTTCCGTTAATTAAATGTGGCGTGCCTGTTTATTATGCCGTGCCTATTTTAACACAACTTATTTATTTAACTCCATTTATTTTTACCGCCATTTACTTATTTTATAAAAATAAAAAACAAACAGCCATCCTTGTTTTATGTATTATGTTGTGCATGCCTGTTGGCTATGATATCATGAATACGATAACCAGAGGATTTGCAAATGGTTTATTTTTTACCACATTTTTAATTGTCAGTTTACATAATCCTCACAACAAAATTCATATTGCCATCAATGTATTTATGGCTTATGTGGGCTATTTAGTTTTGCCAAATTCGGTATTAGTTACATTACCCATTTTATTTTATTTGTTTTTATTAAATTACAAAGACAAATTATTTTATGTTGCATCAGCCGCTGCAATAGCATGCGGAATGCCAATTGATTATTTATTAAATCACTTTTATAAAATTCATCCAGAGGCAGAAATTTCTAAATATAAAACAGAATTTGGTTTTAATTATTTAATAGATTCTATTAAGCATTTAGATGCTCAGTTTACACACATAGGTTTTTTTATTGAGGAATCCTGTGTTATAACACTTTTCATTTTTACAATACTAGGCATATTCTTATTTAAAAAATCCCTTAATCATTTTTATGCATTTCTTGTTTTTATTTGCATTCTATTATTGGGCTTTAGTACAAATAAATCTATAGATGGTTCTTTATGGCCGTTTTATTCATACAGCCGTTTATATTTAGGGATTCCAATTGTAATTTATTTATTTATTGCCACGTTAAATCCCATTTCAAATAAATTGATATACCTCATCTGTTTTATTACTCTAGGCTTTACTGTATTTAAATACGCAACTTTTAAACAGAAAATTGCATATCATGTAGACGAGAAAAAATGGAATCATTTAAATTTAATTTCTTTGAAAGATTTAAAAAGTTGTTTGGAAGTTTATAAAAACCAATGTCAAAAAAACAAGGTCAATAATTTATTAATCATTGATCATGTTTGGCGTGATGATTTTATAAATTATGCCGGACCAGCATTATATGATGATTATCCTAATACCTTTAAACCATCCTTCGAAAGAAGATCATGGAGAATTGCTGAAGAAAGAAACAGTATACATCCCTCTTTTCAAATTTATTCGGCAGATTGGAATTTAGACCATACGCTAAATCAAAGCCATCCAGAAATTAACATCACTCGTATTGATGATTACGGCTCTTTTTTAATAACTAACAACCATTTAACTACGGTTGAATTTTTAAAAACCCTTGGAGCAACAATGGAAGGGTTTTAACTCTTAACATTAGATTATCATTTACCTTTAACTAATTTGGCCCCTTCTAAAACTCTGGAATTATAAAGCATTTATATTTCTTAACAATTTGGTAATATATAAATTACATAAAGCTAATACTAAGTTAATTTATTTGCATTTAATTAACATAAAATATACATTAAATGAAAGTAATATTTACAATAGTATTAGCCTTAGGGTTTAATTTGATAACATTTTCGCAATCTACTGATTCGAGAGAAACAGTGAATAGAAATTCTTTTTGGACTGAAACAGTTATTAATGGCGTTATAAAAAATAAGTTTAGATGGCAGTTAGATTATCAATATAGGAGAACGTCCGATCCGGCTGATTTATCAGGAAAAGCAGGTTATTCTGGCAATATGTTTAAAAATGATTTTCAACATGTTTATAGGCCTTGGATACACTACCAGTTAAATGATAATGTTCGCTTTTCTCTTTCTCCATTTGGATTCTGGGAATCATACACTGGTACTGTAGAAAGCGGAAGTACAAGAAAAGTTCAACCAGAGTATAGAATTTGTCCTCAATTAACTTTAACAAATAAAATATTTAATAGAGTAGTCATTGACCAAAGATACCGCTACGAGTTCAGATATATTGGCACAAAAGTAGCAACTAATAAACCAGAATTTACAGACTACCAATTAGGTACAGATTATCCCGATGCAGGAAGAAAAATGAGAATGAGGTATTTTTTAAGAGCTATGGTTCCATTAAACCATAAAACATTAGAAAATAATACATTTTATATTATAGCTTGGAATGAAATAATGTTAGGTTTAGGAAAAAACACAGCAAATGACAAAATATGGGATCAAAACAGAACCTTTTGTTTGTTAGGTTATAAGCCAAAAATGAATTTCCCTATGCGTTTCGAAATAGGGTATGGTGTAGTTTATAAAAACACTTTTTCTAGTTCTATAAACACCTCTGGGCAGCTATATGAAACAGGAAAAACAATAGAAAAAAACAATATACTTCAGGTTTACATTATTTTTGAAAATTTTAATAAATTATTCAGTTTTAAAAAGAAGGATAAAGAGGTTCTTCCATCAAATCCACTAAAGCAGTAAATAAAACATTACTAATATAAAATAGTATAATAACGTTAACATAACACTAACAAAAGGACAAGGCATTACTTTTATGAAAAAAAATGTCGACTACCTTAATTATCTTTTTAGTATTATGCTTAGTGTTGGCTTGTGCGTTCGAATTTGTAAATGGATTTCATGATACAGCCAATGCAGTTGCTACAGTAATTTACACCAATTCAATGAAGCCCACTGTTGCAGTTGTATACAGTGGTTTTTTAAATTTTTTAGGCGTAATGACAGGGGGAATAGCTGTCGCAATGGGGATTATTAACTTATTACCAATGGAAGTTTTAGTAGACAGTAATGTCTATCATGGCATTTCGATGATATTGGCCTTATTACTTTCTGCAATTATTTGGAATTTAGGGACGTGGTTTTTTGGTTTGCCAGCTTCTAGCTCTCATTCATTAATTGGTTCTATTTTAGGAATTGGGTTAGCGTTTTATTTTTTACCTGATAACATTGGCGGAACTGCTGTTAATTGGGACAAGGCAAAAGATACAGGATTAGCATTATTAATTTCCCCCGTAGCTGGCTTTTCATTAGCAATTTTAATGATGTTTATTTTTAAACGTTTTATTAAAAATGATGCTATTTATAAAGAGCCGATTCCAGGAAAAAAACCACCATTATGGATACGAATGTTGTTATGGACAACTTGTGGATTAGTGAGCTTTTTTCACGGACAAAATGATGGACAAAAAGGAGTTGGCTTAGTGATGATGATTTTAATAGCCATTATGCCCGGATATTTTTCCTTGGATAATTCGGTAAACTTACAAAGCGTAAATGCTAATGTGCATTATATACAAACCATTATGCAAAAGGCTGATACAACTATTTTTTCGAAAAAAGAACTTGTTACTTTTAAAGAACTTCAAAGTTACAGTGCGCATTTTTCAAATGAAACGATAGGTAAAACAAAATCCGAAGAAGTGGATATAGCAAATCGTTTTAACTTAAGAAAAGACATAATTAAAATTACGAAGGGTTGCGAAAAACTTATTTTGGGAGGAAATTTATCATTATCAAAAAAAGAAATGATTTCATTAAAATCAGAAATTAAATCTTCTAAAAAATTAGTAGAATATGCGCCATCTTGGGTAATCATTATGATTTCTATATCATTAGGTTTAGGAACTATGATTGGATGGAAACGTATAGTGAAAACGATTGGAGAAAAAATCGGAAAGCAACATATGAGCTATGCTCAAGGAGCGTCAGCAGAGCTAGTCGCTTCTATAGGAATTGGTGTTGCAACACGTTTTGGCGTTCCTGTTAGTACAACACACATGTTAAGCTCTGGTATTATGGGAAGTATGGTTGCTAAAAAAGGATTAAAAAATTTACAAAAAGGAACGGTTATTAATATTGCTCTAGCCTGGATCCTTACGCTACCTGTAACCATTATACTTTCAGGCGGTTTATTCTTATTATTTAGAGCTATTTTGTAATAAGGCAAATCCTTGAATTTAAATGATAGCCAAAAGCAACTCTTTTTTGAAAAAGCTATTCCTTTTTATTCCTGATTTTTAAGCCTTTTGTATTCCCACAAATCACCTGCAATTTTGACTAACCCCCTACTTTAATGTAATAATGGCACTTTAAAGAGTGATGTTTCAAAAATTTGGAATTTATAACACATCCTAATACCCATTTTTCTCCCTAAATCTTTTTATGATAAAAAAGAAAAAATAAGTTAGGGCAAAAAGCTTCTGTTGCAAAATAGTATAAAGAGCCTTTATATGTTAAATTATTAAATTAACACTAGCATAACATTAAAATAACATTGGTAAATATTAAACTAAATATATTTACATTTATAAAATAAACATGACTACAACTTTAATTATCTTTTTAGTACTATGCCTTGTATTAGCATGTACATTTGAATTCGTAAACGGATTTCACGACACTGCAAATGCTGTAGCCACAGTAATTTACACCAACTCTATGAAGCCTACAACTGCGGTTGTGTATAGCGGAATGTTGAATTTTATTGGGGTTATGACTGGCGGAATAGGCGTTGCGATGGGTATTGTTAATTTGCTTCCAATGGAAGTACTAGTTGATAGTAATGTAATGCATGGTGTAGCAATGATATTAGCTTTATTATTATCAGCAATTATTTGGAATTTAGGAACCTGGTGGTTTGGTTTACCGGCATCAAGTTCTCATACGTTAATTGGATCAATTTTAGGGATTGGTTTAGCATTTTATTTTTTACCCGATAGCATTGGTGGTAGTGCCGTAAACTGGGACAAAGCTAAAGATACAGGTTGGGCTCTATTAATATCGCCATTTGCAGGCTTTGCAGCTGCAATTGTAATTATGTTCATATTTAAACGTTTTGTAAAACATGATTCATTTTATAAAGAACCAATCCCCGGAAAAAAACCACCTATTTGGATTAGAATGTTACTTTGGACAACTTGCGGACTCGTTAGTTTTTTTCATGGACAAAATGATGGTCAAAAAGGTGTTGGTTTAGTAATGATGATTTTAATTGCAATTATGCCTGCTTATTTTTCATTGGACAATAGTGTTAATTTACAAAGTGTAAATGCAAATATAGTCGTGATTGAAAGAATAATTTCAGCAACAGATACAAGTGATTTTGGGAAAGAAGAATTTAAAAACTATTCTAATATCATTAAACACTCTCAACATTTTACTTTAGCAACATCAGGCAAAAATTATGCAGAAGGTATTGGCGCAACAGAAAGATTTGATTTACGTAAAGACATTGTTAAAGTAACTAAAGGCGCAGAAAAATTATTGAAAAGCGAAAACGTAGCTATTTCTAAAGCTGATGCTAGCGCTATTAAAAAAGAAATTGATGGTGCAAAAAAATTAATTGAATTTGCTCCTTCATGGGTAATCATTATGATTTCAATTTCATTAGGTTTAGGAACTATGATTGGATGGAAACGTATTGTAAAAACAATTGGCGAAAAAATTGGTAAGCAACATATGAGCTATGCACAAGGCGCATCTGCTGAGATTGTTGCCGCAATTGGTATTGGCGTTGCAACTGCTTATAAAGCACCAGTAAGTACTACACACATGTTAAGCTCTGGTATTATGGGTAGTATGGTTGCAAAAAAAGGATTAAAGAATTTACAACGCAGTACTATTACTAACATTCTTTTAGCATGGGTTCTTACATTGCCTGTAACTATTATTCTTTCGGGAGGTTTATTCTTATTGTTTAGAGCTATATTATAATTTACAAAATAATATTAAAAAGGAAAGGTAGCTACGTGCTACCTTTTTTGTTTTAAACCCTACTATACTAAATAATTCAGGATATATGTAATTGCAAGCTGAATATAATTAACTAGGTTTAATAATATAAGTAACTCATTTAAAAAAAACAATTTGTGTTTAACCAACCTTGAGTATTAAAAATAATCTGCTTTCGTTCCTTTTGCTTGGTTTCCTGTCTGCCAATAGATAGATATTAAGTAGTTAATTGTAAATCAGGTAGATTACCCAAAATTGGGACAAGCAACTTACTTAGTTTTCTTAGGCATTTTGTAGCCTATTTTTGGGCGAGGCTTTTTCACTTCTTTCTTTTCTAATAATTCATCTAAATACTGAAAAACGAGCTCAATATTTTTGTCATGATTAATAACCTTCTTTTTAATGTATTCTATTTCTAATCGCAGTTCTGTATGACTAGTTAAAGTCTCTCTCAATAAAATAAAAACATCTATAATTCTAATACTGACTTCTATAGCTCTTTTGCTTTTTAAAACATTTGACAACATCATAACTCCTTGTTCGGTAAATGCTAATGGAAGATACTTAATATTTTCGCCCCTTTTCAAGGTCGCATTTTGCGACCTTGAAGCTTCAGCTTCGTCAATCGTTAATTCAAACATATAGCGTTCAGGAAAACGCTCCATGTTTCTCTTCACTTGTTCCTTTAATCGTTTTGTTTCCACTCCATACAGTTCGGCCAAATCAGTGTCTAACATTACCTTTTGATTTCTGATGTAATAAATTTTTTTCATGATTACTTCATCTGGAATCACTAATTCAACTGTTGTCTTTCCCATGTATTAAAACAATTTTTAGGTATCACAGATTGTGATACTTGTTTAAAACAAAATTAAAGTATTTTATAGTAGGCTTTTGCTACAGATTGTAGCATTACTAAAAAACTTATGTGGTCGCAAATTGCGACCACATATAACACTGCATTATGTTATCACAAATTGTGATGACATAATAATTTTGAGGTTTCAATTTGCAACCTCAAAGGCCGCAATTTGCGTCCTTAGAAAACAAAAAAAATCCCCTCTCATTTCTGAAAGGGGATTTAATAAATAAAATCTGTTATGTTCTAATCCTTCACAAACTTGGTTCTCGAAACAGCTTTATTATTTTGTATCAGTTCAATAAAATAAATACCTTTTACTAACTGACTTGTATTTAATTTATGATTCTTAGTTTCAATTTTTTCTTCTAAAACTACTTGGCCTAAGGCATTATAAACTGCAAGTTTTGTATTTGAACTTAACACGCCTATTTCAATATTTAAAATAGTTGTTGTTGGGTTAGGATAAATTTTTATTTGGTTAGAAAGATCATAACTCATTACTCCAACACCCGATGTGCTTGCCGTTAAACTTCCACTGCCAGCTGTTAATGGGGCTATTGCTCCAGTTGCGTTTGAAACAACTCCTTGTGTTATACTTAAATTTAAAACTGCGTCACTAACTAAACTTGGCGATATTTTATAATGCAAAACGGCTATTTTTCCATTGCCGCTTACATTGCCAGTAAGGGTATGTGTTGTAGCAGTAAATAATTTTCCATTTGTAAAATCTGGTTTTCTAAATTTTAAATTTTGATTACTTGCATTTATAAACGATGTTGGATATTCTATCCAAATACTATCTGCCTCTAATAACGTGTTATCATAATTTAATGTATAAGCAACGCCATTTACATTTGAAACTGGTGTTAATGCATCACCTAAATAAATTGAAGCAGTACCCCAAGTTCCTTTAGAAACAACACTTTGGTCAGGAATTATACTTAGCTGTGGGTTAATCGTAATTGCATTAGTTGTTTTATAGGCATGTATTAATCCAAAATTATTATAAATAGCAAGCGTATCATCGTCATTAATAATTCCATCTCCATTACAATCACTATGGTTCACATTTTTACCACTAGAAATTGTTCCAATCCAATTATTTGAAAAATACGATAGCCACAAATTACTTGTTATTGCTCTTGTTGGACCCGTTTGAGTATAATGCAAGCCAAGCTCTAAGACATCTAAATTATCCGTTAATCCATCACTATTGGCATCTCCAGGCCAAACATCTTGGCAGGTGTTATCAACTACTACACTTATTGTTTTTGAAGAAGTACAACCGAACGGTGAGCTACCTACTACACTGTAACTTGTAGTAACCGTTGGAGAAATGGAAATACTTGAACTTGTTGCGCCAGTATTCCAACTATAAGTTGATGCTCCCAATGCATTTAAGATATTACTTGAGCCTACACATATACTGTTTGTTCCAACTAAGGATAAAATAGGCGCTGCACTAATTGTAACAGAACTTACAGCTGTGTTTGAACTTACACATCCGAGTGAACTTGTTCCAACAACACTATATATTGAATTTACGGTTGGTGAAACGACAGCGCTTCCACTCGAATAGGTATAAGTAGATGCCCCAGTAGGATTCATCGTAAAACTACTTCCACTACAAAGCGATCCACTGTTTACAGAAATTGTTGGCGTTGAGTTTACGGTTACTGTACTAACCGCAACATCTATACACCCCAAAACACTTGAGCCGCTTATTGTATATGTAGTGCTGGAAATGGGCGAAACAACTGAGCTTCCACCTGAGTAGGTAAATGAAACAGCTCCTGTAGGATTTAATGTAAAACTTTTCCCACTGCATATTGAACCACTGTTTACGGCAACCGTTGGAGTTGGGCTTACTGTTACTAAAACTACAGCTGTATTTGAACTAGCACATCCTAATGAACTTTTGCCTGTTAGGCTATAACTTGTTGAAACGGTAGGGCTAACCGTTATACTTAATGTAGATACGCCTGTACTCCAAGTATATGTAGAAGCTCCAGACGCTAAGTAATTGCCATTTGATCCCAAACATAAACTATTTGTACCTATAATTGCAACAATAGGCAAAGCATTTACTGTAATTGTTTTTACCCCCATGTTGCTACACCCAGCTATTGCAGCAGAAACCATTACTGTATATGTTGTAGTAACACTTGGGCTTACAACTATACTACTAGTAGTGGCGCCAGTATTCCATGTGTAACTTGATGCGCCAATTGCAGTTAAGGTAGCACTGTTACCCGCGCACATTGAAGGAGTTGCAGAAAAAGATACAGAAGCTCCAATTAAAATAATTGAAACATCATTTGAAGCAGAATTTGCAGTTGCGATATCCAGATTGCCATCATTATTAAAATCGCCAATAGCCTGAGATGAAGAATTTGAACCTATACCGTAATTAATTGATGTTGAAAAAGTCCCTAAACCAGTTCCTAAAACAATACTTACGTAATTTGAACCAATAGATCCCATTACCAAATCGAAATTTCCATCATTGTTAAAATCACCAGAATTTATTGAAAAGGGTTGCAATCCAGCTAAATAACTAAAAGTTAAAGTAAAAAGCCCCGAACCATCTCCAGAAAGAACAGATATATCATTAGAACCACTATTCGCTGTAGCCAAATCTAAATTTCCATCACCATTAAAATCATTAACACAAATTGATTCGGGTATACTGCCTATAACATAATTCACGGCTGTCAAAAAAGTACCAAGTCCTGTTCCAAGAAGAATTGATAAAGTATTAGAACCATTATTAGCAATTGCTAAATCCAAATTACCATCGCTATTAAAATCAGCTGTTACTACTGAACGCGGCATAGCTCCAACTCCATAATTAACAGCTGGCGCAAAAGTTCCCGAACCTGAACCAATAAATATAGACACATTATTTGCCCCTTCATTTACAACAGCAATGTCAATTTTTCCATCACCGTTAAAATCACCATTTGTTATAGCATAAGGTGTCATTGCCGCTAAATAATTTATTGCTGGAAAAAAAGTACCAGGACCTGAAGCTATATGTATTGATATATTGCTGTAAAAATAATTTGACAATGCTAAATCTTTATAACCATCATTATTAAAATCCGCCATTGTAATTGATGTCGAGTTTGTATCAACATTAAAATTTACAGGAGGCGAAAAAACACCAGTTCCTGTGCCAATAAGCAGAGAAACATTATTGGATCCCCAATTCGAAACTGCTAAATCCAGATTGCTGTCTCCGTTAAAATCACCTGTGACTATTGAAGTTGGTGTAATACCAACACTAAAGTTATTAGTTCCTAAAAAAGTTCCAGACCCTGAACCTATAAGTGTTGATATACACCCTCCACCATCACTCGCAACAGCAATATCAGCTTTACTATCGCCATTTAAATCACTTATAGTTAAGGCTTTTGGAGTAGTTCCAACTTTATAATTTACCGCTATTGCAAAAGTACCTGTACTAGAACCCATTAGTATAGATACAAAATCTGAATTATTATTTACAACTGCCAAGTCAACATGCCCATCGGCATTAAAATCAGTTGACTCTATTGAACAAGGCTGCAAACCAACACTATAATTAAAACTCGCTCCAAATGTACCTAAACCCGAACCAAACAAAATTGAAATATCATTTGATGAATTGTTTGCTGTTGCTAAATCAATATTGCCATCGCCATTATAATCAGCCAAATCAATTGAATATGGAGATGAACCCCCTACAGCGTAATTTACAGATGTTGAAAATGTTCCTAATCCTGTGCCAATTAATATTGAGACGTCATCCGAACCAATGTTGCTAAATGCCAAATCAGGTTTTCCATCACTATTAAAATCCGCAGTTTTTACTGCAGATGGCCCTGAACCCAAACTATAATTCACGGCTGAAATAAAAATTCCTGTTCCTAAACCAATTAATATAGAAGCATCATTTGAAAAATTATTAGCAACAGCTAAATCTAAATTTCCGTCACTATTAAAATCCCCAGAAATAATAGAATTTGGGTTTGTGCCTACCATATAATTAACTGCTGGTGCAAAAACGCCAATTCCAGAATTAATAAGAACAGAAATGTTACCGCCAGAAACTTGATTTGTAACGGCTAAGTCTATTTTACCGTCATTATTAAAGTCGCCAGATGCTATTGAATGAGGGAAAATACCAACAGAATAATTTATGGCAGTTGCAAATGTGCCAATTCCTGTTCCAAAGAGTATTGAAACATTGTGAGAACCTTCATTTGCAACAGCTAAATCGATAATTCCATCACTATTTAAATCCTTACTAATTACAGAACTTGGATTTAGCCCAGCAGTTTGCATAATATTATAGGAATCTTTAAAACATAATGACGAACCTTGTGCTCGGGCTAATACACTCAGCACAAAACAAACAATCACTAATAGAACTTTATTCATAAAAAGATTTTCTCAAATATAGTCTAATTATGTTGAACAGTATATTAAATATAATATACTGAAAACAAAAAATCCCCTCTCATTTCTGAAAGGGGATTTTATTATTTATAATCAGAGTTGAATTACAGCCTAAGCTTCTTCTTCAATCTCTTCTTTACTAGCCATTAATCGCTCGTACTCTTCTTTGCTTCCTACTACAATTTTCTCATATTGGCGTAAACCTGTACCAGCTGGTATTAAATGTCCAACAATTACGTTTTCTTTTAATCCTTGTAATGTATCCACTTTTCCGTGCACTGCTGCTTCGTTTAACACTTTTGTAGTTTCCTGGAACGATGCCGCAGAAATCCAACTATTTGTTTGTAACGATGCTCTTGTAATACCTTGTAATATTGGTGTTGCTGTAGAAGGAACTGCATCACGCGCTTCAACTAGTTTTAAATCTTTACGACGTAATACTGAGTTCTCATCACGTAATTTACGTGTTGTCACAATTTGACCGCGTTTTAAGTTTTCAGAATCTCCAACTTCAACCACAACTTTTTTACCATACAATTCATCATTCTCAGCCATAAACGTAATTTTGTTTATTAATTGCGCCTCTAAGAAAGATGTATCTCCTGGATCTTCAATTTGAACTTTACGCATCATCTGACGAACAATCGTTTCGAAATGCTTATCATTCAATTTTTGTCCTTGTAAACGGTAAACCTCTTGTATTTCGTTCACTAAATATTCTTGAACAGCTGTTGGGCCTTTGATAGATAAAATATCGCCAGGAGAAGTTGCGCCATCAGATAATTGCTCACCTGCTTTTACAAAGTCATTCTCTTGAACCAAGATATGTTTAGATAAAGAAACTAAATAACGGTGTTGTTCGCCAGTTTTAGCTTCAACTACAACCTCGCGGTTACCACGCTTAATTTTACCGAAAGATACGATACCATCAATTTCAGATACAACTGAAGGATTACTTGGGTTACGTGCTTCAAATAACTCAGTTACACGAGGTAAACCACCTGTAATATCTCCTGTTTTACCAGTAATACGAGGTATCTTAACTAAAATTTGTCCTAATTCAACTTTTGCGCCTTCATTAATAATGATGTGGGCAGCAATTGGTAAATTGTAAGTTTTTAAAGGCTCGCCTTTTTTGTCTACAATTCTTAATAATGGACTTAATGTTTTATCTCTACTTTCAATAATTACTTTCTCACGGAAACCTGTTTGTTCATCAGATTCTTCACGGTAAGTAATATTTTCTTTAATACCTTCAAAGTCTACTGTACCTGCAAATTCAGAAACGATAACTGCGTTATACGGATCCCAATCACAAATTAAATCTCCTTTTTTAAGTTTAGCATTTGGCTTGATATACAATTGAGAACCATAAGGAATGTTTCCTGTAGTTAATGTAATACCAGTGTTTCCATCAACAATACGAACTTCAGTAGAACGACCAATAACAACATTAGCTTTAACGCCATCTGCATTTACACGTTCAACAGTTCTTAATTCGTCAATTTCAGCAATACCATCGTATTTAGCTACTAATGCAGAAGATGCAGCAGTATTAGATGCCGTACCACCAACGTGGAACGTACGTAATGTTAACTGAGTACCTGGTTCACCAATTGATTGTGCAGCAATTACACCAACAGCTTCACCTAATTGAACTTGGCGTCCGTTAGATAAGTTACGGCCATAACATTTAGCACAAACACCTAATTTACTTTCACAAGTTAATACTGAACGAATTTCAACTGATTCGATTGGAGATGCTTCGATTAAATCACACACATCTTCAGTAATCATTTCACCTCCGGTAACGATTAACTCGCCAGTAGTTGGATGATATAAATCGTTTAATGCAATACGTCCTAAAACTCTTTCTCCTAATGATTCAACGATATCATCGTTGTTTTTCAATGGAACAGCAGTTAAACCACGTAATGTACCACAATCTTCTTCGTTAATAATAACATCTTGCGCAACGTCAACCAAACGACGCGTTAAGTAACCCGCATCAGCTGTTTTTAATGCCGTATCCGCTAAACCTTTACGAGCACCATGCGTAGAAATAAAGTATTCTAAGATAGATAAACCTTCGCGGAAGTTAGATAATACTGGGTTTTCAATAATTGAAGCCGTAGTATCACCTGCTTTTTGAGGCTTAGCCATCAAACCACGCATTCCACTTAACTGTTTAATTTGTTCTTTAGATCCACGAGCACCTGAGTCAAGCATCATGTAAACAGAGTTGAAACCTTGCTTATCAGTACTTAACACATCCATTACTTTTTTAGTAACTTTTGAGTTAGCATGTGTCCAAATATCAATTACTTGGTTATAACGTTCGTTGTTAGTAATGAAACCCATTGAGTAGTTACTCATTACTTCATCAACTTGAACGCGTGCATCTTTAATAATTTTGAATTTCTCAGCAGGAGTTTCAATATCACCTAAGTTAAATGATAATCCACCTTTGAAAGCCGTTTTAAATCCTAAGTCTTTGATATCATCTAAGAACTTAGCAGTTTTAGCCATACCTGTTTTCTTAACTACCATTCCGATAATATCACGTAATGATTTTTTAGTTAATAATTCATTGATATAACCAACCTCATGAGGAACAACTAAGTTAAACATAACACGACCAACTGTAGTTTCAATTAATTTAGAAACTAATTCTTTTCCTTCAATTGCGTTTGTTACTCTTACTTTTATTTGTGCGTGGATGTCAACTTGCTTCTCATTTAAAGCAATAATAACTTCGTCTGCACTATAAAATATTTTTCCTTCGCCTTTAACAGCATCATTCGGTAAATTCTTTTTAGATTTAGTTAAATAATATAAACCTAAAACCATGTCCTGAGATGGAACCGCTACTGGTGCACCATTTGAAGGATTTAAAATGTTATGAGAAGCTAACATTAAAATTTGTGCTTCTAATACTGCGGCATGTCCTAATGGAACGTGTACCGCCATTTGATCCCCGTCAAAATCGGCGTTGAATGCAGAACACACTAATGGGTGTAACTGAATTGCTTTTCCTTCAATTAACTTTGGTTGAAATGCTTGAATACCTAATCTATGTAATGTAGGCGCACGGTTTAACATAACCGGGTGACCTCTTAATACGTTTTCTAAGATATCCCAAACAATTGGCTCTTTTTTATCTACAATTTTCTTTGCAGATTTTACCGTTTTCACGATACCACGCTCAATCATTTTACGGATAATAAATGGCTTGAATAATTCAGCTGCCATGTCCTTAGGTAAACCACACTCATGTAATTTCATTTCAGGTCCTACAACAATTACCGAACGAGCCGAATAATCTACACGTTTTCCTAATAAGTTTTGACGGAATCTACCTTGCTTACCCTTCAATGAATCAGATAATGATTTTAATGGGCGGTTTGATTCAGTTTTAACTGCATTCGATTTACGAGAGTTGTCAAATAATGAATCAACTGACTCTTGTAACATACGTTTTTCGTTACGTAAAATTACATCTGGTGCTTTAATTTCAATTAAACGCTTTAAACGGTTGTTACGAATAATAACACGACGGTATAAATCATTTAAATCAGAAGTTGCAAAACGACCACCATCCAATGGAACCAAAGGACGCAATTCTGGTGGAATAACCGGAACTGTTTTAATAATCATCCATTCAGGACGATTTTCAATGTGATTGTTAGCATTACGGAAAGCCTCAATAACTTGTAAACGTTTTAATGCTTCGTTTTTACGTTGTTGAGAAGTTTCAGTATTTGCTTTGTGGCGCAATTCATAAGATAATTCATCTAACTCTAAACGAGCTAATAAATCTTGTAATGCTTCAGCTCCCATTTTAGCGATGAATTTATTAGGATCTGCATCATCTAATAAAGCATTTTCTTTAGGAAGTGTGTCTAATAAGTTTAAATATTCTTCTTCCGATAAAAAATCTAAATATTGTGTTCCTCCTTGAGCAGCAACACCTGCATTAATTACTACATAACGCTCGTAGTAAATAATCATATCTAATTTTTTAGTTGGTAAGCCTAATAAATAACCAATTTTGTTTGGTAATGAACGGAAATACCAAATATGAGCAACAGGAACAACTAAGTTAATGTGACCCATACGTTCTCTACGAACTTTTTTCTCGGTAACCTCAACACCACAACGGTCACAAATAATACCCTTATAACGGATACGTTTGTATTTACCACAGTGACATTCGTAATCTTTAACTGGTCCAAAAATACGCTCACAAAACAAACCATCTCTTTCTGGTTTGTATGTACGGTAATTAATGGTTTCTGGTTTCAAAACCTCACCACTACTACGTTGAAGAATAGTTTCTGGAGAAGCTAAACTAATAGTGATTTTTGAGAAGTTTGATTTTACTTTGTTATCTTTTCTTAAAGCCATTTTTTTGCTTTTTGGGTTTAGTGATAATAAAAATTTTATTTACTTATTCCTTCGTAGATTTCGAGAGCCTCAATCTACGAAGGTTTTAAGTTTAATATTAGTCAAGTGTTACATCTAACGCTAATCCACGTAATTCGTGCATTAATACATTAAACGATTCTGGTATACCCGGAGTTGGAATGTTTTCGCCTTTTACAATTGCTTCATAAGCTTTTGCACGACCCATTACATCATCCGATTTAATAGTTAACAATTCTTGTAACACATTGGCTGCACCGTATGCTTCTAATGCCCAAACCTCCATCTCACCAAAACGTTGACCACCAAATTGTGCTTTACCACCAAGAGGTTGTTGTGTAATTAATGAATATGGCCCTATTGAACGAGCATGCATTTTATCATCAACCATATGTCCTAATTTTAACATATAGATAATACCTACTGTAGCTGGTTGGTCAAATTTCTCACCTGTTCCACCATCAATTAAATAAGTACGACCGTATTGAGGAATTCCTGCTTTAGTAGTATAACTATCAATTTGTTCCATTGTTGCACCATCAAAGATTGGCGTAGAGAATTTTAAACCTAATTCTTTACCAGCCCAAGCTAATACAGTTTCATAAATCTGACCGATGTTCATACGAGATGGTACACCTAACGGATTTAATACGATATCAACTGGAGTTCCATCATCTAAATATGGCATATCTTCATCGCGAACAATACGAGCAACAATACCTTTATTTCCATGACGACCAGCCATCTTATCACCTACTTTTAACTTACGTTTTTGAGCGATGTAGATTTTAGCTAATTGTACAATTCCGTTTGGTAATTCATCACCAACAGTAATTTGGAATTTAGTACGTTTGTATTGACCTAAGAAATCGTTGAACTTAATCATGAAATTGTGCATTAAACGCTCAATTTGCTCATTTTTATCTTTATCAGTTGTCCAATTACCTGGATTTACTTCAGAGTAATCAACTTTTTCTAATAATTTTTGAGTAAACTTAGTTCCTTTTGCAATAATTTCTTCTCCTAAGATATTAGAAACACCTTGAGATGTGCGACCATTAACTAGTTCAAATAATTTTTCAATTAATTGGTATTTAAGATTAGCAACATTTTTATGATGATCTGCATCTAATTTATCGATTAACGGCTTTTCATCAGCTTTTTGTTTTTTATCCTTAATAGCACGAGAGAATAATTTTTTGTCAACGATAACACCTTTTACAGAAGGAGAAACACGCAATGAAGCATCTTTCACGTCACCCGCTTTATCACCAAAGATAGCACGTAATAATTTTTCTTCTGGAGATGGGTCAGTTTCACCTTTTGGAGTAATTTTTCCAATTAAGATATCACCTTCTTTAACCTCAGCACCAACGCGAATAACACCTTTTTCATCTAAATCTTTAGTTGCTTCTTCACTCACGTTAGGAATATCTGGAGTTAACTCTTCCATTCCACGTTTTGTATCACGAACCTCTAAAGAATATTCATCAATATGAATAGATGTAAATACATCATCACGAATGATACGTTCAGAAATAACAATTGCATCCTCAAAATTATACCCTTTCCAAGGCATGAATGCAACTTTTAAGTTTCTACCTAAAGCTAATTCACCTTTGTCTGTAGCATAACCATCACATAATACTTGTCCTTTAGTAACTTTATCACCTTTCTTAACGATTGGCTTTAAGTTCATACAAGTACTTTGATTTGTTTTTTGGAATTTTGTTAATTTATAAGTTCTAACATCACCTTCAAAACTCACTAATTGTTCGTCTTTTGTTCTGTTGTAACGGATAATAATTTCACGAGCATCAACATATTCAACAATACCATCACCTTCAGCATTAATTAATACACGGCTATCTTCAGCTACACGAGCTTCAATACCAGTACCAACAATTGGTGCTTCTGGGCGCAATAAAGGAACTGCTTGACGTTGCATGTTCGAACCCATTAAGGCACGGTTGGCATCATCATGCTCTAAGAATGGAATTAAAGAAGCTGCGATAGAAGCAATTTGATTTGGAGCAACGTCCATTAAATTTACTTTTCCTGGTTCAATTACAGGGAAATCACCTTCGTAACGAGCAGTAACTTTATCATTAACAAAGTTTCCTTTTTCATCTAATTCTGCACTTGTTTGTGCAATATTTTTTGAATCTTCTTCTTCAGCAGTTAAATAAGTAATAGGCTTATTTACATCAACTTTACCGTTAGTTACCGAACGGAAAGGAGTTTCAATAAATCCTAATTTATTAACTTTTGCAAAAACGCAAAGTGAAGAAATCAATCCAATGTTTGGTCCTTCTGGAGTTTCAATTGTACATAAACGGCCGTAGTGAGTGTAGTGAACGTCACGCACCTCAAAACCTGCACGCTCACGAGATAAACCTCCTGGCCCTAGTGCCGATAAACGACGCTTATGCGTAATTTCCGATAATGGGTTGGTTTGATCCATGAACTGAGATAATTGATTAGTTCCGAAGAACGAATTAATTACAGAAGATAATGTTTTTGCATTAATTAAATCGGTTGGTGTAAAAACTTCGTTATCTCGAACGTTCATACGTTCACGGATAGTACGAGCCATACGCGCTAAACCAACACCAAATTGAGAAAATAATTGCTCACCAACTGTACGCACACGACGGTTAGATAAGTGATCAATATCATCCACATCAGTTTTTGAATTAATTAACTCAATTAAATATTTCATAATTAAGATAATATCTTCTTTGGTTAATACACGAATATTCATAGGAATATCAATGTTTAACTTTTTGTTGATACGGAAACGTCCTACTTCACCTAAATCATAACGTTTGTCAGAGAAAAATAATTTATCAATTACACCACGAGCTGTTTCTTCATCAGGTGGT
>JBBQKU010000002.1:0-187685 GCA_038327195.1 Bacteroidota bacterium | reverse complement strand
GCATTTGCAAACAAAGTCCCTTCGGGAAAGTTATTTATTTCGCTTTGCAAATGTCCATTAAGCAGTTATCTTTGTTAGTAGCATTTCGGTAGAAAATGTTTCAAACCTTTCTGCCAATAGCTCCAAAACGTTACCAGTAATGCTATGACGACCCAACTTAAACAATCAACATCATGAACCAAACACAGACAGACAGACTTTTTGAAATATTTGAAGAAGCAATCATGAATGATGATTACACCAGAGCTAAAGGACCTTTTACTTTTAAAATATACAGTAGCAATGATTCAAAAAAGATTGTCATTCAATGTAAGGAAAGGGACGACCTGGTAATGTTTTATACAATAGACTATGAAAAACAACAATACCTACCTGAATGTAACGGTATAAATGGTGACGAACAGGAGTTTTTTCTAAACTGCGAAATGAAAAAGTATCCTCCAAAAATTTTCTACACCTTGGACGACTTACTTACAGCAGAATTTAACAATCGGTATAAAGCATAAAGAAAATGGACAATACAGAGCAGTTTTGCAAAATAGTTAGACATCGTTCAAAGGAGAATAAGCAAGCAGTTGGTTTACTTTCAAGGACTGGCTTAACAGGACAAGTAATGTCTGTTTTAAGACAAGAACTTGATTCAATGGTAAGAGTAATTTTTTTATTAAGTCAAACAATTGACGAACGTGAGCATTTAATTAACCTAACCTTGACTGGAAAGAAATGGAAACTTAGAAGCAACGCTAATGTAACCGACAAACAAATGGTTGAATTAGCCGACACACTCAACGGTTGGACAGAATCCGTTTATAAATTTGGTTGTGCTTTTATTCATCTTTCTTCATTCCATGACTATGCCTTCAACGACCCATTTGAAAATTTGGGGCAAGACGAACTTGATTCAATAAAAAAACATTTAAATAATTATCATGGCTTTCCGATGACAACTACGTTGACAATTCAATCCATTTCCTTTTATTTACCAATGGTCTTTGAAAAGATTGAAGGAAATTTGGAATGCTACGTTAAAAACTTAGAAGAAAGAGAGACAAGATTGATTTGAAAATGCGGACAGACAGAAGCACTACTGGTAACAGCACCTACCCAAAAGGCGGGGTTTCGTGCTTCGCAGACACATTTGTGGTAGCCGAAAGTTCAGTTCTCCGAATGAAGTTTAGTGGTAAAAATCCCGCCCTTCGGGTAGCTGCAAACCGTTACCAGTAATGCACCCAGAAATCTCCGTAGAAAATTATTCGGTTGACAACAATGCTTTTTTCAGAACACTTTAGGACACAGAACAGGGTTTCATAGAAACAGTTTAGGGAAATAGAAACGGTTTTTAGTTTTTTATTCTCCTCCCCTTTTTGCGGGTTTGAAAAACCCATAATGGCTATCCCTAATTTAGCACATTTGTTTTTTGCAAAAAGGCTTGCAAAAAACCAAATAAGCTAAATTCCTTCCCAAAACAAATAGGTCTGCTTCGCAGTTTTTTGCGCGTGTGCTTGTCGCACCATAATGCGCGCTACAGGCGTATGGTATTTAGAGTTTATTTAGAAAGTAAAGAATATGATTTACTTGGAGGAAATAATAAATCAAGAGCATTAGGTTTTATTTTAAAAATTGGTCCTTTCTCCACAACACTTCCTGTTGGTTTTCTTTTTATTAAATGGTCTAGTGTTATTATACCTTGTTCCAATAAAATATCAAACTGTGAAACAATTGGTTTTTTAGTATGTTCCACTTTTTTATATTGAAAGTGTTCTTTGCCTCCAATTGTAATTGAATCTGCTGCAATCCAGAAAGTTTCATTGTGTTTTTCAAGTAACCGACTATGTAAAGTTTCTAATCCCCAAACTACAAAATCGCCAATATTAGACTTATCAGAATTTTCTATTAATTGACTTATATCTGTATCCATTTTTAATTTCAATCCTTGAGAATTTCTAACAAGTGATGAAACCGTGCAATACAACTTAAAATCATCTCCTCTATTATAACCAAAAGCATTTAAAATTTCTGCTGAACTTTTAAATTTACTTAATCTCCAATCTGGAACTTGTGCAAATAAATTTTTTCTATTACCTCGTTTATCTCTATATGATTTTAATTCGATCCCTTTGTAATCTGGTTTTTTCGAAGAATTAATATCAATGCCTAATAAAGTTTCTAATGTGCGGCCAATTGCCGTATCAGCATTGAGCATAGCAGGAACTGGCCCTCTTGCAGCAATTTTATTTAACAAGACTAATAGTTCATCAGAAATTTCATTTGAAATTTGATTAATTTCATTTACTAAGTCTTGCAAAGGATTAGCAATTTTACCATCAATCAATTTATGTAAATCAAGTTGAGTTATATTCAGAACGTACAATGCATTTTCAAAAGCAATTATCCCTAAAATATCATTTGCATTTGAATAAGTTCCTAAACCTTTAAACCAAATTCTTGGGTCTCCCTTTTTTGTATTAGGTCGATATAATGAAGCTAGAGAATCAATTACTTTACCTGAAGAAATTAAAAATGCAGGAACTTGTACTTTACTTTCTTGACCCTGCTTTTGAGTTTCGTAATCGTGAATTTGACTGATTTTCAAATAAGTTCGAACAGACCCTGTTGCATCCATTATAGATTTCTCAAGTCCAGTTCCTGTAGGTTCAATGAGACAAAGTTCAACAGACTTTTCAGTTAGTAGTTTTATTCGGTTTATTTCAATGGTTGTTAACTGCCTCATTTTTTATAAAATTGAATTAAAACTTCTTTAATTAAAGGCTCGGCGAATTCTACAATAAATTGTTCTTTATCTCTTGTTAAAATATATTCTCCAATTTTAAAATGTGCTATACTGCATCTAATACGATAAATCCAAAAGGCTGTTATATTACAAATAAATTTATTGTAATCACCAACTGGTATAGCTGCTATTTGCTTTACGACATTAGAATCTTCAAAAGCCTGAATATCATTAATCAAATTATTATATCTTACTGCATCAGTTAGAAACATTGGGGCATTTTGTTTCTTTCCAAATTTGATAAAAATCTCTTCACCTAACTGTCCAAATCCTTTTATTAAATTTAATTTTTGTGCTAATCTAGTAACATCAGCACAATTACTAGTTATTAAATCAGTCAATCTATCAATTTCACTTTTTGTATATTCATTTAATAATACTCCTATTTTGTTACTATCTGTTTGAACATTTAAAGATTTAATCTTCTTGATTAAACTATAATCAAATTCTAACTCTAATAGATGATAAAATTTTAAGAACCGTTCAAATGAATGTTTTTGATCAAGTGCGCGGACTACACTATCTTTAGCATAATCGTCTAAACCCCTTAACTCATCTGGAATAATAATATTTGTTACTGTTTTTTTATAATATGTAATTGATGGTGTTGTTTCTAATAACTTAAAATCTCCCCATAAGGAAGATGTTAGGCTATATTTTTGATGAAAGTCATCAATAAAATCCTGATGTATAATTAAATAATTATTTTTAAAACTATAGCTTGTCAAATACAAATCAGAAATTTCGCACTCAACTATGAATGAGTAAAATTCAAACTCTGAAAGGCTAGAAATTTCAAAAGTTTTATCTTTTAAATAAAAAATATCACCAATATTGGTTCCGTTTAATTCTAAAGCAGTATGATTAACTTGTTCAAATGAATTATTTATTAACTCAATAACATGCACTATATAGTTATTTAATTTGACATATTTAAGATCTGCTGTATGGTTAAATACTTGAAAAGTATTTAGAGCTTGAATGTCATTAATATCATCTATTTTTTCTGCTATTTCAATTAAATTCATATTATGATGCGCTTGCTTTTAAACATTCTATAAATGATTCACCTCCCTCATTCATAAAATACTCTCTAAAACCATCCATAATTGTTTTTCTTAAAGCTACACCTACATTACTCTTTTTAGAATCAATGCCAGATTTTATTAGCTTAAATTCTTCGAAATTCAATATATCATTGTTGATTGGAGATGCTTTTAAGTCCGACAATAATTTACTTAAAGCATTATCTAATCTTTCTTCTCTTTTTGCGTCAATATTAAACTTTGATACAGCTGCAAAAAAAGATCTTATTGTATTTTCATCATTTAACCAATTTTTAAATGTAGACAAGTCTAAATGTGATTGATATATCCTGTATATCTCTTCGTCAATATCACAATATACAGCTAAGTACTTTTTAAAATTATTATAATTATCATTTAATTCTGTTTCAGTAGAAGATAAAATATCATCTTCATTCATTTTTTTTACGACTAAATTATCTCTATCTGTCTCAGGACTTTTTGTTAAAAAACTATAGTAGGCATTAACAACTCTATCAAAAGCTATTTTTTTTGCTCTACTTCTAATAGCCCCTTCTTTTTCTAAGTATAACTCCAATCCTACAATATCTTTACTTAGATTATTTTTTAACGTCATGAATAAAAGTTCCACTTGATGTCTCATTGACATTGGTTTTTGCCCAGAATTCAATACAATTAATCTATAAATAAGGTGATTAATGTTTTTTTCAAACCAAATTTCAAGTAGTAATTTTTGGTTTTCGTTAAATATATTTCCTTCTGCTTCAAAATCATTAATAATATAAGTTCTTTGAAGTCCATCAAGAATATATATAATCTCTTTATCAGTTAATAGTTTTTGAATATCCTCAAAATTGTCTTGTTCTATCAGTTTTATATACTCGTCAACTCTTGAGAATTCAACTGCCAAAGTTATTCCTGGCAATAATGCTCCTTTTTTAAAATCTTCTTTTAGTCTTGTATATTTTTTTGGGTCAACTCTTTTTCTTTGAATTTCAAATTTATCAAACTCTTTTCCAACTAGACTTATATAATCTTTAGCTAAAATTTCCGCATACAAGACATTTGTATTTGTTCTGTAATCTTTTGTTTTTCCAATAATTTTTAAGCTCATATAATTTTATTTAATATTTTTTAATATTTCTAATGCAACAGCCCTAGCCATAAGCGGAGGGACTGCATTACCTACTAATGTAAATTGAGGCACTTCAAATTTACGTTTATTTCCACCAGTTGAACGTTTACCTTGAAAAACAAACGAATCATCAAATGATTGCAACCTTGCCATTTCTCGAACTGTTAATGCTCTTGGATTTGAATAATGGATATAATCATCAGCAATCGTCATTATAGTAGAACTTTGAGAATTTGGCTTTAGAACGTTATAATTTCTCTTTTCAGAATCCAATCCAATTCTTTTTAATTCTTTTTTCGCCAAATCATAGTCACCAGTATTTAAAATGACATCAAGCCTTTTTATTACATCATCATTTTGCTTGCTAGTTTTATGATTGTGCAACGGTGCGACAATATGTGTTAGAGCATTTTCAAGTTCATCTGCATTCTTTACATAAAAAGGGTTCTTAGCATTAATAAATCGTCCATTTAATCTGCCCTTTTTTGACCATTCAGCATAAGTCAATCCTTTTTTATCATCTGGCGCACCATCAATTGATCTCTTTTTGATTAATGATTTCATTTTTTCAGTAGAGCCATTATATCTGGCTTTTAAATCAATTTTTTCATAATCAAATTTTTCCTCATCATTTCCTATAAAGTCTAAATCAAACAAAGCTTCAAACACAGTAACTTTTTCTTTCTCAGAAACAGTTGGAGGTACAGTTTTAACTAACTTTTGATCCTTTCTACAACCTATGAATAAAACTCTTTCTCTGTTTTGAGGAACACCATAATTTGAAGCAAGAGCTACAAAAGGTTGATCAATATTGTACAATCTAATAAGTGCTAAAATTTCTTCAAATTCACTTTCAGCTTTAGCATGAACTACAAATGGTTTTAAACCCTGAATACATTCCTCGAATGAATAATTACAAATCTCTAAAGCAGAAATTATTTCTAATATCTCATTCTGATATGCTTTTGAAGGCTTTAAATTTTTAAATGCCTCACTAACCTGTTCAATAATTGAACTTGCTTCAATTGAAGTTAAAAAGTCATCAAATTTTTCAGCAAAAAAGTCATTATCTAAATCACTATGCGCTTTCTCTAAAATAACTTTTCTTCTAACATATGCTAATTCCTTACTTCTTTTTAGCAAATTAAATCCGTGACGAATCGTATTAATATTTATGTCTGTTTTACTTGTTTTATAATCAGCTATTTTAGGAGTTAATATTCTAAATTTATTCTCTATATTTTGTATGTAGCTTTCTTTTAATCGTTCAAGCTCTTTTTCATTTGCACTTTCAAATTGTAAGCGTAAGTTGTAACAATCTAAAGTAAATAGTTTTTCTTTTTCATTTTTTCTTAATCTTGCCAAAAACATAAGAAGTTGATTAAATTCTTTTAAATCAACTATTGATTTAATCTCTTGAAGAATCATCTCTTTTATTTTCCCGCCTTCTTTTGTTAGAATTCCTTTAACGTTTTCCATTACAAAATACTTTGGACGTAATTTTCTGATTACTGAAAGATAATGGGCAAACAAATCATCCTTTTTATCAAATTTTTTTCTTTTGCCTGCTAAACTAAAACTTTGACAAGGTGGTCCACCACAAACCACATCAACTTGCTCTCCCTTAAGTTTTTTTAAGAGGTTGTCTAAAAAATCTGGTTCAGTTATATCTTGACATAAAAACTCAGCATCTAATCCTAATTGATAATTATATCTAGCCAAATGAGTTAGTTCGCAATTTTCATTTATATCACTACCTAAAAGGAAATCATAGTATCTATTCCCGTATTCTGCCTGTAAAAATCCCTCGCTAAAACCACCAGCACCTGCAAATAAATCAAGAAATTTCACCTTTTCTTTACCTGCATATTCAGCAGAGTCTTCACATACGATTTTTATATCCGTATTTTCTTTACGACTATTAACTAAAGCCAAAATTTTATCTTTAACCTTTTTATCTGTAAAGTTTGAATGTGGTAAACTATCAAAATATTTTTCAACCTCTTGTTTCAAAAAAGACAAGAACTTATTTATTGACTTATATCGGTATTCTGATTCCTTAACTACTTGATTTTTTCCATCCCAATCTTTTTTCAAAATCTTTTCTCCAGTTGCAACTTTAACTTGGACATCTTTTTGTCTTATTACAAGGTGTATTGGAAACCTTTTGCTTTTATCGGCTTTATCAAGGTAAAATTTTACATTTATCATATTACGGACGTTTTTACGGATACGGACAAATTTACGGACAAAATCGAATTATGCAAATGTTTTAACTAAATTGTTACAAAGTCTCTAATTTCCTCATCTAGTAATTTATCGAACGAAATAATATTAAACTGTTTACACAGTTTTATGGATACACCCTGAACTTCAATCAAAATTTTGTTTTGTTCAACCAACATTTCGTTTTTGTCGACCTGTGTTTAGTCAAATCCGTTCAAGTTTGTTAAAACCTTTAACAATGCGGAACATTTGTCAGTAAACAAAACCTCTTATTCAACCAATAAATTGTTTTCTTCAAACAACTTTTTGTTTTCTCGTAACTGCAAAAGGTTTTCTTACTACTGTGAAAGATTTTCTTGTAGCTGCAAATCGTTTTCTTGCTGTCGATTTTTTAATAATTCAACATTTTTAAAATTTACTTCAATACATTATGAATTCTTTCGCACTCAAACATATATAAAAGCATATCACGTTACAGAATCCTTTGAATGGTATTCTGATTCGATTTCGCGCACAATTAGCGGCAACTTGTTAGACAAATTTTATTTAAGTCCTGCGCTATTTATTTGTGATTATAAGTACGATCCATCACGATGGACAAAAAAAATACCCGACTTTTATTTCGCTAATAAAAATAAACTTATATCCGACTTAGAAAGTGAATTACCTCTTGAAAAGCAATATGAACATAGTGTTAAATGATTTGAAAAAACGAGATACTAACATCGGATCTGCGTAATTGGGAGAAAAAATACAACGCAACCTTATTTTATAAATTACTGATATATTTCACATAAATTGTTCTAATTAATACGTAAATCAAACTTTTGCATTTATGTCAATTCAAATTTTACTTATAGCATAAAATAAATTTTATAAATGTTAGGGCAAATAAAATTATATTTCGTTAGTCAACATTTTAAACTTCCAATCGAAATATATTTCAACAGTAAATGATGTACGACCAAAAAATAAAAATAATTTACAGAGAACTATTTCTTTTTCAATTTAGCTAAATACCTTCTATAAAGCTCACTAAGACTTTCAAATTCTTCACGGTAAAATATACCTACACCTTGAGTAAAAGGGCCGCCACTGTTTAATACTTGTGTGTTATCATTGCTTCTATTAAATCCTTTTACTCTATATTTCCCTGATTCAGTCAATTTTAATTCAACAGTTACATCACCAATTAAATTACTATTGTTTGTTGTTTTGGTATTTGTTGCACTATTTGTAACACCAAAATTGCCGTCTATAACCAACCGATTATTAAATAATTGTTTAGATAATGCCAAATCTAATTCATCACTACTTAACGAATTTCCAGGTCTGTAATTTACTCCAATATCAATATCTTTAGTAACTCCATTTAACCAACTGCTAATTTTATTACTTAACATTTCTGAACCAGTTGCTGCAACAGCACCACCTGCACTCACTCCCGAACTACCTGTAACTGAAACTGGAGTTACAAAACTTCTCAATAATAATAATGAAAACACTTGTCGGTTTAATTCATTTGGATCTGCCAATAAGTTTTTAATAAGTGAACGCGTACTTTCATCGATGGTTGGTAAATCAATACCAAAAGTAATATCGGGTGATGTTAGTTTATCCTTCATGTATAACTTACAATCAACAGGATATCGTTTGTTATAATTACTTGATGAATCATTAGGAAATAATGGTTTGATTGAAGCACGCTGTTTATAATTAGCTGTGATATCAATATTTGCTTTATACACGTTTCCACTCCATTTTATGGAACTCCCTTTTTCAATTTCAAATTTTTTGGTTACAAAATTCTCTAATGTAAATAAATAATCACCAGTAGATAAAACGTAATCGCCAAACATATCAAATTTTCCCTTCGAATTAATTTTCATGTTTAAATTTCCATCACCTCTTGCCTTAATAACATCACCTGATTTTTCATCAAATATTAATTGAATTTCAGCATCAGAAGTAGCCTCTAAATTAAAATCAAGAGATAAATTTGATTTAGAAACTAGAATATTTTTTTTAATAGTATCTTTAGTAACAAACTGAATAAATTCATTATTCCCAGCTTCTGATGGGCCATCTAATGGAATATAAAATCGAGTTCCGCCATTTGTTTTCATGTTAATCTCAATTTTAATATCGTCTGTAAATCCATATATACCAGCATTTCCTGATGCGTATGCCGTTCCATAAAAGCTAGAATTATTTGCAGCTGTTGTGTTTAATAACATTAATTTTTTGGTATTAACGTCAAAATCAATTCGCATATTCTTAAAATTATCATGAAAAATGTTCCCATCTAAACTTCCTACATTACCTGTTTTGTCTCTAATTTCAAGGTTATCAAAATTTAATTGGGTAGGCATAATGTTTACATCTCCACTTACTGTGTATTGCACATTTAAATAATCAATGAGCATAACGCATTTCATTATTTTTAATTTGGCATTAATGAGAGGTTTACTAGGTGTGCCAGTAATTTTTCCTGAACCATTAAAAAAACCAACCTTCACAGTTAAAATACCAGTTAGATAAGGCTGCAATAAAGACAAGTCAAAAGGTTCTGCTTTAAATGTAATATCTAAATTATCATCTTCTTTTTTAGTATAATAATATCCTTCAAAGTCTAAATTCTTCATGAGATTTCCATCAAAATCTTTCGCAAAAGCTGAATAGCCTTTTATGAAGACATAATCTTTTTCAGGATTGTAATCACTTAAAATATCGCCACTTCCAATTAACCTATTATTCAATTTTAAATCTGTGAAATTAATATCGCTACTAATAACAGTTTTTCCAAATGCT
This sequence comes from Bacteroidota bacterium, assembly GCA_038327195.1. GTDB lineage: Bacteria > Bacteroidota > Bacteroidia > B-17B0 > Aurantibacillaceae > UBA4416. Next base: position 177,676 of record JBBQKU010000002.1, on the reverse strand, counting down.
CCATAAATACTAATATCTCCAGAAACAGATCCATCAATAGCAACTTTTGATTTTAAAAGGAGCGGATTAAACTGTGATAATTTTAAATTTTGAATTACTAAATCACATTTATCAGAACTGTTTTTTGACAATATCCCTTCAAGTGTAATTAATTGATTGTTATTATAAAACGTAATAGGGCTTATCGTAACCATAAAACTAGAATCAATAGAAATTGGATTTGGTTTAACTATTTGCCAAATACTATCAGCCACTGAAATTTTTGCTTGGTTAATCATAAGTTCTGCATTTGTAGCGCCAAATAATACACTACCATTTAAATCACCTGAATAAAGTGGTGATGTTAAATTATTCCAACCTAAATCAAAACTTGTTTTTTTATCATTTGTAACCAAATTAACAATAGTGTTTTTAAAAGATAAACTATCATTTAAGGCAATTGCATTTGAAGTATATTTTAAACTTATGCCATTAGGCAGAGAGTTAATAGCTATGTGATTTTTGTTAAATTTAATACCAGCATACTTTATTGAATCATTATTTGTTTTTAAATACAAATAATTAATTCCAGCATCAAATGAGCCTTCAATAAGTGTATTTGGACTAATTGACAAATCTTTCAAAAACAATTCTTGTATAATTTTGAAATTTTTTATTTTCACAGTTAAATCAGCTCGATCACTGTAGATGTATCTTGTATAGGATTTAAAAAAAGTAGGGAAATACGTATTTAAATATTGCTTAAACGCACTGGATAAGGTACTAATTTTGTACTTTCCTTCTAATTGTAAATTAAAAATGTTTGAACTTAACTTAATATTCTTCGAATCATTTGCTTGGTCTAGCTCTAAATTAAACGTGCTTAATTTATACTGTTTAAGACTGTTTGTATAAATTGTATTATCAAAATTTATAAGACCTGATAAATTATCTATATTATCACCATTTAAATTTATAAGTATTTGTGATGACAATTTACCATCCATTTTCGAATTTGAAAAATGAGTTTTATCTAAATCAAAATTATTAATGGTTGAAATAAAATCCATTTTCGGAACTTTATTATTTAAATCAATTGAACCAATAAAATCAAAATCTGCATTTGGATCTTTACTGATTATATCACCTTTAAATATTTTCTTTTTGAATTCTCCATCAATTTTTAGATTTTGATATTGATATTGATTATATGTAATCGACTGAACGTTACCATCTACAACTAAATCAAGATCATTAAGCGTTATCCCCTTTCCTTTAACTTTAGCAGATAAGGAAACTGGGCCAATTATTCCATTTATAGGAAAAAGTTTAGCAACATTAAAATTTGTTGTACTTAACGAACCCGAATATTCAACTAATTTTGTTTTAGGATTATCCCTAACTTGCATATCAGTTTTTAAACTTCCGATATCTGTTTTAAACGTTCCATAGGTTGCAAAATTATTTATGATACCATCAAATTTTCCTTTATAATTTATAACGCCGAGCTTTGCAAGCTCTTTTGGTAATTTTAAAAATGTTGGATGATTAAAAGGAGGAATAGGAAAATGTTCAATATCTTCTTTTGTAGTTGAAAGTTTTTTTGCATCAAAATGTATATAAGATTGATTAATATCAGGCAAACCACTTATTGAAAAATCACCTTTAAATTGAGTGTTTTTACCATAACTAACTTCTAAACCCGAACCATTTAAGTCATTAACAAAGCCTCTTACTTTTCCCTTTATTAAAAATATTTCTTCAAAGCCGTTTATAGCTTCAGCAAAATAAGTCACATCTTTCATGTTTAATAAAGTGCTGTCTTTCAAACTACCTTTCATATAAACTTTATTTATGAAATCTTGATAATCACTCCATGTGTCATACTTAAAAGATAAACTTCCTTTAACTAAACTATTCTCAGTTTTTAAATACAAACTATCGCATTGTAAATGATTTGATGAAATACTTGCCTTAGTAGTTAAATTTTGCAATGAAATTCCACATTGTTCTTTAGCTCTTAAATTTGTGATTTGAGAAAAAATAGTATCGTTTCTGAAATCAATTTCGCTTAACCTACCATAAACATTCGAAATATGAAGATTGTTATAATTCATATTTTGTGAAACTTTAAACGTATCACGCAGTAAATGATATGTGAAATCAACATTATTAAGAGTTAAGGCTCCGTATTTAATTTTCCAAGGTGCTAATGAATCGGGCTTAGTGGTATCTTTCGAAGAAAAGTAATCTGCTAAAAACTGAAAATTAAAATCGGTTTCGTTTTTATATTTTAGTAATTTAATTTTTATATCTTTTAACTCAGCCTCATCTATATTTAAATGGTGTAATTTATAATCGAATCCACTTACATTTACTAAAATACTTTTTCCTGAAAGTAGGGTATCATTATGCTTATCTCCAACAAAAACATCTTCTAAAATCACATTTTTTATAAATGAAATTTTCAATCTTCCAACTTCTACTTTTGTACCTAATTCTTTACTTAAATAATTAGTTGCCTTTTGTGCAGCCCAAGTTTGGAACGTTTCTGTTTGACCAATGAAATAAAAAACACCAGTTAAAAGCAATAAAAGTATTACTGAATACAATAGTGTTTTCAGTAATATTCTTGTAATTTTGCCTAGCAATTTCATCAACTCTAAAAATAATCAAATAAAACAAGCCTTTTCGTTAATTTAACTTAAGAACTTCACTATTAAAAGTGAATAAACTCAGCAAAAATCATCAATAAAACTAGAGATATAATTATTTTAGGGATTGAATCCAGTTGTGATGACACTGGCTGTGCTGTTATAAAAAATGGTGTTTTACTTTCCAATGTTACGGCAACACAAAGCATTCATCAGCAATATGGTGGTGTTATTCCCGAATTAGCCAGTCGAGATCATCAAAAAAACATACTTCCAGTTATAGATTTAGCATTAAAACAAGCCAATATTACACTAAACGATTTAACAGCAGTTGCTGTAACGCTTGGACCAGGTTTAAGTGGAAGTTTATTAGTAGGCTTATCTTTTGCGAAATCATTAGCCTTAGCTTTAAATATTAAATTAATTGAAGTTAATCATATGCAAGGGCATATTTTAGCTCATTTTATTACAGAAAAAGAACATACTGACAAGCTAAATTTTCCTCATTTTCCTTTTTTATGCTTAACAGTGAGTGGTGGACATACTCAAATTATTAAAATCACATCTCATTTAAATTTTGAATTATTAGCAGAAACAGAAGATGATGCCGTTGGCGAAGCATTTGATAAAGCTGCTAAAATATTAGGCCTGCCCTACCCTGGCGGACCATTAATTGATAAATATGCAAAACTTGGAAACGCAACTGCCTTCAAATTTCCAACACCGCATCTCAAAAATAATAATTATAGTTTTAGTGGTGTAAAAACTGCTTTTTTATATTTTATTCAAGCACAAACAAAACTGAATGAACATTTTATTTCAGAAAACTTAAATGATATTTGTGCTTCTTATCAAAATCATTTAATCAATTATTTACTTAAAAATTTATTAGCCGTTAGCAAAGAAACAAACATCAAACAAATTGCAATTGCTGGTGGAGTTTCTGCAAATTCAGGATTAAGAGCTCAGCTCGAAGTATTAGGAAAAAAGCACAAATGGGAGACATACATTCCGAAATTTGAATATTGCACCGATAATGCTGCAATGATTGCTGTTACAGGTTATTATAAGTTTTTAGAAAATCAGTTTTGTGAATTAAACGCAATTCCAATGCCTAGATATAGTATTTAATTTAAATCGGAATACAATTTTATTATTTCTTTTCTTTGATGAGATAAATCATCAAAGAGTTTTTTATTTTTAGATTTCAGGCTTAAAATTTGCAACATTCCCATTGTTTTTTTACGAAGTGGTGAAAGATATAAACAGATGAAACCACATAAAAAAGAAATGACAACAATTAATAAACCTAACCAACCTGAATAGATTACTTTAGGAATAAAAAATAATAACAGATAATTTACTAAAAACAAAACAGCTCCTATTCCCATATAAAATGAAGCTTTAAACTCTTTTACTCTTACTTTTTTTGTGGTAATAACATGTGCTAATTTATAAGGCCAGTAATTTCCAATTAACCCAATAACATAAATTGGTAAGGTTAATATGATTAAAGCCATTCTAAATGCTACACCAACATAATTTATTTTACGATGTTGATGTGGATTAATTAACCAATCTCTTAACTTGTATTTTTTTAATTCTGAGAAATAATGTTTTGTTTTTTCAGAAAGTTCCAACACAAGCTCCGGCACAGAATCTTCAGCTTTATTTATAACCTCAACAATATTGGTAGAAAATAAAAAATCATGTTCTAGATTTTTTAAATTTAATTTATGCTTTTTAATAAAATCATATTTCAAAATTATTTCTAAATGTTCAATTACCTTCTCACTTCTATGATGTGTAATATTTACAATTAATTGCTTCATTTTAACTGATAAATCAGCTAAAAAAACATTCATTGTTTTAGCAGGAGCTTCTTTATATTGCTCCATATAATCAATCATAGAAATAGGTTCGCCAACATTAAAAAAAACAGTTCCTCTAAATTGTGATGGATCTTGGTAATTAACACCAACCGGTACAACTGTTAAATTATTAAGATTACTATCCGTCATCGCTCCAAAAATCATACGAGGCACACCTTTTTTTAAAGGGCGCAACCTGCGCTCTTGAATACAAATTCCTTCAGCGAAAATGATAATTTTTTTATTTTTTTTTAGTAAGCTATTTACAATATTATAAGTTTCATCATTTTTCAATAATCCTTCCTTTCCACCATCTTGAATTCTAAAAATTGGAATAACTCCTAAACTTTCTAAAACCCAAGTTGCTGCTCCTTTTTTAAAAGCATCACCTCTTGCTAAATACCTTATTCTTGGTGGATAAACTAATGCTGAAATGGCAACTGGATCCATAAATGCATTTGGATGATTCATTGCTAATATAACAGGGCCTTTAACTTGCAGGTTTTGCAAATTTGAAATTTGAGTCTTTTTAAAAAAAACTGCAATTACAAAGCCGAGATAATATTTAAATATGTGCCAAAGCATTTTTAAAGATATATAAAATTGTGAAATGCAAAAGTATAAAAACAAAAAAAGCTACAATGTTATTTTACATTGTAGCTTTTAAAATAAAAAATAAATATTATCCTATTGGAGGCGGAACAGAATTAAAAATAGCACTTAATTCAGTTTGCGTTTCAGCAGCTAACCAACCAGCCATACCTTGTTTCCAAACTTGGCTTTGTCGGTTAAATTGACCTGCACTTGCCATAGCTTGTAATTGTTGCATATTAAATGGACCAGTTTGAGCACCATTTACAGCTACAAAATATTGCATAATTGGCGGTGGTGGTGGCGTGTTTTGACCAGTTCCTCCATTAAATTGGTTATTCTGAAAAGCATTTCCCATTTGTCCCATCATTCCTACTCCCAAACCTGCTCCTAATCCTGCTCCCATCAATCCGCCTGCCGGATTATTTGCTGCGTCTTCTAATGCATTAGCTGCTTGAAATTGAGTAAATGCACCCATATTTCCTATAATACCCATACTACTTCTTTTATCCAACATTTCTTCAACCTCTGGCGGTAATGACACATTTTCAATTAAAAATTTAGTTAAGTCTAATCCAATTTCATTAAACTCTGGTTTTATTTTCTCTGTTATAACACTACTTACTTCCGCAGTGTTAGAAGCTAAATCCAAAACAGGAATTTTACTTTCTGCTAATGCTTCCATTCCACGAGAAACTGTAATGCTTCTTAAATATTCATTAACTTCATCTGTTGTAAATTCTGAAGCTGTACCTGCAACTTCTTTTAAAAACTTTCCTGCATCATTTACTCTAAATGCATATGTTCCAAAAGCACGTAAACGTATTGGACCAAATTCAGCATCGCGCAACATAATTGGGTTTTTACTTCCCCATTTTTGATCTCTAAATAACTTTGTACTTACAAAAAATACATCAGCTTTAAATGGACTATCAAATCCATATTTCCAACCTTTTAAAGTTGCTAAAATTGGCATGTTTTGAGTTGTAAGTGTATACATTCCTGGTTGAAAAACATCCACAATTGTTCCTTCGTTCATAAACACAGCTACTTGGCTCTCACGCACAGTAAGCTTTGCATTCATTTTAATTTCATTTTGGTATCTAGGAAATTTATAAATAATTGTATCGGTTGTATTATCCGTCCAATCAATAATATCAATAAATTCATTTCTCAGTTTATCAAATAATCCCATTGTAATTTTGTTTAAAATTGTTTAAGTAAATGTATAAAATATTATTCAATAATAATTGCATCTAGTCTTGTTAAAATAATACAAATATGGGCGTTTCCCTCCTATCGTCGGGTCAGGCTTTCCACTTCAATCTTTTATTGGAAAAAAAACGCAATAAAAGGATTTTCGTTACAATCCTTAACGCAAATAAACAAATTTACTACAACCAAAAATCATTAAATTTACAGTTGTATTGGAAAAAGTAAAACACATACTTATTATTGGCGGCGGAGCTTCTGGTTTTTTTGCTGCCATTAACTCAGCAATTAATTTTCCTGAAGCTAAAATTACTATTCTCGAAAAATCAACCAAACTTTTATCAAAAGTAAAAGTATCTGGAGGCGGGCGATGCAATGTTACACACGCTTGTTTTGAAAATGTGGATTTAATAAAAAATTACCCACGCGGTCAAAAAGAATTACAACAAGTGTTTTCGCAATTTACTACAAGTGATACAGTTAATTGGTTTGCGCAACACGGTGTTAAATTAAAAACTGAATCCGATGGAAGAATGTTTCCCGAAAGCAACAGCAGCGAAAGTATTATTAATTGTTTTTTAGACGCTGCAAAAAAATACAATATCGATATTCATTTAAGCGAAGAAGTTTTAGAATTAAACTCTTTGGAAAATAAAATAGAGATTATTACAACAAAAAATAAATATGTGGCAGATGCTATTATATGTGGCATTGGTGGACACCATCAAGTTGCAAACTATTTATTTCTAAAAAAAATTGGTCACACAATCGATGAATTAATTCCCAGTTTATTTACCTTAAATTTTCCGCAAAACAATATTAAAGAGTTGATGGGATTAAGTGTGAAAAACGGAACAGTTAAAGTTATTGGAACTAAACATCAATATACAGGTCCAGTGTTAATAACACATTGGGGTTTAAGCGGTCCTGCAGTTTTAAAACTTTCTGCTTTTGCCGCACAAGATTTTTTTAAATTAAATTACCACGCTCCTATTTCTGTAAACTGGACAAACAATTTAAACGAAGAATATATTAAGGAAATATTATCAGTAAATATTAATTCAAAAGCATTGGTTGTAAATTCATCAATGTTTGATATTCCTAAACGTTTATGGGAGTTTTTAGTTTTAAAATCAGACATTCAAGTTTCAAAACCTTGGAACGAATTAAGTAAAAAACAGATTAATAAATTAGCTCAAACCTTAAGCAATGATATTTATAACATGCAAGGAAAAACAACATTTAAAGAAGAATTTGTAACCTCTGGAGGCATTAATTTAAAAGAAATAAATTTTAAAACAATGGAAAGTAAAATGTTACCAAAATTATTTATTTGTGGCGAAGTTTTAAATATTGATGGAATCACTGGTGGTTTCAATTTTCAAAATGCATGGAGCACAGCTTGGATTGCTGCTAAAAATGCGTTAAAATAAAAAGGATGATTTTATTGCATAATAAAATAAAATATATTTTCATCATCCAATTATTTTGTGGGATTTTATTTTCTCAAAATACACCGGTTAAAATTCTTTCAGATTATATTAAAATAAAAAGTGTTTCTGGAAATGAAAAAGAAGCTGGAATTTTTATGAAAAAAAAATGTGAAGATTTTGGATTTTACACAACTGTCTTTTCTGACTCTGATTCATCTTATAATTTTTGCGCATCATTATTCCCGCTTGAAAGTCGACTTCCATCAATTGTATTAATAAACCATATTGATGTGGTTCCTGTTGATGAAAATGGGCATTGGAAACATCCTGCATTTTCAGGAATAATTGATAATGACACGCTTTACGGCAGAGGGACAATAGATATGAAAGGCTTGGCCGTGATGCAGTTATTTGCCTTAAAACAGCTAAAAGAAAAGATATTGTTAGATTCTGCAAAAAAAAATGTAATTATTTTATTTCTATCGGGAGAAGAAACTGGAGGATTAAATGGTGCCAATAAAATTATTAAGCCTGAAATTTTAAATCTCTTAAACCCACAAGTTGTTTTTGGAGAAGGTGGTGGCGGCTTAACAAATATTATTGATGGGAAAGAAAGCGAATTATGTTTTTTTATTTCAAATGCTGAGAAAAAAAGTATTTGGATAAAATTAGAAGCAACAGTCAAATCGCATGGACATGGTTCTGTGCCATCCTCAAAAACAGCTAACAAAATTTTATTAAAAGCAATAACAAAAATTGAAAACACTGAAGAAAGAATTGTAATTGATAAAAATGCAAAACAAACATTTAAGGAATTAGGAAATATAATGGGTGGTTACAAAGGTTTTATTTTAAAAAATATTAACTGGTGGATATTTAAACCTCTACGAAAAAAAGTGATTCATAGCAATGAAGCTTTAAAAACTTTAGTTACAAATTCTTATCAATTAACCCAAATTCAAAACCCGAAAGGTTCAGTTAATCAAGTATCTCAAACAGCAACAGCATTTTTTGATTGTAGATTATTACCAAATAAATCAGAAAAACCATTGTTATTAAAATTATTATTTCGTATTGCTGATCCACGAATTAAAATCACAGTTATAGACGAATCACCAGAATCAGAACCCACAAAATTAAATGATGATTATTATAATATGAAAAAATCAATTGAAACTATTTTCCCTAAAGCGCATGTTATTCCATTACTATTTCCTGCAACGACAGATAATAGTTATTTTAGAAATGTAAATGTGCCTTCGTTTGGAGTATTACCTTTTGAACTTAATAAAGAAATGGTTGAAAGTGTTCATTCGAATAATGAAAAAATTCCAGTAAAAGCAATTGATATTGGCATCAGTGTTTATTTGGAACTTTTAAAAAAATATTTTAAATAAACATTTTTTATTTATGACTTTTCTATTTAGAAAAATAAATTAACTAAACTGAATTGCTTTTATTGGAGTAATCTTATTTAAGATGAGTGTTGGCAAAAACAACATCAGCATACAGATAACTATAGTCCCAGCATTTACATATAACACATGTAGCATTGACAAATTAATTGGAACAGAATCTAAATAATACGTTTCAGGATTTAATGGTATGATATTAAAATAATTTTGAATCAAACAAAATCCAATACCAATAAAATTTCCAATGAATAAACCTTTAATTAATAATTGAAGAGAAACATAAAAAAATATTTTCCTAACTGATTGTTTTGATGAACCAAATGCTTTTAATAAACCAATCATATTCGTTCGTTCTAATATTAAAATAAGCAAAGCCGAAATCATATTAATTGCTGCAACTAAAACCATTAGCGTTATAATAACAACCGCATTTACATCTATCATATCTAACCAACTAAATATGGAGTTTTGCAATTGTTTTGCTGAACTTACAGTGTATTTATAACCAACAATATCATTCACATCTTCGAGTGATTGTTCTAATAAATTAAAATCTTTTAAAAACACTTCATAACCAGCAACTTCATTTGGTTCCCAATAATTAAGTTTTTGAATTTGTTTCAAATCAACAAATACCAAGTTTTTATCAAAATCAGAAAATCCAGTATTAAAAATGCCTTTCACATAAAAATCTTTTACACGAGGCTCGTAATCTATATAATTTGAACCACTCAAAGTTGTATCATTCATTTTCTTCTTACTCATAAAATAAATCAACATTTTTTGGTTAAGCTTTATGTTTAATTTATTAGCAAGAGTCTGAGAAATGAAAATTTGTTTTGAAACAGTATCCTTATTAAGAGATAACACAGTTCCTTCCTTGATGTATGGTTTTAAATTACTCCAATCATAGGTTTCGTCAACTCCTTTTAAAACAATTCCTTCATTATCAGTTTTTGTTTTTAAAATACCATTTTTTGTCGCAAACGGCTGGTATAGTTTCACATTAGGTATACTATCAATTGCTTTTAAAATATAATCATAAACCGTAATCGGATTTGGCTCAAACGATTGATTTTGATCGTAATCATTAATTTGAAGATGCGACGTAAAGGTTGTTATTTTACTAGTTATTTGTTGCTGAAAACCAGTTACAACAGCTAGGGTTATAATCATAACTGCCACACCAAGTGCTATGCCGATAATGCCAATTTTCACAATTGGGCTCGACATATTGCCATTTTCTTTTCCGCTACTTAAAATTCGCTTAGCTATGTAATTAGAAAAATTCAAATTGTAGTATATTTACATGGTAAAGCTAAACTATTATATGCGATTTAATTTATTTTTCAGTCTGTTTTTTTTAACGACGTTTTGTTTGTTTTCCCAAGTTGGAATTCAATTATATTCATCGATAACAACTGGTGCGCAACAAACAGAGTTATATCTCCCTTTATTGAAAAATAAAAAAGTAGCAATTGTCACAAATGCTTCGGGTATTATAAATAATAAACATTTGGTTGATACACTGCTTAAACGCAAAATAAAAATAGTCAAAATATTTGGTCCAGAACATGGCTTCAGAGGAACAGCAGATGCTGGGGAAAAAGTGAAAAGTGGCAAAGATTCAAAAACGAATATTACAGTTGTTTCATTGTATGGTTCACATAAAAAACCAACTGCCGAAGATTTGAAAGGAATTGATATTGTTATTTATGACATACAAGATGTTGGTGTAAGATTTTACACCTATATTTCTACAATGACTTATGTGATGGAAGCTTGCGCTGAAAATAATAAACAACTCATTATTTTAGATAGACCAAATCCTAATGGATTTTATATTGATGGCCCAGTTATGACGAATTCTTATAAATCTTTTTTAGGGTTACACAATGTTCCAATTGTATATGGAATGACGTGCGGAGAATACGCACAAATGGTAAATGGAGAAGCATGGTTAAAAAATAAAGTAATCTGCAAGCTTGAAATAATACCTTTAAAAAATTATGATAGAAATAAATTCGTATCGGGTTTACCTGTAAAACCATCTCCAAACTTACCAAATGACGATGCTATTTTAGCCTATCCAAGTTTAGGATTATTTGAAGGAACAATTATGAGTTTAGGAAGAGGAACAGAATTCCCGTTTCAATGCATTGGTTCACCATTTCATGAGGAAAAAACTTTCCCTTATAAATTTACACCAAAATCAAATGCTATTTCAAAAAAGCCAAAATATCAAGATACAGTTTGTTATGGAAGAGATTTAAGAGGCTGGCAAGATTATCAATTAAAATTTCCTTCTATATATTTAACAGATTTACAAAGCCTATATGTTCAATTGCCAAAAGAAAAACAAGATGTGTTTTTTGATAAAAATTTCAATTATCATGCTGGCAATGACCAATTGCAATCACAAATAAAATTAAAAATGAGTGCTGCCGAAATTAAAAATTCTTGGAAACCACAATTAGATTCATTTATGCTTATAAGAAAAAAATACTTGATTTATAAAGACTTCTAACTAACTTTTACATATTTTAACAGCTAAAAAGTCAGGTATTTAAGCTTGGCACACCTTTTGAAAATACAGTATTGATAAATTACTAAAATCATGTTATCTACAAAACATATTTCATATTTCGTACTAGGTGGAGTAATTACAACAGTATTATGTTCTGCAACTGTTTATATGTCGACAGAAGATAAAATTGAACAAACTATTTATTCTGCTCCTCAAGGAAAAGAATTACCAACTAAAACAAACGAAGCTTTTAAAGAAGGTGAAATATTATCGTTTCGCTTGCATTATGGATTAATGGATGCTGGCGCAATTGTGATGGAGGTTAAGCCTGAATTAATAAATGTTGCAGGAAGACAAGTATATCACATTGTGGGAAATGGCTATACAAAAGGTTCTTTTGATTGGTTTTTTAAAGTAAGAGATCGCTACGAAACGTTTATCGACAAAGATGCTTTATTGCCTTGGATGTTTGTGAGACGCGTAAATGAAGGTGGATATATTACAAACCAAGATTATAGCTTTAACCATTATACCAATAAAGTTGATGTTGGTGCTGGGGAAAAAGTTGATGTTCCTGAAGGAACTCAAGACATGATTTCTGCCTTTTACGCTGCCCGTAATTTAGACATAACTAATGCTAAAGAAGGTGACGTGTTCACCATCAATAGTATTGTAGATAAAGAAATTTGGCCTTTAAAAATCAGATATGTGGGCAAAGAAACTATCACTTGTGATATTGGAACTTTTAGATGTATTAAATTTAGACCAATTGTTCAAAAAGGTAGGATTTTTAAACGAGAAGATGATTTAAATGTTTGGTTGACAGATGATAAAAACCATGTACCATTGCGTGCGCAAGCTAAATTGATGGTTGGTTCTATTAAATTAGATATTATTGGAGTTAAAAACTTAGCAAATCCAACTTCTGAGGTTAAATAAACTTATTAAGGAATATCAATGTATTTATGAGTTTGTAGTGAAATCATCCAACGAGGATTTTGCTTAACATACTCAACAATTAAAGGTGTAATTTCATTTCTTTTACTCCACTCTGGCTGTAAATATAAATAGCAATCTTTGCTAACTTTATTTGCTTGTTCTTCTGCCCAAATAAAATCATGTTTATTAAAAACAATTATTTTTAATTCATGAGCTGCAGTATAATTTTCCTCTTTTGGTAACATTGTTTTTTTGGGAGACAAACAAATCCAATCCCAATCTCCACTTAAATTATAAGCGCCTGAAGTTTCAATATAGGTTTTAATGTTTTGCGTTTTAAGAAGCGCCGTTAAATAAGTCAAATTGTAAATTAAAGGTTCGCCACCAGTAACAACAACAGCAGGTGTTTTACTTTCTAAAACATGCTCAATAATATCTTCGGTTGGTGTTAATGGATGTAAACTAGCATCCCAACTTTCTTTTACATCGCACCAATGGCAACCAACATCACAGCCACCAATACGTATAAAGTAAGATGCCTTTCCTGTATTAAAACCTTCGCCTTGAATGGTATAAAATTCTTCCATCAATGGAAGTAATTTACCTTCATTTAATAGTAATTCGTTTTCAGAAGTTAGGCTATGTAATTTATAACTCATTTTTTATTTAAAATTTCAGAAGTAAGATTTAAGATTTTATTATTCTAAAATTTTAAATCTAATTTTTAAAGACTCCAGTAAGTTAATCCTTTAATTTTATTGCGATACATTCCTTTAATATCAACTAAAACACCTTTAGTAGATAATATTGATTTAAAGAATTTTTCGTCTAATGTTTTATAATCAGCATGATTTACTGCTACGATAACACCATCATAGCCTTTAGCTAATTTATTTAAACCAAAACCATATTCATGATTTAACTCATCACTATCCGCATGTGGATCTACAATTTCAACCTTAACGCCAAATGATTTTAATTCTTTAACAATATCAGCCACTTTACTATTTCTAATATCACTTACGTCTTCTTTAAAGGTAGCACCCATAATTAATACTTTTGATTTTGAAATATTTTTACCTGCAGCAATTATTTTTTTAACGCATGTTTTTGCAACATAAAAACCCATACTATCATTCACGTATCTTCCACTATTAATTACACGTGCATGATAACCTAATGATTCTGCTTTATGAGTTAAATAATAAGGATCTACCCCAATACAATGTCCGCCAACTAAGCCTGGGAAAAATTTCAAGAAATTCCATTTAGTACCAGCAGCTTCTAAAACATCATATGTATTAATATTCATTTTATTAAAAATAATTGAAAGCTCATTCATCAAAGCAATGTTTACATCACGTTGTGTGTTTTCAATAATTTTTGCAGATTCAGCAACTTTAATGCTTGAAGCACGATGTGTACCAGGCTCAACAATAATTTCGTAAGTTTTAGCAATTTCTTCTAAGCTTTCTTTATCGCAACCAGAAACAATTTTCAAAATTTTTGTAATGGTATGTTCTTTGTCTCCTGGATTAATACGCTCTGGAGAATAACCAACTTTAAAATCTTTTACAAACTGTAATTTTGATTCTTTTTCTAAAACAGGAATACAATCTTCTTCAGTACAACCTGGGTAAACTGTAGATTCATAAACTACATAATCTCCTTTTTTCAAAACTTTTCCAACTGTTGATGATGCTCCTAACAATGGCTTTAAATCAGGTAAATTATGCTCATCAATTGGTGTTGGGACAGCAACAATAAAGAACTTCGCTTTTTTTAAATCTTCTAATTTGCATGTAAAAGAAATATCCGAATTAGCGAAATCTTTTTTAGTTAATTCGTTACTTGGATCAATTCCTTTATTCATCATATCAACACGTTTAGCATTGATATCAAAACCAATTACTTTAACTTTTTTTGCAAATGCTAATGCAATTGGCAACCCAACGTAACCTAATCCGATAACAGCAATAGTAGCTTTTTTTTCGACGATGTCTTTATATATTCCCATAATTTATTTTGTTACATTTTGTATTTTTAATACAATTTTTTTAAGTTTTAATTAGAATTTCAATACTTCTTTTGGTCTGAGTTCATAAATACGTTCGATTATATCTACTACTTTTAAGCCTTCCAAAGCATTGGTTGTTATTTTATTATTTCCTCGTATGGTATCAATTACATTTTCAATAACGTTATGATGATTATTTGCAGAACCTTTGTAAGCCCCGTAATCGTTAGCAGGATTTGTTTGTTCTAATATTGGCATGGTGTAATTCTCAATATTACATACATCCACTTGATCCATATATTGGCCACCAACTTTTATACTTCCTTTACTTCCAACAATGGTTAAAGAGGATTCTAAATTTTTATCCCAAACGGCAGTTGAATAATTAATACTTCCCATTCCTCCATTTACAAAATCAAAACTTACAAAACCACTATCTTCAAAGTCGGTTGTTTTTTGATGATTGAAATCGGCAAATTTTGCTTGTATATTTTTTATATCACCAAAAAGCCAATACATAATATCTATCCAATGACTAAATTGAGTAAATAAAGTTCCGCCATCCAAATCTTGAGTTCCTTTCCAGCCACCAGCTTTATAGTATCTATCATCTCTGTTCCAGTAACAATTTAATTGAACCATATAAATATCGCCAATCGTTTTTGTATTCACCATTTCTTTTAACCAAACACTTGGTGGCGAATAACGATTTTGCATCACACAAAAAACAGTTTTATGGTGATGTAGAGCTGAATAAATTACTTTTTCGCAATCAGCTTTTGTTAAAGCCATTGGTTTTTCTACAACTACATGTTTGTTTAATTCTAAAGCCTTGAGAGAATGTTCGGCATGCAAACCATTTGGAGTACAAACATTTATTACTTCAATGTCAGGATGCGCATTTAATAATTCATCAATCGAATTATAAAATTTTTCTTGAAGATTCTCCAATCCCAATTTTTCTTTTGGCATCACATCACAAACAGCAACTAATTCGCAATCAGGATTACGACGAACCATTTCAGCATGTCGTTTACCAATATGCCCTTGCCCTACAACTCCAAATTTAATTTTTGCCATATTAATATACTATGAAATTCTTTTTACTAAATTATTTTCCAATTTATAAGTTTGATTACTTTCTGGACATTTTGCCATTCCATCTTTATCAAATTCTAAACGATGTCCAAATTCACTCATCCAACCAATTTGTTTTGAAGGATTACCAACTACTAAAGCAAAAGCTGGGACCGTTTTAGTAACAACTGCACCTGCACCTATAAAAGCATAGTCGCCAATATCATGGCCACAAACAATTGTAGCATTTGCACCAATACTTGCACCTTTACCAACATGTGTTTTAGCGTATTCAGACTTTCTATTTACTGCACTACGAGGATTAATCACATTAGTAAAAACCATTGAAGGGCCTAAAAACACATCGTCTCCACAAATAACACCAGTGTATAATGAAACGTTATTTTGAACTTTAACATTTTTACCTAAAATAACTTCGGGAGATATCACAACATTTTGACCAATATTACAATTTTCACCTAAGGTACAATTTGCCATAATATGGCTAAAATGCCATATTTTAGTTCCTTTTCCAATTGTGCATCCTTCATCAATAAAAGCTGAATCGTGAGCGAAATAATGTTTTTCCATAACTAATTTGAACTAACAAACTTAACAAAATCTGCCTAAATGAGCGCAATTTTTATGATGTATTAATAAAAAACTTAATATTGTGTTTTTATGAGCTTTCGATTAAATATAAAATATTACTTGGTTCACAGCTTAGGCTTTACAAATAAAGAAGCTATTAGAGCAATTGAAAACAGAAAATTAAAAGTAAATGGCTTGGCTATAACTGAAAATAGTGAGTTTGATGAAACTTGTGAAATTTACTTTGAAGATACATTATTAAAGCCTAATACTCCATTTACATATATTGCCTTTTATAAGCCAAGAGGCATAGAAACAACCCATAATAAAGAAATTTCAGACAATCTTACTACCGTATTTACATTTGAAAAACATTTAGGCTTTGCAGGCAGATTAGATAAAGAATCGGAAGGATTATTAATTTTATCAAATGATGGAAAATACATTCAAAGCTTATCGAGTCCTATAAAAGAAAAGGAAAAAGAATATTTGGTAACGGTAAATAAACCCATCACTCAGGAATTTATAACATTAATGGGTGCTGGGGTTAATATTATAATTTGCAAAACATTACCTTGTTTTATTGAACAAGTTTCTGAATTTGAATTTAAAATTATTTTAAAAGAAGGTAAAAACAGACAAATACGAAGAATGTGCAAAGCACTTGGCTATTTAGTGGCTCGTTTAATTAGAGTAAGAATTGATTCTATTTGTTTAGAAAAATTAAAATCAGGTGAGTTTAGAGAGTTTAAAATCTAAAATTTTATTTTTTTGTGAGAGAAAACAATTCTTTTCCAATTCCTGTAAATGAAACTATGTTTAATGGGAATTCTAAAAACACATGCAAGAAGCTCAAGAAGTAAAGTACTTTTAGTCCCAAACCATAATCAAAAATATATAAAGCAACTGAAAACAGCCAAACTAATAATGTAATTATTAATGTTTTTTTGGGGACTAAATGCCACTTAATTACTGATGTTTTTGAAAACCAATTCAAATAATGGTAAGTATATGCAAACGCAATAAAACGCATAGTAACAAAGCCTGCATTAGTAGTAAAAACTTGCTTTAAGTCTGTTAAGTTATCTAAATGAAACACATTAATGATGCGGAAATTTAATTCACTAAAAAAAGAATAACTTTTTTGAACATAGCCAGAAACTTCATAATTTAAATTATAAGGCTGAAATGAAAATAATAAAATTGCACAAGCAATTAAGGTTAATATTGAAATTAAGCCCGCCCATGATTTTTCTTTTAATACACCATAAACCATAAAAAGCCAAGTAAAAATAAAAACATGAATAATCGTCGGTAAAAAAATAGCAATCCACGTAAAATAATCGTTTGAATTATTTGCAATTGAAATAAACACCAATATCATGGCAAATAACACTATCCTATAAAGCCAATCTTTAATAAATACTAAGGCAATACTAGATAATAAACTCAATAAAATAATATCTGGAATTAAACCAAAATTTTTATTAGAAGGTGGGTCATAATTCCAATAAACCAAAATTACACAAGCTATACTTAAATATATAAAATCAAATTTTCCTTTTGTGAAATAGTTTTTTTTGTGCAACCATCCTATTTCTGTTAAATAATGTAATGGGCCTAAAATCCCATAGGAAAACAAAAATAATTCGAATGGGATATAATAGGCAATTAAGCAAGATAAAAGGATTAACCCTGTATTGATATGATGAATAGTATTTGATTTCAAAATGAAATAAATTAGAATGCAAAGTATAAAAAAAAGCGTAATTAAAATTACGCTTTTTTAATATTTTCACAGTTTTATTTTATTTTACCTTTGAAAGAACAGTTACATGACCTGTGCGAATTTTTTCTTTTCCACCCATTGTCACAAAATCAACACGATAAACATAAACGCCTTGTTCTGCAATTTTACCTTTTATCGATCCATCCCAACCCTTACGTTCCGCAGTACTCTTAAATACTGTATTTCCCCATCTATCAAAAATGCTCATCTCAAAACTCTCTATACCATAACCTACAGGTAAAAACAATTCATTATCAGTATCGCCATTTGGAGAAAATGCATTTGGAATAAATAGACTATAATCTTTGGTAACAGTAATACAAACTTCATCATAAGCTATACATTGATGACTATTTTGTCCCTTTAAGGTATAACAAGTTGTAACTTTTGGATTCACTTCAAGACTTGAACAATAGTTACAACTCAAAGGAATTTCGTTAGGTGATAAAAAACCTACCATTACATTACCGGTTCCATTTAAAACATATGATTCATCTATATTAATTGTAGTATCAAGACCAGCATAAACAATAGGCAACGGATTAACAATAATTTGAACGGTTCCAGTTCCAGGACATTGACCACCTGTAGAAGCTGTAACTGTATAAACAGTTGTTGATGTTGGTTTCACAGTAGCACTAGATGAGTTAGGATTTGAAACGCCAATTGTTGGATTCCAATAATAGGTATCACCACCAGTTGCATAAACCACTTTAGAACCACCTAAACATGTACTATCAGAATTAGAAGTTGTAACTGTTGCAGGAGGAATAATAGTAACAAGAACTGTTTGCGTTGTATTACATGTTAAAGCACCTAATACGTTAGACCCAATTACAGTATATAATGTTGTACTTGAAGGTGACACCGAAATTGCACTAACTGCAGCTCCACCAGGCGACCACAAATAATTTGTTGCTCCGGCAGCGCTAAGATTAGATATTGATCCTGTACAAACGGAAGAAGGGCTTGCTAATAAACTAACAGTTGGCGTAGCTACAACATAAACTGTGACATTTGTTGAATTAACGCATCCCAATAATGAAGTTCCATCAATATTATATAATGTTGTTACTGAAGGATTTGCTGAAACAAATGCACCTGTAGAAGCAGTAAGTGAACCTGCAGGAGACCAAGCATATGTATTTGCTCCTGTAGCAGATAACAACGTTGATTGACCACTACATATAGTAGCAGAATTAACGGTGATTACAGGCAATGGATTAACAGTAACAGTGGTAGTATTTGAATTTGAACAACCCAAAGAAGTTCCTGTAACAGTGTAATTAGTTGTTGAAGCTGGGGATACATTTATTTGATTAGAACCGATACCAGTATTCCAAAGATAAGAAGTTGCTCCTGTGGCTGTAAGTGTGGCAGTTTGACCAACACAAATTGTAGCTGTATTAGCCAATACGACTGGTAATGGGTTAACAGTTACAAGTGCAACTGTTGAAGATGTACAACCTAAAGAATTTCCAGTTACTGTATAACTAGTATTTACAGTTGGGGAAATCATTAATGAATTTGTTGTTGAACCAGAACTCCAAATATACGATGAAGCTCCAGTTGCCGTTAATGTAGCAGTTTGACCAAAGCAAATTGTTGGATTATTAACCAAAACAACTGGCAATGGATTTACTAATACATTAGCAACCGTTGTAGTTGAGCAACCTAAACTTGTTCCTGTAACCGAATAATTTGTTGTAACTAAAGGTGAAGGTGATATCGAATTTAATACTGAACCAGTACTCCAAGAAAAAGTTGTTGCTCCACTTGCTATTAATGTCGCTGTTTGTCCAATACAAACAGTCGAAGAATTAACTAATACTACAGGTAATGGATTTACGACAACTGTAGCAATAGTTGAAGAAGAACAACCTGAAGAGGTTCCTGTTACTGTATAGTTAGTTGTTGCCGTAGGCGAAATGGTTATTGAACTAGATGCAGAGCCGGTGCTCCATAAATAAGTACTGCCTCCACTTGCTGATAATGTTGCTGTTTGACCTGCACAAATAGTGGGGGAATTGACAGTAACAACAGGTAATGCATTAACGGTTATTGTTTTTACAGCGGTATTTGTACATCCACTGACGCTTGTTCCAGTAACTGTGTATGTTGTTGTGACTGTTGGAGAAAATGCAACCCCATTGGTTACACCACCAGACCAAACATAAGTTGAACCACCAGCACCACTCAAAGTTGTTGACCCACCTATACATATAACTGAATTTGTTGCAGTTGCAGTAATAGTTGGAGTTGGATTAACCAAAACCGAAACTGTTTTAGTACCAGTACAACCTAATGTAGAACCACTTAAGGTATAAGTAGTTGTTACTGTAGGGGAAACTGTAATTGACGCTGTACCCATAGAACCTGGCATCCAAGTATAAGTAGTAGCGCCTCCACCTAATATTGCAACACTTGCACCATTACAGATGCTTGTAGGTGAGGCAACAGCAGTAATCGTTGGCGTTGGACAACAATTATAAAACATATAAATACGACCAATATCATACGCTACCTCAGACCATATTGGAAAGGTAGGAGAAGAAACTCCTGCAATACAATTTTGTGTACCACTTCTTTGTAATGTTGTTGGTAAACCCATTATGGTTGTTGCAACATTTGGATTTCCATAACTATCAATACAACCAGCAGAACGAGAACCATAAATTCCAATAATATCACCAGCAGCAATAGGAATACTACATGAAACAGTAGTTGTACCAGCAACACTTGGCGCTGATAATAATGTTACATAATTTGTTGTAACCCCAGAAAAAGCAGGAGGAGCACCAGCAGTAAAACGCACAACCCAAATATCTTGAGTACCCGAACTTGCATCAGGTGGTATATATAATGCACACATGTTAAATGCAACTGGAGCGGTAAAATGGTAACCTCGAGTCATACCCGAATAGGTAGTTATTTGAGGTCCAACTGGCATAAGGGTTTGAGATTGCCCAATAAAAGAACAAGCTAAAAACAAAGCAATTATAATTTTTTTCATATTCATATAATTAATAAGATTGAACAATATCATTTCTGTTTTTGAATGTAGAAATAATCAGCGCTTGATGAGATTCAATCCACTTAACGATGTTCTTTTTATATTCTTGATCTATTTCAGTTCCTTTAACTAATTTTGGAAAACTGATTTCTGCAATTAAAACACTTGCAATTTCATTTGCAGAACTAGGCTTAACTAATCTTTCAATAATAATTGCATTTACTTTATCGAAATCATAAGTATAACCATGAGGTGCTTCACTTGGAGGAATAACTGGGGAGTTTGATTGCGCAAAAAATGAAACATGAAGAGTGCAAATTAAGGCTGCTGATAAAATAATCGATTTTTTCATTTTAGAGATATATTATAAACATTTTTAGTAAATGTACTAATTGTAATATCCATTATTTTGCACATTTTTTAAAACAATATTCCTGATAGTTGAGACGTAAGTTTGGTTGAGTGAATAAGTAATTTATAACCTCAGACTTTGAAAAATAAAACTTTGAAAAATTTAAACATATCCTATTTTGAAATGATATTGATATTGGTAACTTAGCAAAAAAACTGTGATTCATGCAATTTTTAACGAGACCGCCTAAAATTATTCGAAGCATATTTAAAGACTCCGTTTGGCGAATAGAAACCGTTGAACCAACTATTTATTTAACATTTGATGACGGGCCAATACCAGAATTAACACCTTGGGTGCTTGACATATTAAAAAAATATAAAATCAAAGCTACTTTTTTTTGTGTTGGTGAAAATATTACTAAGTACCCTGATTTATATAAAAGGATAATTGTTGAAGGTCATAAAACTGGAAACCATACTCAAAATCATTTAAAAGGCTGGAAAACAAAGAATAAATTGTATTTCAAAAATGTTGAAGAATGCAATAAACACGTTAATTCTAAGCTATTTAGGCCACCATATGGTAGAATAAAAGTATCGCAATTCAAGTTTCTTTCTACCAATTACAAAATTGTGTTTTGGGATGTTTTAAGTCATGATTATAATATTAATATTAATCCTGAAACTTGTTTAGATAATAGCATAAAATACACAAGAAATGGCAGTATTATTGTTTTTCATGACAATCTAAAAGCTGAACGAAATTTAAAACACACCTTGCCTCTTTATATAGAGCATTTTTTAAAATTTAATTACAATTTTTCAACATTATAATGCATTTATTTAACTAAAACATTAACTTTATAAACCCTTATTATAAAAACAACAACAAATGAATTTTAAAATACATTTTTTTTCCGCTTTAGTTCTTACGTTTCTTTTTTCTTGTACAACTAATTCTCCCTTAAAAACAGAAACATTTAAGGTTTGGGGCAATTGTGAAAAGTGTAAAAAAACAATTGAAAATGCATCAGGAATAGAAGGAGTAACTGAAAAAAAATGGGATGTTGAATCCAAATTAATGACTGTAACATTTGACACAACAAAAGTTAAGCTTGATCAAATTCAACAAATTATTGCAAAATCAGGCTATGATAATGATAAGTATTATGGTGATGATTACGCTTATGACAAGTTAGAATCTTGTTGCCAATATGAACGTAAACCATTTGAATAAAATTTAAAGCATTATACTATTTGAATATTTTTCAGGAATTTCAAATAAAATTTGTTTAATCTCTTCAATATTTTCTGTTGTTACCAATTTCATTCTTGTTTCTTTGAAGTGATCAATTCCTTTAAAATAATTTGTGTAATGTGGGCGCATTTCTAAAACGCCTAATTTTGGGCCTTTCCACTCTATCGATTTTTCAAAGTGAGATAAACATACCTCAACCCTATTTTGAATAGTTGGTTTTGCTAAGTGAGTACCAGTATTTAAATAATGTTTTATTTCATTAAAAATCCAAGGATAGCCTATGCTTGCACGACCTATCATCATTCCATCCAAACCATAAGTATTTTTGTACTCCAAAGCTTTTTCTGGAGAAGTAATATCTCCATTACCAAAAATAGGAATATGCATTCGCGGATTATTTTTAACATCTGCTATATACTTCCAATTTGCAGAACCTTTATACATTTGAGCACGTGTTCTACCATGAACAGTTAAAGCCTTTATACCAACATCTTGCAATCGTTCTGCAACTTCCAAAATATTAATTGAATTATCATCCCATCCTAAACGTGTTTTTACTGTTACAGGTAAATTAGTTGATTTAACAACTGCTTTTGTTAATCGCACCATTAAATCAACATCTTTCAAAACACCAGCTCCTGCTCCTTTACAAACAACTTTTTTTACTGGACATCCAAAATTAATATCTAATAAATCAGGTTGACAAGCATCTACAATTTTTGCTGACATCGCCATTGCTTCTTCGTCGCCACCAAAAATTTGAATACCAATTGGTTTTTCGTAATCGAAAATATCTAATTTTTTACGACTTTTTATGGCGTCTCTAATTAAACCTTCACTACTAATAAATTCAGTATACATTAAATCTGCGCCATATTGTTTGCACACATATCGAAAAGGAGGATCACTTACATCCTCCATAGGAGCAAGCAATAATGGAAATTCCCCTAATTCAATATTTGCAATTTTTACGATGCACAAAGGTAGGCATTTATTTGCATCTAGTCGCAACCGCAATCTTTATCATCACACTTTTTTTTCGTAAATGACCTATAAATTTTGAAAGCAATAAAACTTAAAGCTCCAACTAAAATTATGTATACTAAAATTGTTTGCATCATTGTTCTCCAATTTTATCAGGGTTTATGACTGGAATTTCATGCGTAAGAGTTTGATTTAAAACAGATATTATAATTTTATATGCTCCTGTTGGTAATGCGCTTAAATCCAAAACATAATATTCAACATTTTCCAAACTAAAGCCTGTAACTTTAATGTTTTGATTATTTAAAACATCTACTTGAATTCTGCCTAATTTTTTTCCTTGAATTGAAATACTATACTTATTATATAATATTGGGAGTAATGAAATAAAACCTAATTCTGAATTTAAGTGCTTACTATTATAAACAAAATTTTCTTTTTTCTTAATATCAGTTTGATATAATTTCTCATTTAAAAGCGTTTGATCAGTGTTTTTAAATTCCTTATAATTATTTAGAAGATTTGAATCAACTTGACTCCAAACTCTAACATAATCCACATCAAATGAATTTGGCCATTTTGTTGTTTCATCAGGGCCAGGATTAAAGGCACCGTTATTATTTGCAATGGAATTATTTATAATTAAAATTTGTTCAGTCTTTAATTCACCATTAAAATAAGCCATTGGCTGGCCATTTAAAAACCATTTAATATAACCTTTTTGCCATTCGCCAGAAACAATGTTCCAACCATCTTCCAAATTATTTTTAGTATTTACCCATGTGCCCCAACCTCGCTTTAAATTAAGAAATCCTCCTCTATAATTTGCACAACCATCTTTACAGTGAACATCAACGTGAATTTTATTATTCATTTCACCTTTCAATTCAAAAAAATCAATTTCTTCATTTGGTTCACCGCCATAGAGCCAAAAAGCTGGCCAGGTTCCTTTTTGTCCTGTACTTTTAAAACGAATTTCAAAATACCCATACTTAAATTTTTGTTTTGAGGTTATTAAACCGGCTGTATATTTTGCGGTATAAACTTGATTTGGTAAATCAGTTTTCGATTTCTTCAAATAAGCTGAATCAATTTCCCAAGGTTGTAATTTAACTTTATAATCTTCTTTATTAGATATAAACTTAGCTAAGCCATCAGAAAATTCAACATTTTTTTCAACGAAAATTAGATCTTGATTCATTATAACATTGCCCCAAGGTAAACCATTAATCCATTTTTTATTATCAAGGGATTTAGAATTAAATTCGTCTCCAAATTGATAATACCATTTTACACTTTCGTTTGATTTTATTTGCCAAGATACTTGGGAATTACAAAATAATGGAATGAATAACAAAAATTTAAACATTTTCATGGTTGTTTTAATTTATATATTTTTATAGGCGGGATATTTAATACTAAGGAATCTAAACATTCAACAATTTCAGCATCTTTATCAAGTTTAGAATCAAAACAAATGTAATTTGCTCCAACTTTAATTCTTTCTAATACAGTATTTTTCGTCAATGTATTTTTTGAAAATCCCCAGCCTTTTCTGTTCAAATAATAAAGTTTAATACAATTGCTTGGATCATTATCAACAATAACTTTAGCGTGAATAGGCAAAACAGATTGTATTTTATTTTTATAAAGAACAAATTCTTTAGTAGTTCCTGGATCATAAATATTCCAACGGATATTGCATCTTAAATATGCTGTAAATGGGCAAGATAGGATTGTAAGTAATAACAAATATTTATAAAATATTATTTTAGATTCGATCACAAACCTTACACCAATTAAAATTATTATAAATAATAAAGGCAAAAATGGAAATAAATAATAATCGTGAACTCTAGCAATCATATTAATTTCATAAAAAAAATAAAACGAGGTTAATAATGACACAAATAAAAAAGTAGAATGTATCTTGTTTTTTAAATTAATATGTTTAATAAGAATTACACATCCAATAATAAAAATTGGAAGAGTCGCATAATTAACTAACAATTCCGGAACAGTAGAAATTAAATTAAATTGAAAGATATCAAATAGCTCATTAATATTAGCATTGTTATCTAGCATACCGGCAACAACACCATTTCCAGTCCAAGATGTTATCACAGAAAAATACCAAATAATTGATGGGAGACAAATTAAAAAAGGTATATATATATAACGCAAATTATATTTTAAATCTGTTTTTTTTGAAATAAATTTTGATAAATACATTCCTCCAAAAACAATAAATGGTAATTTTAAAGCGATACTAAAAGCTAAGAAAATAGAGCTTAAAATAAATGTATAAGTAGTTTCAATTTTTAAATGTTTTATCCAAAAATATAATGACCAAATAGCAAAGCATAAAGCCATATTATCAGGAATTGGATTTACAGAATAATAGTAAATAATGGGAGAAAAAAGAAATAGCCATGCTAAAATAAAACCATAAATTTTGTTAGAAGTTAAAATATTGGCTGTTTTATAAATTGCAAGAACTGAACAAAATGTAACTATAAAAACAAAAATTCTGGTAATTATTAAATGATTTCCGAAAATTTTATAAAAAATAGCAATTATCCATTGCATTAAAGGAAATTCCATTCTATATAAACCATTATTATTGGTTATATCATTAATTGTTGGATTAAAAATATTAAAATCATGATAGGCAAAATTCAAAATAACTGTTTGGGTTTGAGTTTGTCGCCAAGTATGAACGCCAATAAAATCTAAATTAAAAATTCTATAATGCTGAAAAACACTTATTCCAACAGCAACAATAGCAAATAAAAAGGGGAACCATTTATTATTAATTATTTGTTGTAATTTATTCATTATTTATCCTCAAAAATAACCTAAAATACCTATTTTCGCTACAAAATTTATTACAAATGATTACAGCCGAAACTCCAATTAAGTTTGATAGACGAAAACAAAAAGATGATACGCTTTTAACGCTATATAAAAACATTTTAACTCCTCGTATGATTGAAGAAAAAATGCTTCTTTTATTGCGTCAAGGACGAATTTCAAAATGGTTTAGTGGAATTGGTCAAGAAGCAATTTCAGTTGGTGTTGCAACAGCATTAAATAATGATGAATTTATTTTGCCGATGCATCGCAATTTAGGTGTGTTTACAACGCGCGGAATTCCTATGCATAGATTGTTTTCACAATTTACAGGTAAGCCAAGTGGTTTCACGCAAGGTCGTGATAGAAGTTTTCATTTTGGAACTCAAGAATACCATATTGTTGGAATGATTTCGCATTTGGGTCCACAATTAGGTGTTGCTGATGGAATTGCGTTAGGGAATAAATTACGCGACGACAAAAAAGTAACCGTTGTATTTAGTGGTGATGGTGGAGCAAGTGAAGGAGATTTTCATGAAAGTATAAATACGGCGGCTGTTTGGGATTTACCTGTTATTTTTATAATTGAAAATAATGGATACGGTTTATCAACCCCAAGCAATGAACAATTTAAATGTAAATCATTTGCTGATAAAGCCATTGGTTATGGCATTGAAGGGATTTCGATTGATGGAAATAATGTATTGAAAGTTTACGAAACTATTAAAAATTTAGCTGAATCAATTCGTGAAAATCCTCGCCCAGTTTTATTAGAATGCGTTACTTTCCGTATGCGTGGGCATGAAGAAGCTTCAGGTACAAAATATGTCCCTAAAGAATTATTTGATATTTGGGGAAGAAAAGATCCTGTTAATACGTTTGAGAAATTTTTAATTGACGAAGGTGTTTTAACAGAAACAATGATTGAAACCCTTCGTGCAGAAATTAAAAACGAAATTGAATCTGGTTTAGAAAAATCCGGAACTGAAAAATTACCACCTCCTGATACTCAAAAAGAATTATCAGAAATGTATATGCCTTGCACCATTGAAGATACATCTAATAATAATGGCACAAAAACAAATAAACGTTTAATTGACGCCATCAGTGATGGTATGCGTTTAGCTATGCGCAAACACAGTAACTTAGTTTTAATGGGACAAGATATTGCAGATTATGGTGGCGTTTTTAAAATTACAGAAGGTTTTGTTGAAGAGTTTGGAAAAGGAAGAGTTAGAAATACACCATTGTGTGAATCTGCAATTTTAGGAACTGGTTTTGGTTTATCCATCAATAAACATAAAGCAATGGTAGAAATGCAATTTGCTGATTTTGTAACAGAAGGAATGACTCAAATTATAAATAACCTTGCAAAATCTCATTACCGTTGGGGACAAAATGCTGACGTTGTAGTTAGAATGCCAACAGGTGCAGGAGTTGCTGCAGGTCCATTTCATAGTCAAAGTAACGAAGCATGGTTTTTTAAAACACCAGGATTAAAAATTGCATATCCTGCATTTCCGAGTGATGCAAAAGGTTTATTATTAGCATCTTTTGAAGATCCTAACCCTGTTATGTTTTTTGAGCACAAAGGTTTATATAGAAGTATTAATGAAGATATTTTAGATGAGTATTATACCATTCCTTTTGGAAAAGCTCGCTTAGTAAAAGAAGGTAAATCAGTAACGATTGTAACTTATGGCTTAGGTGTACATTGGGGTATTGAATTATTAGAAGCGCATCCAGAAATAAGTGCAGATTTAATTGACTTAAGAACACTAGCACCGTTAGATGTTGAAGCTATTTACACATCAGTTAAAAAAACTGGACGGGCCTTTATTTTGCATGAAGACACTTTAACTGGAGGTATTGGTGGCGAATTAAGCGCATTGATTACTGAACATTGTTTTGAATATTTAGATGCGCCTGTAATGCGTGAAGGAAGTTTAGATACACCTGTGCCAATGAATGCTGATTTAGAAATTAACTTTTTACCTAAAGAACGGTTTAAAGAAAAGCTATTGACGTTAATAAATTATTAGTTTTAATTTATTTTAATTGGGCGTGACCCTAAAGGGTCGTGCTTTGCGTTACAATCTTTTTTCGTTCCTCAAAAAGGATTTTTCACTACAATCCCTCACGCGTGTTAAGCATAAATAATGAATGTAAATTTTACATGAATTATAAACTGCAAGAGGGATGCAAGCAGAAAGCTTTTTAAAATATTTGCATTTTAAAAACTTGTAGCGACAGCCCGCTATGGCTACCGCCAGACTTGCCCGAATTATTATTAGTATTACCCAACTAATTTTATCTTTTTTGCTAAGAATATTGAAATTAAGGTTGCAATGATTGCCATATAACCAACAATTTCATAGTGTTCTAATTCTCCTTTTGCATTATTTGTAATAATGGTACCGCCAATAAAAGTTACGATACCTAAAGTAAATTGTTGTAATGCAGAATTTAATGCCATAAAACTTCCTCTAAATTGTGGCAACACGGCCGATGTTATCATGGCTTGAACAGGCACCATTCTTCCTCCAGAAAAAATAAAAAACATGGAACTGCAAAATAAAAACAAAACTACTGAAGTACTTGTGGAATTTGTAATTAAATACAATGGAATAATTGCTAATGTACTTAAAATAGCAAATACTTTATAGCGTCCATATTTATCAGACAATTTACCAACTAATGGTGAATTAACAACAGATAACAAACCTCCAATTAAATACATTAAGGGCACATCAGTTTCTTTATTGAAATGCAAATTATTAACCGTAAAATCTGTAATATATGGTATGATACCCATGTGAGCTATTATCATTACAACAGGCACAATAAGCGCAATTTGCATAGATTTATTACTAAACAGCATTTGATAAAACTGTTTATAAGACGTTTTATTTTCAGCTTTTAAATGAGCATTAACATTAGGTATAAATATTAAAATACTTAATAAAACAATAAATCCAATTCCGCAGATGACATAAAAAGGCATTTGCCAACCAAATTTATTAGATAATATCAGTCCCAAAGGAATTCCAACAACTGCGGCTAATGCAAAACCCATCATCACCATTCCCATAGCGGATGCTCGTCGTTCATTTGGAATAATATCTCCAACAATTGCTAAAATAACTGAACCGCATACACCACCAAAAAGGCCTGTAAAAATACGTGCCGCTAAAAATAATGAATATGTAGGCGCAATCGCGCAAAAATAAGTTCCTATAATAAACCCAATATATAATACGATTAATATTTTTTTTCGATCAAATTTATCAGCCCAAAACGTAGAGAAAAATGCCGAACATCCAGCTGCAATTCCGAAAGAAGAAACTAACCAACCAAAATGCTGAGTGTCAATTAAAAAAACACCTTTAATCGTTGGCGCCAGTGGCATTAAAATCATGCCGTCTAAAATATTTGAAAATTGCACAAAGGCAAGCGTTAAAAGGATAATAAGTTCTTTACGAGTCATCGGTTTATTTTATTCCTGCTAATTTCATAGCATCAAGCTTAATAGCTGAGTCTAGTGGAATTTGAAGATCTTGAGATTTTTTAGTAGATTTTTTTAGCATGTTAGGAGTTTCTCTAATCTGCTTTTGAAATTGTCGAATCGTTTTATTTTTTTCGTTTTTTTGATAATATGAATTTGGATTGGTATACAGTTCATAAGCATCTTCAATAAATGAATTCGCAAAAGTTGGTAAATTTCCATCCGAATATAACAACATAATAACTTGGTTACTCTCTATTTGTTGTTTTAAATCTAATTGCCAAACTTCAATTTTTTCGGTAGCACCTGCAGGATTTGGAATTATTTTATTGTAATAATACCAAAACGAACCTCCCGCAAAACAATTTTGGGGAACTCCCATATAAACTGGGCCATACCAATAACTATCAGATATAGTTAAAACACGTGTTCTATTTTTTATGGAATCTTGTTCAAATAAAACTTCAGGGTAAGCCAATTTTTGGTTTTGATTTGGATTACTATATAAATTCATACTTTTTAAAACATCTGCATCTCTGCTACGAGCAGTATCAACCACATCAATTTTGTTCCAACTGATATTTGGTAGATCACAATGGTGCAGTTTTTCGATATAACCAATGATTGTATCAACTGCTAAGCATTCTCCAAAGTAACTCCAATGATGCCCAAATTTAGAAAACAATGGATAAGGTGTAACTGGTTTTAATTGTTGGAAATAAGCCTTTAAATCAAGCGTATTAATGTTTTTTTGTTTACAAATAGAAATATAATCGTTGTAATTAGTGTTTTTAATGGAGTGTTTATATTTGTCTTCTATTTGTTCAGTACAATATTCTCCTTTGCCTGGAGCAAATACGAAAACTAAATCAATTCCTTTTTTCTTTAATGTATCTTGAACTACTTTTGCTTTACGTAGTTTCTCTTCAATTATTTGTTTCCCAATATAATCATCTCCATAAGCCGAATAAATAAAAGTTTCTGAATACACGTAATTATCTTTTCCTGAAACAAATCGATTTACTCTTAACTGATTAAATGCATCATAATAAAACTGATTGTTTAGTCTTACAAATAATTCTTTCCATGCCCAATGGTCGTTATTATAATCATCTTTGAGCGATTGGTATTCACCACTAAACCACATGCTCTTATCTTTTTTCAATAAGGAATCAGGGTTCACATTATTAACGACAATTCCAATTAAATTAGGCACATTGTTTTTTTTAACCAAGCTTGAAAGCATTGGAAAAATAATAGCTGCAAAGGCTATTAAAACAAACAAATTATATGATTTCTTTTCCATGAATTAAAATCTAAAATAAATAAATGGATTAAAATCTAAAGCTGCGATATAACTCAGTGAAATATAAAACAATAATACACTAATCGTCAACATCATAGTATTTGAGGCCTTCGTATGATTTTCACCATAAACATTAACTTGTATTTTTTTTGTGAAAGGTATAAAAGCAAAAAACGAAAAGAATGTTGCTAAAAATAATGAAAAATAAAAGTCATTATGTAAAGCAAATTTCCCATCTATAAAATTAAAACTAAACATACTTTTAACAACATGATTGGCATAGTCCAAATCTTCTATTCTAAAATAAACCCAACCAACTACAACGATTAAAAAAGTTAAAATCGTTGAAATAATTTTACCTGTTTTACTATAAATTTTCAATAAAAATAGTCTTTCTAATACAAGAAACAAACCATGAAAAGCTCCCCAAATAATAAAATTCCAACTAGCACCATGCCAAAGACCAGATAGTAAAAACACAATAAATAAATTACGATATAATTTAGTTTTCGAATTCACTTTATTGCCACCCAACGGAATGTATAAATAATTCTTCATCCATGCGCCTAATGTAATATGCCATCTGCGCCAAAACTCAGTAATACTAGAAGACAAATAAGGATTATTAAAGTTTTCGGGCAACCTAATTCCTATCATTTTACAAATACCAATTGCCATGTCGCTATAACCACTAAAATCAAAATAAATTTGAAAAGTATAAGCGATTGCCCCAACCCATGCGGCGGCACTATCTATTTCAGTAATCGATAATTTAAAAACATCATCAGCCTGAGCTCCAATTGTATTGGCAATAATTACTTTCTTCGCCAAGCCGATACAAAATGTATAAAAGCCACTTAACTTAACTTCGGGTGTGTAATTTTTTTCTCGATCGGTTATTTGATCTGCAATATCGTGGTATCGAACAATAGGGCCTGCAATTAATTTAGGAAACAATAAAATATAGGTTTGATAATTCCAAAAACTTTTTAATGGTTTATGAATACCTCTATAAACATCAACTACGTATGTTACACTTTCGAATGTGTAAAATGAAATACCAATTGGTAAAATTATTTTAAGCATAGCAATTTCTTTAATGCCGGCTAAATCAAGCACTTCATTGATATTATCAATGAAAAAATTCGAATATTTAAAATAAAATAGTAAACCTAAGTTCATTAATAATGAAACAACCAGCAACTGTTTTTTAGTTTTGGTTGATTTTGCTTCGTGCATTTTTGAAACCAAAAAGAAATCTAAAAATGTAGTTCCTAATAAAACAAAAATGAATTTCGGCCCACCCCAAGCATAAAAAACAATACTAAAAATGAGAATACACGCATTTTTAAACTTATTGGGAGTAAGATGATAGGCCAATAAAAATATTGGTAAAAAATAAACAAGAAAGGTTATGCTACTAAAAACCATTGGTCAAAAATATAAAAATTATTGAGTTTTATTAGAAACAAACTACTCAATAATTAACTTTTGAGAACCAGAAGCATTTTTTCCTTTTACATTTAGAGAATAGATACCAGAATTCAAGTCTGCAATATTTATAACTTCTTCATACATGCCAGGAGTTAAATTTGACATAACAACCGTTTTTACAATTTGACCAAGTGTATTCGCTATTTCAATAAAATAAGTTTCGTTTTGAGTTAAAACCATATGAATATTCAATTCTGTATTTGCTGGGTTTGGATATGCCTTAAAAATAACATCATTTTGTTGAGATTCAAATATTCCAATCGCAACTCCTGACAACGTTTCAACTTTTGTTTGTCGAGTATTAATGGCAGGAATTCCAATTGCAGAAAACCCTGGAGAAACAATATGACTGTATGCTACTGTAAATACAGGAAATTTAGAAGAACTATGATAATAATTATACCCAACTTGGTCTACCGTACCTACAAATGCACTTGATAAAAAATTAAAAGCAATATTTTGTTTTATTTTAACTCTTAAACAATTTGTTAAACTAACTGCCCCATTAAAAATTAAAGTACCCGAACCATCTGCAATTGTTTGAATTGTACTTGTAAAAACACCTGATAATGTAGAAGTTGAAATTGTTCCAGCACCTAAATCATTATTTAAATACCCCATTGCAATGGGGTATGATAATAAAATTGCAGAATTTGAGTTGTAATTTAATTCAGCATTAGCAACACCCACATTTGTATAAGCCCCTACTAACTCAAGAGTTGTTGGTGTTGATTTAAAATAACTCAAATTGTTAGTTGTTAAGTCTTCTTGTATCATTGTTACCCCAGGAAAAGTAGTTGAAGAGCCTGGGTATGCTGATGGAGCTGATATTGTATTTGTATTAATTGCACCTGATTCAGAAATCCCAGAAACATTCCAAGTTGTTCCTACCCCAATAACAGACATTGGCAATGTACTTGTTGTATCTATCGTTTTAGTATCATAAAATTCGCCAATTACGGGCTCATTAAATGATTTTGTTAGTGTAAGCTGTGCTTGTATTTGATTAATTGTAAAAACAGAAATAGCAAAAATGTAGATTTTTTTCATGTTATTTTTTTTAGATAATCAAATTTAAACAAATAATACTTTTATTTCAATTAAATACTATTAATATTTATTTTATGTATATTTGTTATGTTGAAACCTAAAGTTAACATATTAATTTCTTCCCTACTTTTGGTTGTTGTAATGTTTGCCGCATTACCAAAATCTTACATTCATTCTTTTTTTGGTCATAAGCATAATGTAAATCATGAGGCTACTTCCACAATAACTGTTAGTGAAAATGATGAAACTCAAGATTGTAACATTCAAAAATTTGATACTCCAGTTTATTACTCTGTTTTTAAATTTATTCTAAATTTTTTACCAATAAACACCAGTAAAGAAACGGCTTTTGTCTTTAAACAAAAACAAATTCCAAATTCCTTTTATTCAATTTCACTTTTAAGAGGTCCGCCAATAGCATAATTAATTTCATATTAATTAGTTATTAACCCATTTAAAAAAATAAATTGAAGTTTATACCTTTAGCAATCATACGCTTTTATCAGTACGCTATTTCTCCTTTATTAAAACCATCGTGCAGATTTACGCCATCATGTTCTCAATATGGCATAGATGCAGTAAATAAATACGGTGCAATAAAAGGAAGTTGGATGTCGCTAAAACGTATTTTAAGATGTCATCCATGGGGTGGCAGTGGCTACGACCCTGTAAAGTAAATCTCTTTCTGAGGGAATCTTCAAAAAACAAATTCAATGAACTTATATTACTATAAATACGCCTGCGTATTGTTTTTTAGTTTTTTACTATTTAATAATTCATTAAAATCACAAGATTCTTGTAAAATTAATTTAACCATTAGAGTTATTGATTTAGATAATGGTAAGGAGTTAGAAAGTACACTTGTAACTATAAACGAAACCAAACAAACAAATCCAACAAACGCCCATGGCAATGTTACATTTAACAATTTGTGCATTCGGTCATATAAACTGCTCATTCAACATGTTGGTTGCCATGATACAATTATAACCGTTGACATAAAAAAGGATTTAAAAGTCGTTATTAAATTACCTCATAGCTCCTACGAACTCAATGAAATTGATGTAATAGATAAACAGCCTGATATAATTAAGACACAAACAGTAAATGATTTAAAAGATAAAGAATTAGACCAAACTCGTGGACAATCATTAGGAGAAGCCCTAAAATTAATAAACGGAGTGACCACTTTAAATACAGGAAGCACCATATCAAAACCTATGATTCACGGGATGCAAGGTTACCGAATATTAATTTTGAATAATGGAATAAGGCAAGAAGGCCAACAATGGGGAAATGAACATGCACCAGAAATTGACCCTTTTATTGCGCAAAAAATATCTGTTATAAAAGGTGCTAATGCTGTTAGATACGGCAGTGATGCAATGGCTGGTGTTATTTTAGTTGAACCAAACGAACTACCAGATACAGCATCTATAACTGGAGAAGTAAATTTAATAGGATTAAGTAATGGAAAAACAGGGGTTGCTTCAGCTATCTTACAAGGTTATTTTGATAAAATAAAAGGGTTTTCGTGGAGAGTGCAAGGAACTTTAAAAAAAGGTGGAAATATAAATGCCCCAAATTATTATCTTAAAAATACAGGCGTTCAGGAATCAAATTTTTCGTATGCACTAAATTACCATCGCAAAAATTGGGGAATTGAAACTTATTATTCTCAATTTAATACAAAAATTGGCATTTTTAGTAGTGCGCATGTTGGTAATTTAACGGATTTAAAAGCGGCATTTAATTCAAATAAACCACAGGATAGTTTAGCTACATTTAGTTATGATATTGCTCGACCTTATCAAGATATTTCGCATGAATTGGCAAAAAGTAAATTGCATTTTCACTTAACTAATAAATGGAAAGCCTTTGTGCAATATGCTTATCAATATAATATTAGAAAAGAATATGATAAGCATTTACCGAAAAATCAGACTTTAGCCGATTTAAATAAACCAGAATTAGATTACCGTATTACTTCTCAAACAGTTGATTTTATAGTAGAACACCTCAACATAAAATCGTTTAGAGGGCAATTTGGTGGAAGTTATTTAAACCAAAAAAACGTGTATTTAGGTCGATTTTTTATACCAAATTACATTAATAATACATGGGGAATTTTTGCAAGCGAACGTTTTGTAAAGCACCATATTGAGTTTGAAGCAGGAATACGTTATGATCAAAAGAATTTAAAATCGTTTTACTACATTGGTAATAATTTAGTAAAGCCCGAACTTAATTTCAATAATTTTTCGTGGAATTTAGGAAGTATCATTAAACCCAAAACAAATTTTAATATTTTCATTAATGTAGGTTCGGCATGGCGCGCACCTGCTCCAAACGAACTTTACAGTAATGGTTTGCACCAAGGCGTTGGTGCTATTGAACGGGGCGATGCTAATTTAAAAACGGAGCAAGTTTATAATATTACAACTACTGGAGTATATCAATTAAAAAATTTGGATATCGAATTAACAGCCTATCATAATCAATTCACTAATTTTATTTACATGGAACCCGCTGCAGAACCTGAGTTAACGATAAGAGGTGCCTTTCCTGTTTTCAATTATAAACAAACAAATGCCCGCATCAGTGGTTTTGACGGAAAAGTAACCACTCATTTTTTTAATCATTTTCAATTAATTGGAAAAGCAATGATTTTGAGAGCTTGGAATTATTCGGCTAATGATTATTTAATTTATATGCCTTCGGATATATATTCGGGCGATTTAAAAGCTTACACTAAAATTTCAAAAAAAATAACTGAAATTTATTTTCAGGGTGGTTATCAATTTATAACCAAACAATGGCGTGTACCTGCCAATGTTGATTTTGCGCCACCTCCAAAAGGATATGGTTTAATAAATATGGAAATTGGAACATATATGAAATTTGGGCAGCAACAACTAAACATTGCACTAACGGTTACCAACTTATTAAATACAAGTTATCGCGATTATTTAGACCGTTTTAGGTATTTTACAGATGCACAAGGACGAAATATTGGAATAAGAATTAAAGTGCCACTAACGATTTATGATAAAAAATAACAATCATTTCAATTAAATAAAATCAACGTCAACTAAGACGAATAAATATAAACAATCAAAAAACAAAAAAAATGAAAAAAACAATCAAAACAATTGCTTGCGTAGCAATTTTAGCGCTTAGTGTTAGTGCTTGTAAAAAAGAAAAAAAAACAGAGCCAACTCCTGATGCACCAACTCCGCCAGCTAACGAAAATGAGGTAATTACTACTATGAAGTTGTCCGTAAATAATGGTACAACCACAACTTACTATATGTTTAAAGACCCCGATGGTGATGGAGGTATTGTTGGTGCTTATGGCAATTTATCAAATACACTTACTGCACAAAGTGATTCCGTTATAACTCTATTAACTAATAAAACATACACGGTTGGCATTTTATTATTAGACGAAACAAAAGCTGTAACTGATACTGTAAGTAATTCCGTTTTAAGTGAAGGGGTTGATCATATGTTTTTCTTTAACGCAATAAACCCATCAGGAAACCCCTACTCTCTTTATTTAACGGGAAGTATGGTAACCATTAAATATTTAGATTTAGATGCTAATTTACGTGGCATTGGTTTATTAACCGAATGTCAAACTCCAAGTATGGTGATGCCAAAATCACCATTAACAATAACGTTAAGACACCAACCAGGTATTAAAGATGGGACTTATGCGCCTGGAGATTCAGATATTGAAATACCTTTTAAAATAAAAGTAAATTAACTATTGTTTAAGGCATCTAAATTTTTAATTTTTATTTAAATATTTTTTTTAGAAATGCTAATATGTTTTTGTTAAAAGCAGAACATATTAGCATTTATTAAATAGCAAATAATAAGCTAGACAGAACAATAAGTAATATAAATACTAACACAATTATACTAAGTATTAACCCAATCATAGCGAGCGTTTTTCCTTTATATTTACCTGGCTCTTTTTTCATTTGACGCAAGGCTTTAATGGCAAAAATTAAAGAAAAAATACAGGAAATACCATAAACCAAAAAGAATAATGAAAATATAAAACTCATTACTGAAAACTTATTATATTTTTTTTCACCTGATGGTTCAATTTCTTTTTTTGGACTATCAACTTTTGGCTTGGTAGTTTTATTAAAAACATCTTTTGAACCATTAACATATTTAATCATAAAAACATTATCAACAGACTCTACCATTAGAGGTCCGTCCAAATTATTACATTTTTTATATTTAATATTCGTTTGATTCACTTCCAAAACCTTTGCAATAATTTCATCGCCATTTTTTAAAGTGATAATATCGCCGCAGGTATCAGTTGGTTGGGAAGTTTTTAACACATGTCTCTTTTTTTCAAAAGGAATAAAAAATGATTCATTGCAAGCTAATACTGGTTCAGTAATAGTTGACTCTTTATATTTTTCAACTTCGATTGTGCCAGTTTCTTCATTTTCTAATGTGTTTTCATTTTTTAAATGCGATACTTTTTTATTCCAAGTAATATAATATCCATTACGATACGTTCTTTTCATTACATGACATTTTGAAAATGTGATTGCAACAAAAACTAAAACAAGAAGGATATTTATTTTTTTCATTTTTATTATTTTTTTAAAGTTACATAATTATTTTTTTCTATAATTAAATCCTACTAATAAAGATATTCTCCAACCAGTTTGAAAAATTTGGTTAGTAGTTGTTTTTGTAGCTTCATCATAAACATTATGTTTACTTCCTATTGAAGGTACAACAACTAGATTTACAGGGAAATTTATATTCCCCTTATTAAAACTTGTTCCTGCAGCTAAAACCAATCCAACAGCTCCTTCACTGTCACCTTTATAGTTTGGAGATATTGAAAAATTTGGTCCCAATGCAAATTCAACTGATGTTTTTCCAGTACTTCGTACACCTAATAAACAACTTGCACTTGGTATTATTATTCCTTGTTCTATACCTCCAACTAAGGGCACAAATTCAACTAGTCCAGATAAACCTTCCACAGTAAAAAGTCGACCTTCAAATTGCCATCCAAATTGAGTAACTCCTGGATTTTTTCCATTAGCTGATAAATAATCTGCTGTTGTTCCAGAAGTTATATAAGTAAAACCAATGCGTGGACCACTAAATGATTTACGTCTAATTTTAGCGAAATCAGAAGTGTCTTTATCGTAAACCTTTCCATGAGTTTCTGTTGGTTTATTTTCTTGAATATTATTTTGTTTAATAGTGCTTTGTTGAAGCATTGGTTCAGTATTAAAAACTGATTTCACACCATTTTGATATTTAATTGAAAACACATCAGATTTATAAATTACACGAATCGGACCATCTAAATATTTATAATCTTTATATTTTATTTCTGTTTCATTTATTTCTGTAACTTTTACAGTTAAATCGTTTCCGTCTCTCAAAGTCATAATATCCTGAGCATTCATAAAGCTATTAAACATTAAACTTATTGCTAAAATTCCTTTTTTTAATTTTTGAGTTTTCATAATCATGGTTTTTATAATTTATTCACCAAAATTACTGTAAACAAAAGCCTTACTAAAAAGGCTAACCGGTCTAACTTTAAAAAAATAAGTAGATTCTGCAGAATGAAATAGCGTATTTGTCTTCAAAAAGAAAAAAGTGGATTTATCACAATTTCAAAAACCACTTTTGCATTTTTTGCAAATAATAGTATTTCAATTTATTAAATACCGCAACTATAAGTTACATAAAAAACAAAAGAGCTATCTCAATCGAGATAGCTCTTATTAAAAATAAATATATTATTTTACATTTTTATTAAACGTGCTACGGCTTTTTGTTTGCCATCAGTCACTTCTATAATATAAGAACCATTTGCTAAATCAGAAAAATCAAAATCTTTCGAAAAATTTTCACTTAGTTTAATTGTTTCTGTTCTCACAATATTCCCAATAATATCATAAACATTAATAACAGTTTTTTCTGCAATTAAATTTGAATTATGACTAATATCAATTTTAACAGTACTAGAAAATGGATTTGGATATAACTGCAATCCGATGGCATTTACGCCTGCAAAAGAATTTAACCCAGTAACAGCCGAGATTGTGAAATTTTTATCATTTAAATCAAAAAAGATATTTCCGACTGCTGCAACTTTTACGCGGCATGTTGTGCTCGAAACAATTAAATTTGGCATTGTAATAGTTTCTAAACCATCATTTGGCGTACTTGCTAAAGCTAATGTAAATGTTAAGCCAGCATCACTACTTACATAAATATTTACATTGGCACAATTTATTGGCGCTCCGCTTGTGCCAGCTACGCTCCATGAAATAGCTTGAGAAGAACCACTTGGATAAACAATTCCAGTTGTACTTTGAGAAGTAACAGCGAAAGGGCCTGTTCCATTTACAGTAACAATAGTTGTAGCCGAACAAACGCCTCCGCCTCCCATTTTGTTATCACGTGCCGTAAACCTAAATTTTAAAGTTTGGGCTGTTGTAGGCGTATATTCGCCAATAGTAGCTTGTAAACTACCACTCAAAACCACTGCTAAAGTAGGAAACATTCGAGAAGTTGAAGTGACTGGATTATAGGATCTGAAAAATGGTTTTGCACCCGAATTCCAATTTCCAAAAGTTGTTCCTGCATCAAATTCTTCCCACTGGTAAGTTAATACATCCCCAACATCAGGGTCTGTAGCTGAGCCTGTTAATATAAAAGGTGTATTTGCAGGTATGGTATAGGCAGTAAGACCAGCAACTACAGGTGCATTATTACCCGAAGCGGTTAAAACTTTACAACTATTTCCACCACCAACATTTGTAAAATTCATAATTTCATCATAACTCACTGCATGAAAATAGGCGATACTATGAGGATCTAAATCATTGGTAGCAGTACAAATTCCTGCATATGCCATAATACTAACTCCACTACCTGGCTCAACAGAGGTAGATAAATTACCATTTCCAGAACAAGAACCTGTTGCTGCTCTAAATGTATGATTTCCTGAAAACTGATGTCCCATTTCATGCGCTACATAATCGATATCATAGGCATCGCCAACCGGGCTTGGACTTCCTGTAATACCACTGGCTTTAGTTGTTGCATTACAAACACAACCTAAATTAGCTAAACCGCCACCGCCAGTACTAAAAGTATGACCAATGTCAAAATTTGCGGTTCCAATATTTGTAGTGATAATCGATTGACTTTTTGTAATAAGTGTTGTTGCATTGTTGTTTTCCGCAGTTGTAAAACCAGTATTAGGAACTATATATAAAACTAATGTAGTTGTTGGCACCAATACTAATCTAACTGCAACTTCTGTTTCATAAACACCATCTACACGATTAACAGAAATAACAACTTTTGCCAATGTTTGCGCTTTGGTTGGAGTTGGCAATCCTGTTGCTGCTACCGCGTATTCACCAGTACAAGCTACCGCAAGTCTATAAGTTCTTAAATTTGGGCCAGCACAAATTAATGCAGAAGGCGCACTAATTTTATTATTTAAACCAGCTTCATCAATTATTCCCTGACAAGTACCTCTTTCATTAAATGGTTTAATAAAATCATTCGTATAATAAGTTATATAATCTTCAATATTTTTCTGACAATAAGGGTCAATAAAAATATCACCTTTTGTCGTTCTAATCATTCCGTGAAAGCCAAATTCTGTAACATCTATTTTTCCATTTGCATATTCATCGTCAATTCCTTTGATGCTGTAGGTTTTTATAGTTGGAAAGCTTAATTGTAAGGCAATGTCCATAACTGGAGATTCAACCACCTTGAATTGTTGAATTTGACCATTTGGCATCGGTAGGTTTACAATAGTTGTTGAATTATTGATAGCAACATCTTTATCATTTGGAGCCGATAACAATGTATTTTTAAGAGAAAGTAAATCTAAATGGTAGGTTTTGTACTTTTCAGGAATGATTTCTCTTTTCCCAGAAATAGTAATTTTAGACTCGGTTATTTCTGACCAAACTGATTGATTTGATTGAGCAATAGCTCCAACTGAAGAAGCTAATATAACAAGGTAAAGAAGTGTTTTTTTCATTTATAATAGTTTGGTTATTATAAATCTAATTAAAATTAAAGAGTTTATCTAATTTTCAATTTTTTAACAGAATTTGAGAGATAAACTAATAAATGTCATTTCTTTTAGCCACTTTAGTTTATATATTTGTTTTGTTATAAACCCAATTTAAAATTTAAAAAATGAAAAAAGTATTTTTAATGTTAGCTTTCGCTGGATTAGTAGGAAGTGTTTCAGCAACTGTTAATCAAGATGATAAAACAGCAGCTAAAAAAGAATGCAAAAAAGGTGATAAAGCTTGTTGCAAAGACAAAAAAGGAGAAGATGGAAAAGCTTGCGCTGGTCACGAAAAAGGTGGAGAGAAAAAAGCTTGTTGCAAAGACAAAAAATCTGGATCAACAACTGTAGTTGAGCCTAAAAATGAAGAAACTAAACCAGCAACGGTAAAATAGTTTTTCAACCATAAAATTATAATTAAAACCCATTTGGAAAATCCAAATGGGTTTTATATTATATAATAAACTCAAACTATTTACAAAGAGACTTGAATAACTCGTAAAATTTGCTTTAATTTGAAAAATTACAATAAAACAAACTATGATTTACCTCCGTTTAATTTGCCATCAATATTGGTATTTTAAACCAAAAGAAATCATATGAACATTAAAACAAAAATAATTTAGACATGAAAGTTGGAATTCCATCAGAAATATCCGCAAACGAACTAAGAGTTGCGGCTACTCCAAAAACGGTTAAACGTTTGCAAAAGCAAGGGTTTGAAGTTTTCATTCAGCATAATGCAGGGGTAAAAGCAAATTTTTCTGATAAAGATTTTGAAGAGGCTGGAGCCAAAATTGTTCAAACCGCTGCTGACATTTACGGTAAATCAGACATCGTATTAAAGGTAAAAGAACCTTCGATGGAAGAAGTGGATATGATGAAGGAAGGCTTAGTGATGTTGAGCTATTTATGGCCAGCACAAAACCAGCCCTTACTTCAAAAATTAGCTGATAAAAAAGTAAACGCAGTGGCAATGGATGCTATTCCGCGTATTTCAAGGGCACA
The DNA here is from genome assembly GCA_038327195.1 of Bacteroidota bacterium. Classification (GTDB taxonomy): domain Bacteria; phylum Bacteroidota; class Bacteroidia; order B-17B0; family Aurantibacillaceae; genus UBA4416. The sequence continues at coordinate 134,646 of JBBQKU010000002.1, read as the reverse complement.
AAAAATGGATGTATTATCTTCAATGGCAAACATTGCAGGATATAGAGCTGTTATTGAAGGTTCTTATAATTTTGGAAGATTTTTAAATGGACAAATTACAGCTGCTGGTAAAGTTGAACCTGCAAAAGTGTTAGTAATTGGTGCGGGCGTAGCTGGTTTAGCTGCTATTGGTGCTGCCAATTCATTAGGTGCAATTGTTAGAGCATTTGATACTCGTAAAGAAGTTGCCGAACAAATTGAATCAATGGGTGCGCAATTTTTAACGGTTGAAATTGAAGAAGATGGCGCTACTTCATCAGGTTATTCAAAAGAAATGAGTAAGGAGTTTATTGAAGCAGAAATGAAACTATTTTTAGAGCAAGCTAAAGAGGTTGATATCGTTATTACTACTGCGCAAATTCCAGGAAGACCAGCTCCTAAATTATGGATGGATTATCACGTAGCTGCAATGAAACCAGGTTCGGTTGTTGTTGATTTAGCAGCATCATCAGGAGGAAATTGTGCTCTTACAAAAAATGGTGAAGTTTACACAACAGAAAATGGTGTTACCATGGTTGGTAAACTAAGTCAATTGCCAAGCCAAGCTTCTCAATTATACGGTAATAACTTATGTCATTTATTGGATGATATGGGTAAAGCTGAAAAATGGAAAATTGACATGGAAGATGCTGTTGTTTCAAGAGCAATGGTAACCTATAATGGTAAAATTAATTGGCCACCTGCTCCACTACCAGTTAGTCCAACGGCAGGAGGAAAAGTAAAAGTAATTCCACCAACTGCAGAAGAAATTAAAGCTACTGATGCCCAAAAATCGAAAAAAGAAGCTACTTCAATGATAGTAACTTTAGGAGTTGTTGGAGCTTTATTATTTTTAGTAGGTCAATCTGCACCACCCGAATTTATACAACATTTTACGGTATTTGTGTTGGCAGTTTTTGTAGGCTGGCAACTTATCACAAATGTGTCGCACTCATTGCATACGCCTTTAATGGCCGTAACCAATGCTATTAGTGGAATTATTGTAATTGGTGGTTTATTACAAACAACAAACGATATTAAAAACCCTATGACCATTATAGCTGGTATTGCTATTTTGGTTGCAAGCATAAATATTGTTGGAGGTTTTGTGGTTACACACCGTATGTTGAAAATGTTTAAGAAATAAGAAAGCGTTTGCTTCCACAATACAAAATAATAAAATAATTAAAAGAGTTAAAAAGAGATTATGGCTATAGGAATTCAAACAGCAGCGTATTTATTTGCAAGTATACTGTTCATATTAAGTTTAGGGAGTTTATCCTCTCAAGAATCAGCAAAAAGAGGAGTATTTTATGGTATAATAGGAATGGCAATTGCTATTATAGCTACAGTGTTTGGTGAAGGTGTTTCAGGACAAATTTATATTTTAGTAGCCATTGCAATTGCTTCGGTAATCGGCTTAATGCTTGCTCGTAAAGTAGAAATGACAGCGATGCCTCAGTTAGTTGCTATTTTACACAGTTTTGTTGGATTAGCAGCTGTATTAGTTGGTTTTGGTTCTTATTTAGATCCTAAATCGCACGAATTGATAGGGGCAGCACATACCATTCATTTAGTAGAAGTATTTATTGGTATTTTTATTGGTGCTATCACTTTTACAGGTTCTATTATTGCTTGGGGTAAATTAGAGGGGAAAGTAAGAAGCAAAGCATTGATGTATCCTGGTAGACATGCCGTTAATATTGCTTTATTATTAGCATGTATTGTTTTGGGTGTTTTATTTGCACAGCAAGAAGGTACAAATGGGTTGCTTTATTTATATATCATGACAGGTATTGCTTCTTTTATTGGAATAATGTTAGTTATGGCAATTGGTGGTGGAGATATGCCAGTAGTGGTGAGTATGCTTAACTCCTATTCAGGTTGGGCTGCATCGGCGGCAGGATTTATGTTAGGTAATGATTTATTAATTGTTACAGGTGCATTAGTTGGTAGTTCTGGAGCAATCCTATCTATTCACATGTGTCATGCGATGAACCGTTCTTTCTTCTCTGTAATTTTAGGTGGTTTTGGAAATGCACCAAAAGGCGAAGCTAAAGCCATAGAAGGTGAAGTAACATCTTTAAATCACGAAGAAGTTGCAGCTTTATTAAAAGAAGCGAAATCTGTTGTAATTGTTCCCGGTTATGGAATGGCTGTTGCAAAAGCACAGTATCCAATTTATGATATGGTACAAACCTTACAAAAAGCTGGTAAAAAAGTGAGATTCGCTATACATCCAGTTGCTGGTCGTTTACCTGGACACATGAATGTATTATTAGCAGAAGCAAATGTACCTTATGATATTGTTATGGAAATGGACGAAATTAATGATGATTTACCAAACACGGATGTAGTGATGGTTATTGGTGCTAATGATGTCGTTAATCCAAGTGCTCAAGATGATCCAGCAAGTTCTATTTACGGAATGCCAGTAATTGAAGCGTGGAAAGCAGAAAAAGTGATTATCATGAAGCGTTCTATGTCAGCTGGATATTCTGGCGAAGACAATCCTTTATTTTATAAACCAAATTCAGAAATGTTGTATGGTGACGCAAAAGATAGTGTAGAAAAAATACTTGGTTTTTTAAAAGCTTAATCTTTTTAAAAATATTATTTTATAAAGGGTGCAAATTATCGTTTGCACCCTTTTTTCGATAAAAATTACTTAATATGTTAATAACAATTAAATAACCTATATATTATTTATTTAAATTTTCATATATTTATATAATAAAAAATTAAAATAATGAAGAATCTAAATCGTTTTGCTGTTCTTTTTTGTATTTCAACTACATTATCTTCTTATGCTCAAATTGGAAATGGAGGATATAGCATTGATAATAATACTTCCACAACAATTGCTTTACCTGAAGTATTATTAAGTTTTGATGCAATTTTTGATAGTAAAAAAGTTGAATTATCTTGGTCTTCTAATTCTGAAATAAATAATAATTTTTACACGGTTGAAAAATCAAAAGATGGTTTAAATTTTGAATCTGTAACAACTATTAAAGGATTTGGTAATAATAGTTCATTAATAAGCTATTTTGATGTTGATTTTACTCCATTTGAAGGAATTTCTTATTACAGATTAAAACAAACTAGTGGAGATGGCGTTGTTTTATCTTCACGTTTAGTTTCAATCAATAATATTTTTTCTACAGGTAGTTTATCAATAAATCCAAATAATGAAATTACTGAAAATTTATTAGGCTCAGAAAATAAAGAAATTTTAGTTGTTTTAAGAAATGAAAAAGGTAATGAAAGTTACTCTAAAGTAGTTTTTAACCAAGAAAAAAATCTTATTTTATCTTATGATAACGATACAAAATTAGATATTGGAACTTATATTGTTGTTGCTTCTTCTGACAATAAATTATATAGTCAAAAACTGGTTATTAAATAAGTTTTAATCAAAAAGTACATTTATTTTATTTACTTTTTTCTTGATAAAAAAAGTAACAAAAAAATCAAGTCGAAAAGCCAACTCCAGCCTGCGCACTTTCTGGCTCTTCGTATTTAAAGTTCATTGAACTTTAAATTACTCAGCCCTTTCGCACAAAAAGTCTTCGCAAAGCCACCTAAAAAATTGTAGTTCACACTCTCGAAGCTTCGGGACCAAAACAACCGCACTATTACTAAGGTATGAATAAGTTTACCTGCAAAATTTTTGATGTGCTAATTCATGATGCATTGCCACAATATAAATCGGATAATCAGAATCCATTTATTTCTAGAACACAAATTGTTTCTACTAATTCTATTTATGAATTAAATCATTTTTAGTAAAAATTCTTACTGGATATAAGGCAGCTAAAAATCCAATTCCCATTACAATACTTAGAATCCATGCAAAATCCTGTAATTGCATTATTATAGGATAATAGGAAATCACATATTGTTCATCAAACTTTATAAAGTGAAATTGCTGTTGGGCAATACAAACTATTAATCCAATTAACAAGCCACTTAATGCGCCAACAAACGTAATTAAAAAACCCTCTTTCATAAATATTGATTTTATAAATTGTTGATCTGCACCTAAATTATATAAAGTTTTAATATCCTTTTTCTTTTCAATTATAAGCATAGTTAATGAACCTATTATATTAAATGTTGCAATTACTAATATAAAAGCCAATATTAAAAATACCCAAAGCTTTTCAATTTCAAGGGTTTTAAAAAGGACATCATTGGCTTCATATCTATTTTTAATACTATAATTTGAGCCTAAAGAAGCTTTTAATTTGTTTTGAATGTCATCAATTTTAGATTTATCAGAAACATTTACTTCAATCATGCTAACTTCGTCTTTACAGTCGAATAAGGATTGTGCTGCCTTTAGATCAACTAACACATATTTATAATCAAAATCATCATTCAAACTGAAAACACCTGCTGGACTGATATTAATTTTAGTAAAAGCATCATCTGGGTTTATACCTTCAAACTTACCTCGTTTGGGTGCAAAAATAGAAATCGGTGAAATAAAATCATTAATATTTATTCCTAATTTATTTGCAATTCCCTTTCCAAAAACGCCGTAAAATTGATTATTATATTCAAAACGATATACACCTTCTCTTATAACTGTATCAAAATGTGTTAAGTTTTTAAAATTAGCATCTACACCTTTAATAGTGATCACAGCTTGTTTATCATCTAATTTAATCAATGCATTTTCTTCTAAAGAATATGAAATGACATTAATTTCAGGAATTGCTTTTATTTTATTTTCAATATCAATTCTATTAACTATATATTTTGAATTCAGAGATGTTATCTTTAAATCTGGTTCAATAGCATTGTATAAATTAGCTACAATTCCAGTCAATCCATTCATTGCTGATAAAACAATTACAAGTGCAGCTGTTGTTAAAGAAATAGCAATAATGCTTATCCAAGAAATGACATTAATAGCATTGTTCGATTTTTTGGAAATTAAATATCGCTTTGCTATGAAAAAAGAAAGATTCAAAGTTTAATTAAATTGGCTTATTAAATAAAGCATTTATTTTTTCTGCATAATCATAAGAATCATCAATAAAGAAAGTAATTTCAGGCACAACCCTAACTTGTTTACCAATTAAATTACCTAATATTTTACGAATATGTTGTTTTTTTTCGGTTACTAGTGCAAAAACGGCATTTACATCTTTTGTTGCCATAATACTAATGTAAATTTTAGCTGAACTCAAATCCGAACTAATACGAACAACTGTAACGGTAATAAAAGCATCTTCAAACATTGTTTTTGCATTGGCTCTAAAAATTTCAGCCAATTCTTTTTGTAATAACTTTGCAACTTTACTTTGTCTAACACTTTCCATACTCCAAAAGTAATGATTTTTAACGACATACGTCATTGAAAATCAGGCTACAAAAATTTATATATATTTAGTATCTTAATGTTTCATATTTCATTATATTTATTACCAATATCACACTATTATGATTAAACACTTATTATATACTTTTCTTCTTTCTAGCTTAATAGTTTCAATTAAAGCTCAAAATAGTTTACCTCTTGGAACTTATACTAGTTTAAATAAAAAAGCTATAAAATACTTTGAAGAAAGTAAAAAAATGTTTCAAATTCGAAAAGATGACGAGGCTGAAAAATTGATAAAAAAAGCAATTGAAGAAGATCCTAAATTTATTGAAGCCTATTCGGCTTACGCTGACTTTTTGATGAGTAAAGGAAAAGCAAAAGAAGCAATTGCGAATTATGAAACGGCAATATCAATTAACCCCAAAATATTTATTGATAATAATTTTTATTTAGGTGGAGCTTATTTGCATATTGGAATGTATGATAAGGCTATTCCTGCTCTAGAAATTATTATTAAAACAGAACGAATTAGTCCGTCATTAAAAGAACAAGCTAGTAAGTATTTAAAAAATGCACGCTTTGGTGCTATTGCAATAAAAAATCCTTTACCGTTTAAACCCATTAATGTTGGTTCTGGAATAAACACAACAGATTATGAATATTTTCCTGCTGTAACCGCCGATGGAAATACATTTATGTTTACCAGAAATGTGAGAGAAGGTGAAGGTGTAGATGCTCCGCAACAAGAAGATTTTTTTATCAGCAAAAAAGTAAATAATATTTGGCAAACAGCTAATCCTATAACCTCAGTTAATACTAGAGGAAATGAAGGTGCGCCTACTCTAAGCGCTGATGGACAATACATGTTTTTTGCTTCTTGTATTGAGCAAGATGGCTCATACGGTTCTGTTGACAGAAAAGGATATGGAAGTTGTGATATTTTTTATTCTCAAAAACTAAATGGCAAATGGACTAAACCTCAAAATGTTGGTCCGGTTATTAATACACGTAATTGGGAAACACAACCAAGTTTTAGTAGTGATGGTAAAACACTTTATTTTATTAGAGGACAAGTAACACGTGAAGGAATTAAAAATCCAGATATTTACACTTCTACAATTGGAGATGATGGGAAATTTGGTGAACCAATAAGATTGTCGGATAATATTAATACACCTGAAGGTGAGGAAAGTGTGTTTATTCATCCTGATAATCAAACCCTTTATTTTAGTAGCGAAGGGCATCCAGGAATGGGAGGAATTGATATTTATTTAAGCAAACGACAACCTGATGGAAGTTGGGGGAAAGCAATTAATTTAGGATATCCGATAAATACGTTTTCTAACGAAAATAGTTTATTAGTGGATGCCAGTGGAAAATTAGCCTATTTTGCAAGTGAACGTGAAGGTGGTTTTGGTGGATTAGATATTTATCAATTTGAAATGCCTGAATCACTTCGTCCCGAAAAAATTACTTATGTAAAAGGTCACACGTTTAATGCAAATACCAAAGCACCATTAGATGCTCAATTTGAATTAATAGATTTGGAAACTCAACAAACGGTAACAAAAGCATATAGTAATAGTGCTGGTGAATTTTTAGTAACACTTACTTCCAATCATAACTACTTAGTAAACGTTAGTAAAAATGGTTTTTTATTTTATAGTGATAATTTTTCGATGAAAGATAAAGTTGCAGATTATAATAAACCATATCAATTAGAAATTCCTTTACAACCTATCGATACAGGAATAATCGAATTAAAAAATGTGTTTTTTGATGTCAATAAATGGGATTTAAAACCAAGTTCATTTGCTGAGTTAGACAAAGTCGTTTCATTCTTAAAATTAAATCCAGCACTAAAAATTGAATTTGGCGGACACACTGATAATAGTGGAGATAAAGTGTTTAACAAAACACTTTCAGCTAATAGAGCAAAAGCTGTTTACGAATACGTATTACAAAAAGGAGGTAATGTTGCTGATAAATTATCATATAAAGGATACGGAGATAGCAAGCCAAAAGTAGCAAACGATACGCCTGAAAATAAGGCAAAAAACAGACGTACCGAACTTAAAATTATTGGTAAGTAATTAATATTAAAAACAAAACACTAAAAACTAATCACTGTTTTAATATGATTATAGGTAAACAAATTAAAAAAAAATACGGCGAACTCGAAGTTTTAAAAGGAGTAGACCTGCATATTAAACCTTCTGAAATTGTTTCTATTGTTGGTTCTTCAGGAGCAGGTAAAACAACCCTTCTTACTATTTTAGGGACTTTAGATAAACCAACCAGTGGCGAAATTGAATTTAATGGTGTAAATATTACATCTTTAACAGAGAAAAAATTGGCTCAATTTCGAAATCAACACATTGGCTTTGTATTTCAATTTCACCATTTATTACCAGAATTTACTGCCTTAGAAAATGTTTGTATTCCTGCTTTTATAAATAAAATATCAAAAAAAGAAGCAGAACACGATGCAATGGAATTACTTAATTTACTTGGATTAAAAGGTAGAGCTTCTCACAAGCCTTCTGAACTATCAGGTGGTGAACAGCAACGTGTTGCTGTTGCCAGAGCATTAATTAATAAACCAAAAGTTATTTTTGCTGATGAGCCAAGTGGAAATTTAGATAGCGCAAATGCTCAAAAATTACATGAATTATTTTTCACCTTACGTGATGAATTAAAACAAACTATTGTGGTAGTTACACATAACGAATTACTAGCAAATATGGCAGATAGAAAATTAGAAATGAAAGACGGATTAATATTATAATTATTAAATACTACTCAAATTAGTTTTTTATCGCACATATCCTTTTCTGAACTTAGAGCAATTGTACAAAAACGACGTGCTCAAAAGTTATCTAAGTTAAATAATATTTTACTATGGATTAACTACATCGTCATTATTGGATTATTGGCTTCAGTAAGTTCAAAATATATTTCACCAGAAAATTTTTGGTTTTTAGCATTTATTGGTTTAGCATTTCCAATTATTTTAATCGCTAATATTTGTTTTGTTATTTTTTGGATAACACAATTTAGACTTCATGCTATTTTCTCAATCATAGCAATTTTATTAAGTGCTAAAACATGTTTAGGTTTTGTGCAATTAGATTTTAGAACTTCTAAAATAGAAAAAACAGATATTAAGATAATGAGTTACAACTCCATGTTATTTGATCTTTACAATTGGAGTAAAAACAATAAAAGTAGAAACATAATTTTAACATCAATTGCTGAAGAAAATCCAGAAATACTTTGTTTACAAGAATTTTATACCTCTGAAGAAAAGGGTGATTTTAATAATATTGATACTGTAACCAACCTAATAACCGCTAAAAATTTTCATGTAGAATACACAACAACCATGCGTGGAAATGATCATTGGGGAATTGCAACGTTTACTAAATACCCTATTTTAAAGAAAGGGAAAATAGAATTTAATACGCGTTCGAATAACATTTGTATTTATACAGATGTACTCATTAATAAGGATACTGTGAGAATTTACAACATGCATTTACAGTCTATAAGTTTTAGTAAGGCAAATTACAAATTTATTGCTGATGTTAAAGATGATACAACAGACGTTAAAAATGAAATGGAAGAAAGTAAAAGTATATTAAGACGAATAAAAAGGGCATTTGTAAAAAGAGCCATTCAAGCAGATGGTATTGCATTACATATTGCGAGTTGTAAATATAAAGTTATTGTTTGTGGAGATTTTAACGACACGCCAGCTTCTTATGTTTATCACACCATTAGAGGCAGTTTAAAAGATGCTTTTATTGAATCTGGGGCAGGTTTCGAACAGTCTTATGCAGGAAAATTTCCAAGGTTTAGAATCGATTATATTCTTCACAGCAGCCAATTTTCAAGTAAAAACTATCATCATCTTTCAGAAACAATTACTGATCATTATCCAATAGTAAGTTATATTTCGTTTTAATATTTAAACGCTTTTTTATAACCAAAAAAACGTGTACCTTTATCCGCGGTTTAAAAAAAACTGCTATGTCTACTAATACTACTCCCAACACAAAATATATCTTCGTAACAGGCGGAGTAACTTCATCTTTAGGAAAAGGAATTATTGCCGCATCATTAGCTAAATTGCTTCAAGCAAGAGGGTTTACGGTTACTATTCAAAAATTAGATCCTTATATTAATATCGATCCTGGTACATTAAATCCGTATGAACATGGCGAATGTTATGTTACCGAAGATGGGGCTGAAACTGACCTAGATTTAGGGCATTATGAGCGTTTTTTAAATGTTCCAACTTCACAAGCTAATAATGTTACTACCGGACGAATATATCAGTCTGTTATTGAAAAAGAACGTAAAGGAGAATATTTAGGAAAGACAGTTCAAGTTATTCCACATATTACTGATGAAATTAAGAACAGAATAAAAATTCTTGGTAAAACTGGTCAATTTCAATTTGTAATTACTGAAATTGGTGGAACTGTAGGTGATATTGAATCATTGCCATATATTGAAGCTGTTCGTCAATTAAAATGGGAATTAGGGGAAGATTGCACAGTTATACATTTAACCTTATTGCCATATTTAGCAACTTCGGGCGAATTAAAAACAAAACCAACACAACATTCGGTAAAATTATTATTAGAATATGGGGTACAGCCAGATATTTTAGTTTGCCGTTCTGAACACGAAATTAGTTCAGATATCCGTCGTAAAATTGCATTGTTTTGTAATGTATCTCCAGATGCAGTTATTGAAGCATTAGATGCCTCAACTATTTATGAAGTTCCATTGTTAATGGAAAAAGAAAAATTAGATGATATCGTCTTAAAAAAATTAAATGTAACGACGATAAGTGAAGTTAAACTAGATAAGTGGAAAAATTTCTTGAATAAATTCCATAACCCAACAAAGGAAGTAACAATTGGTTTAGTTGGAAAATATGTTGAATTAAAAGAATCTTACAAATCAATTGCAGAAGCGTTTATTCATGCAGGTGCAGTAAATGATTGTAAAGTAAAGGTTGAATGGATTCATAGCGACGGCTTAACTGACGAAAATATTGCTGAAAAATTCAAAAATTTACAAGGCGTATTAGTTGCTCCAGGATTTGGAAACCGTGGTATTGAAGGAAAAATTACTGCCATTAAATATGCAAGAGAAAATAACATACCATTTTTAGGAATTTGTTTAGGAATGCAATGTGCTGTTATTGAATTTGCTCGTAATGTATTAGGTTTAAAAGACGCACACAGTAGAGAAATGAATCCTGCAACAAGCGCTCCTGTTATCGATTTATTAGAAGCTCAAAAAAACATTTCACACATGGGTGGAACAATGCGTTTAGGCTCATATCCTTGTAAATTAATTGAAGGCACATTAGCATATCGTATATACGGAAAAACGAATATTAACGAGCGTCACCGTCATCGTTATGAATTTAATAATGATTATACTAAATCATTTAAAGACGCCGGAATGGTTTTATCGGGCTTAAATCCTGATGCTGATTTAGCTGAAATAATTGAAATTCCTACAAATAAATTTTTTATTGGGGTTCAATTTCATCCAGAATATAAAAGTACCGTTGAAAATCCACATCCATTATTTGTAAGTTTTGTTAAGGCTAGTTTAGGAGAATCTTTAAACTAAACACTTATTAAAACCTTATTAAATTTTGTATATTCGCTATATTAAAATAGTTTTAAAATGAAAATTTTAGTTACAGGCGGTGCAGGAAATGTTGGAGGAGCTTTAGTTCAAAAATTAATTGAGGATAAAAATAATTTTGTAATTGTAGTAGATAATTTATCTACTGGATTTACATCAAAATTACCACCCATTGGATTTACAAATTGGAAATTTATAAAAGCTGATGTCAATAATTTCAATGAAATTTCTTCCATCATGCATTCACATTGTTTTGATTATGTGTTTCACTTTGCTGCTGTTGTAGGAGTTATACGTACACAAGAAAACCCAGTAAATGTATTAGAAGATATTTCCGGAATAAAAAATATTTTAAATCTTTCAAAGAATACATCAGTAAAGCATGTGTATTTTTCTTCTTCTTCTGAAGTTTATGGAGAACCTGTTGAATTACCACAACATGAGCAACGTACTCCATTAAATTCGCGTGTACCTTATGCCGTTGTGAAAAATGTAGGTGAATGTTTTTTTAGAAGTTACCAGCAAGAATTTGGATTACCTTATACTATATTTCGCTTCTTTAATACGTATGGCCCAAATCAAAGTACGGACTTTGTAGTTTCTAAATTTTTAGCATTAGCATTAAAAAATTTAGATATTACTATTTATGGAGATGGCTCACAAACACGCACTTTTACATACGTTGATGATACAGTTGACACATGCATCAATATTTTAAATAAAAAATTATTAGAAAACGATGTTATTAATATTGGAAGCGACAAATTAATGACCGTTTTAGAATTAGCAAAATTGGTTATAAAAATTACTGATAGCAAATCAACTATTATTCATTTATCACCATTAAAAGAAGGTGACATGACACGTCGCCAACCAGATAACACTAAAATGAAAGAGATTTTAGGTAGAGAATTAATTGATATTGAAGTTGGGATTAAACGAATGATGAATGATGAAAAATATTTAAATTCAATTGGACTATAATACTTATTTCTATTTAAAAGATGTGCGGGATAACAGGTATAGTTGGTTCAAATATTGAAAATTCAATTCCTAAAACTGCTATTCAAAAAATGACAGATGCCATTGCGCATCGCGGACCAAACTCACAAGGCTTTTGGAATGATACGCATTGTTATTTAGGCCATAGAAGATTATCAATCATTGACTTATCAGAAGCTGGCAATCAGCCATTTATTTCACAAGATGGACGATACATATTAGTTTATAATGGAGAATTATATAATTACAAAGATTTAAAATTTGAATTACAACGTTCGGTGCATGGCACTAATCAATTACCCTATATTTTTAAAACAAACACAGATACAGAAGTAATTTTAGCTTCCTATTTACGTTGGGGAAAAGATTGTGTGACCCATTTTAACGGCATGTTTGCATTTGCTATTTGGGATAAGGAAGAACAGAAATTATTTATAGCACGTGATAGAATGGGAATTAAACCTTTGTATTATCATTTCAAAAATAATGTTTTACTATTTGCATCAGAAATAAGGGCATTATTAAAATCAGATTTAATTGAAAAAAAAATAAATCAACAATCGGTTGCCGAATACATACAATACACAACTGTTCATGCTCCTAATACTATTTTAGAGGATGTTAAAATTTTGATGCCAGGTAATTTAATAGAATTCGAAACTAAAAATCTATCATTTAAAATTTCGCAGTTTTGGAATATTAATAGTTTTACAAAATCAAAAGGAGATTTAAACTACACACAAACTTGCGAAAAAGTAAATGAACTTTTAACTCAATCAGTCGAAAGACGACTAATTGCAGATGTTCCCTTTGGTGCATTTTTATCAGGTGGTATTGATAGTAGTGCTATTATTGGTTTAATGAGCAAGGTTTCAACTGAAAAAATTCAAACCTTTAATATTAGTTTTGATGAAAGCGAATTTTCGGAAGCTAAATATGCACAACTCATTGCCAAAAAATTTAATACTCAACACCACGAAATAAAATTAACACCAAACGATTTTTTATCCCAATTACCAGAAGCTCTTAATGCAATTGACCATCCGAGTGGTGATGGAGCAAATAGCTATATTGTTTCCAAGGCAACAAAAAATGCAGGTATCACAATGGCCTTATCGGGTTTGGGTGGTGATGAACTATTTGCAGGGTATGATATTTTTAAAAGATATATTGAATTAGAAAAAAAAGGTTGGCTTAATTTAATTCCTGCTAAAGGAATTTTAGGCAAAATCTTAGCAGCAAATAAAAAATCGATTCAAGGTGACAAAACTTCTGAAATATTAAACTTAGATGTTATTAATGGCTTTAATGCCTACCCTATTAATCGTAAATTATTTAATAAAGTTGATTTTCATTATCTTTTAAAGAAACCCTATAACGATAATGCCTTTATACAAAACGTAATTAAAAATTGTGAAACAGATAAATCTCATAAACTCAGTAGAGTTTCTCTATTTGAAATAAAAACTTATATGCAAAATATATTACTTCGAGATGCCGATCAAATGAGCATGGCGGTGGCTTTAGAGGTAAGAGTTCCTTTTTTAGATTATAAACTTGTTGAATTTGTGTTAAGCATAAATGATACTTATAAATATCCTCATACTCAAAAAAAATTATTAATTGACTCGCTTGGAGATTTATTGCCCCCTGAAATTGTAAACCGACCTAAAATGGGATTTGTATTACCTTGGAAAGATTGGTTAAAGGATGAGTTAAAAGAATTTTGTGAAGAAAATATTGTACAGTTTTCTAAACTTAGTTTTGTAAATAGAGAAGCAGTTTTACTAATTTGGAATCGATTTTTGAAAAATGATCCTAAAATAACATGGAGCAGAGTTTGGCATTTAGTTGTTTTAAACCATTGGATTAAAAATAACCATATTGAATGCTAAATGCTTAAAATCTTTAAAACTCAGATATAAAAGTTAAAAAAACTATAATATGTCAAAAAAATGATTTTATGATGATTTAAAAAGGTACATTTAGTTATGGTTTACAATTCAAATTATAAATTACGACCTTATATTTTTTTTTATTCCTTAGTTATTATTATAATTTTTAATACTAATGTATATAGCCAGTTTAAGCAAGATTCTACTAAAAAAATAAATTACCTCCTTATTCCACTTATATTTAGAAGCCCTGAAACACTCTGGTCTACTGGAGTAACAGGATCTATGTCTTTTAAAACAAGTGACAAAAACGATCTCCTTACTCGCACTTCTACTATTCAAGGAGTTATCATGTTTACACAGCGCCATCAAAATGTGCAAGCTTTAGATGCAACTATCTTTTTTCCTAAAGAAACCTATATCTTTTCTATACAAGCTTCTCATAGCTATTTTCCAGATAAATACTGGGGACTAGGCTCTAATACAACTGACAATCAAAAAGAAAATTATTCCTATAATCAAGTTTATGTGAATCCACATTTAAAAAGGAAAATTACAAAAAGATTATTTGCAGGTTTGTTGTATGAATACCAAAATGTGTATCACATGCACTACATAGCAGATAAAAATTACGACACAACTATTGTGTATGGAAAAACAGATTATGTAGTTTCTGGTATTGGTAATAGTTTGGCATATGATACTCGAAATTCTAGCTATTGGCCAACAAAAGGAATGTTAATTCTTGGTTCCTATACTTATTTCAATAACTATATTGGTTCAAAATATAATGATTTAAAAACCATATTTGATATGAGATATTTTAAAACATTTATTAAATATAATGTATTGGCTGTTCAGCTATATAATTATTCAAACATTGGACAGGATCCTATAAGAGAATTAGCAATGCTTGGTGGTGCAACAAATTTAAGAGGTTATTATCAAGGCAGGTTTAGAGATAATAATATGGTTACTTTAATTGCCGAATATCGAATACCTATATATAAAAGATTTAGTACCTGTATTTTTGGAGGATTAGGAAATGTGTACAATAAAGTAAGTGAAATAAATAAAAAAGACGTCAAAGAAAGTTATGGTGCTGGTGTTAGAGTTGCAATATTACCAAAAGAAAAATTAAATATCCGTATAGATTACGGGTTTTCTGACAGAAGAAATAAAGGTTTATATTTTACAGTTGGTGAATGTTTTTAATCTTTAATAAAAAAAATACATTAGTTTTGAATACCTAATGTAAAAAAAAATATTTAAGATTGCACTTAAATACAATGTCAAATAATCAAAAAAACATACTCATATTAAGTGATTGGTTTTTGCCAGGATACCTTGCGGGCGGACCAATTCAATCCATAGCAACCTTAACTAATCAATTAGGCAATGATTTTCATTTTAAAATCATAACAACTGATAGAGATTTTAAATCTGACAAGAAATACGATGCAATAAAAACGAATGAGTGGACAAATTTTGAAAACAGAGAAGTTTTTTATTTGAGTCCTGAAAATTTAAATGAAGCATATATGTTAGAGTTAATAAAAAACACTCCACATGATGTAATTTATTTGAATAGTTTATTTTCGAAAAACTTTACAATCACTATATTAAAATGGAAAGCGAAAAATAAAATTACTTCAAAAATTATTTTAGCACCCCGTGGAATGCTTGGAGATGGTGCTTTGGCAATAAAAGCATTAAAGAAAAAATTATTTTTAACTTATGCTAAATGGGTTGGGTTATTTAAAACAATTCATTGGCAATCAACTTCAGCGCAAGAAAGTAATGAGATAAAAAAACGAATTGGCAATACGTCCATCATTTCTGAAATTTCGAATTTACCAAACGCGGCTTCTGAAATAAAATTAATTGATAAAAAAGTAAACGAAATAAGACTGTGTTTTATTTCTCGTATTTCAGAAAAAAAGAATTTGAATTTTGCCATTGATGTTTTAAAAGAAATAACAAACAAAACACTTACATTTGATGTATTTGGCCCAATTGAAGATAAAATGTATTGGAATGCTTGTTTAGAAAACTCAAAAACATTGCCCAAAAACATTGCCTTTAATTATAAAGGAATTTTAAAACCCTTTGAAATAGGAACAACCATTGGCAATTACCACGCCTTATTATTACCAACACAAAATGAAAACTACGGACATATTATTGTTGAAACATTACAACACGGTAGACCAATTATAATATCTGACCAAACACCTTGGCGAAACTTAGAAGATGAAAACGTTGGTTTTGATATTTCATTAACTGATAAACAAAAATTCATGAATGCTATTGAAAAATTAAGCACTTTAAATCAGACAGAATATGATTCAATCACAAAAAAATGCGTGAATTACATTAACAAAAAATTAAATGTAGAAGACATAAAAAAACAATACATCAAATTATTTAACGCATGAACTATTTTATAACCGGTATTGGTACAAACGTTGGAAAAACAATTGTTTCTGCCATTTTAACAGAAGCTTTACAAGCCGATTATTGGAAACCCATTCAAAGCGGTACGAATGAAGGAAAAGATTCTGACACCATTCGTGATTTAATTAGCAACCCAAAAACAATTATTCATCCGGAAGCTTATTTATTAAAAGAGCCGCTATCACCTCATTTTTCAGCCAAGTTAGAAAACGTTACAATTGATTTATCTAAAATAGTTTTACCAAAAACAGAAAACAACTTAATTATTGAAGGTGCTGGCGGAATTTTAGTTCCATTAAATAATACGCATTACGTTATAGATGTTGCTAAACACATCGATTGTGAAATTATTTTGGTCATCTCCAATTATTTAGGTTGCATTAACCATTCCTTACTTTCTATTGATTATTTAGTTAGAAATAATTTTAAAATTAAAGCACTTTTTTTTAATGGCACTTTTGAAGATGAAGTAAAAGAAGCGATTATAAACTATCATGAAAATATACACTATTTTGAAATGCCAACTTTAGATAATTTAGATAAAGAAAACCTAAAAGAAGTTTCAGAATCAATATTCAAAAATTTTAAATAATTAAAAAACAAATTAGCATGCCAAGTGAGAGTTTAAAACAAAATATATGAAAAACATAATTGCTACAATATTAATATTCACATCGTTTATATTTTATGCTCAAGTCGGCAAAACAGACAAAATACCTAAAGCTAATAGAAAATATGTCGCATGGATTTCACCATCGAAAGCGACACACCTATATGGACTTATGTTTAATTTCTGGTACAAAGACAAAGAAGATTCTACAGTAACTTTTCCGAAAATATATGGTGCTGAAATTAACTTAAATCTAATTGGAATAATTGGCCCATTCTTTTCTATTCTTGCAACATTTGAAGTAGCTCAACAACAAAATGCTGTTGAGGAATCAATAGACTCATTGAACATTTCAAAATTCAAAAAGGTCAATGGGTTAGAATTAGCAATAATAAATATGGAGCCAACTATTATAAATGGATTAGATATAAATTTAAGTGGGAGTCAAGAAAGTGTAACCAATGGAGTAACTATTTCAATCGCAATGAATCGACATTACATTACAAATGGTTTAACTATTGGTCTAAGTAATTACGACAGAAAATGCAGTGGAATACAAATTGGCTTAATTAATTCGACAGCAAAATTGAAAGGAATGCAATTCGGACTATGGAATATTAATCAAAAGCGCTCACTACCTTTTATTAATTGGTGTTTCAAGCAGTAATTAATAATTTTTGTACAATTGAAATAATTAATCTAAAAAATGAAAAAAAGGTTTATAGTAATCTTAAGTATAGCAATTAGTCTTTTACTATCAACATTATTTATACTTTTTGTTTTAAAAAATGAAGAGCTTTTTCTTAAAGGAACTTTATTTTTGGGGATGGGAATATGGCTGTGGTTTTTCTCGGATTATGAAATGCTGAGAAAAAACAACTATTATTTAATGTGTTTAGGGATTTCAGTTTTATATGCCGTTTATGCTATTGCTTTAAACATTCATTATAAAGATGAAGATAATGTTTTAATGCATTTTGGAGCTTTACATCCTCTGACACTTTTATTAGTACAAAGACCATTAAGGCAATTTTATGTAATATTTTTCAATACCGAACCGAAAGTTGACAGACACGGAAAATTTACTGACCTATTATATACATTAATATTATTTTCTGTTACAATCACTATACCATTGCTAATAATGGAGTTTGTCAAATTTTAAAATTATTTACCATTAAAAAATTTAATATATGGCATTACGATATACAATTTATTTTTCACTATTTTTAACTCTATACACTAGTGCTCAAATTGACCTTAAAATTTATGGACAGAAAATCCTAGATAATAAAATAAAACCTACAGATGACAAATACACATTTCAAATAATTGACAGTTTGCTTTGCAAAAGTAAGTTAGATCGAGACTTTTATTTCAATGTATTTAATAAAATTCAACAAAATAGCGACGGCGCATTAAGCGAATATGTGTCTACAATTGCTAGTAAATTTTATTTCAATCATAACATAGCGTTTATTAAAAAGTCAAGTAAAATGGGCACTAAATCAATTCACCAATGGCTTGACTTCGTTGCTTTTGACCTATATGTACGCAGTGAAAATGACGAGAAAGATTTACCGAGTATAAAAACTAAAATATATATACTTGAGCATAAGTTTCCAGTCAATTCTAAAGACAAAATAAAATGTAAAACATTTAATGACTATTTGTACGAAAAAATAGTAGCACTTATGAAAGCTGGGTGAAAATTCCTCCATTATTGGTATTATTCTCATTAATTAATCTGCACAAATACTTGTCCATTTATCAAAACGTCATATCCTAGCAATCAAAGTTTTAATCAATTTTTAAATTTGTGAGAGCCATCGCATGACGGCATTTTTTTTGATAAGCCACACAAACAATCGTTTAAGCCTTTTCCTTTTAAAATGCGAACCGAATAAGATTCTATTCTTGCTTCACGAGTTTTTGCTTGTTTTGCAGCTGCAAAAAAAATGAGGTATGTCTTTTGCCTTCCTGGCGTTAGCGCTTCAAAGGCTTTTTTTAAATCAATGTTTTTATCTAATTTATTTTGAAATTCGTCTGGAATTTCAAATTCATCAGTCTTTTTTAATTCAACTTTTAAACCTAATTTTTCAATTTCAATGGCTTCAAACACATAGCTTTTTATAACAGATTCCATTTTTACAATATCTTTTCGATTTGTAAATCTAATTTGCCTTGCTGATTGTGTGTTTTCTGTTTGCTGAATTAAAATATGTTCACCATCATGCAACAAGACTCCTTTAAAAAATAAAAGTGCGCAATAATCTTTGAAAGCATGTATTAAAACAATATTATTATTTTGAAAAGAGTAACATGGTACACCCCATTTTAAAACTTCAGTAAGGCCGCAATCAAGAACGGTGCTTCTTAATTGTTTCATTTCATCTTGCCATTTTTTGGCTTTACTAAAATAAAAACTTACCTCTGCGTTCATAATACTTATTATAATTAAAATTTGAAATCACATTTACAAATCCTTCATTAGAGCATTATAAAGGTCTATCATTCCTTCAATATCTTTTTTATGAACTTTCTCATCTGGCGTATGTACAAATTGCTCGGCTGCTCCTACAAAGCACCAATCCCAAACATTTTCGGCCATCTGTAATTCTTTAGCATCACTTCCACCCGAGCCTTCAACCTCTAATTGAAAAGGAAGTTTATGTTTTTTTGCAATATCAATAATTCGGTTTACATAACTACGACGAGGTATCATACTATCACGCATACTAATAACAGGGCCTTTTGCTGGAAACACACCATCCGAAATCCAAGAAATATCAGAAATTAAAGCTTGTGAAATTTTATATTGATCTGCTAAGTATTTTTGTAAATAAGAAACGCTTCCGCCACCATGTTCTTCCCAAGTACTAAAAACGATAACACCATCTTTTAAAGTTTCAGCAACTTTTAAGGCATTAAAACAACCCAATCGGTTATCCATATAACAACATTGCACAAATTCTTTATCCTCTCTCCAATTAGCTTTAAATACTAATTCGGTACCTGTTTCAAAATTACGTTTAGCTTTGTATTCCATTGTATCTTTTACAATGTTTAAAGTTGCTTCACATTTTCCTTTATTATCATTACCAACTAAAGCATAACCTTTTTCAATACGAGGTCCGCCAATTTTAACTAATTGTTTACCGTAACGTACTGTAAAACCAATACTATCCGTATGAGCAAAAATAGCTGTGCGTGGTTTTCCAAAAACTAACATGATGTTATCCTGAAAACCTTTACCGTGAATTACTTTTGGTTTATGCTTCCAGTTTTTTTGTTCTGTATTAATGTAATCAAGTAAAAAATCTTTCATAGCTACTTCATTTCCACTAGGTGAATGAATAGCACACATTGTTTTTAAAAGAGATAAGTTCATTATAGTTAAATTAAAAAAGTAAATTATATTTTATTACTAAAAATTGCGTTAAGGATTGAAACGAAAATCCTTTTTGCCTGTCTCTTGCAAAAAGATTGGAGTGAAAAGCCTGACCCGCAGGGAAACGCCCAAATCTCTTTTAATTAACTAATACGCTATTTTTTTTAATGTTGCTTTAACTTTATCATTTGGCTCAACTAAAGGCAAACGAACATACGTTTGAGTTATTTTTTTATTTGCTAAAACTACTTTAACACCACCTGGATTTCCATCCGCAAATAATTGTTCCGTAATTTCCATTAATTTATAATGCAATTTTTGAGCTGTTTTAAAATCATGTACTAATGCAGAACGAACCATGTCGCTGAAATCTTTAGGATAAGCATTTGCCACCACCGAAATTACACCATCAGCACCACTCGCAATTAATGGAAGTGTTAAATTATCATCACCACTTATTATTAAAAAATTATCAGGGCGGTGTTTAATAATTTTCATGCACTGTTCTATATTACCACTCGCTTCTTTTATAGCAATAATATTTTTAAACTCTTTAGCTAAACGAATAGTTGTGTCCCAAGCAATATTTGAAGCTGTACGCCCCGGTACATTATATAAAATAATTGGTAATGGACTTGCCTTTGCAATTGCTTTATAATGCTGGTAAATACCTTCTTGCGATGGTTTATTATAATATGGTGAAACTGAAAGTATAGCAGAAAAACCTGTTAAATCATCTTTCTTTAATTGTTCAACTAATTCAGCAGTGTTGTTTCCTCCTACTCCTAATACTAAAGGAATACGGTTTTTAGTTGCTTTGATAATATGTGAAATAACTAATTGTTTTTCTTCTTTTGTTAAAGTTGCAGTTTCCCCTGTTGTTCCTAATACAACAATATATTCAACTCTGCCTTTAATTAAGTGCTCTACTAATTTTGTTAATGCAGGAAAATCAACTGCGCCTTTAATTGTAAATGGTGTAACAATAGCTACGCCTGTTCCTGTAAAATTTAATGCTTGTTTCATTTTATTTTGGTTTAATCATGTTTAAATATACAATTACTTGTTTCAGGTAATTGGCAATGTTCATTGTGTTATCTTTATCAATCGTTATATCAAATATTGAATTTTGGAAGTTTGATATTTTACATTTTACGGCTACTAATTTACTTAATGCTAAAGACTGAATTTGCTCATTATGACCTAAATTTATTAATAAGTCGAATGATTTAGAATTAAGTATTTGGATTGTATTTTCATTTGGCAAATTAAAAAACGAAAATTGTTTTTTGTCTAAAATACTATGTTCAAAATGTGGCTTTGGAGCTTGTTCTAGTTTTCCGTTAAATATAACCGCTACATGAACAGAAATGTTATCAGCTTTACAAGAATTAATAAAATCCACAATATCGCTTAATTGATTATCGTAGCAAATAATTAAAACTTTAGACAATTGATTCCAAGAAAAAAATTGTTTCACCGTTTTAGGGCTTTCTTTTTTGGAAAGTAAATAAGTAGATATGTTTTTTATTACTGACATTATTTTTTATTTCTCCATCTTTTTGGCTTCGTTCCAAAACACATCCATTTCCGCTAAACTACAGTCAGCTAATGCTTTTCCTTGAACTAAAATTTTTTGTTCCATATAATTAAAACGCGAAATGAATTTCTTATTAGTTTTTTCTAAAGCATCTTCTGAATTTACGTTTAAAAAACGCGCATAATTTATTAATGCAAATAATACATCGCCCAATTCGCTTTCAATTTTCTTTTGATCTTTTGCTTTTACTTCCACTTGTAGTTCAGCTAACTCTTCTTGCACTTTTTCCCACACCTGATTCGGATCTTCCCAATCAAACCCAATAGCTCTGGCCTTTTCTTGTATACGCAATGCTTTTAACAATGAAGGCATACTATTTGGCACACCAGATAATGCACCTTTGTTTCCTTCTTTTTGTTTTAACTTTTCCCAATTTTGAATTACTTCTTCTGAATTTTCAACCTTAACATCCCCATAAATATGTGGGTGACGAAATATCATTTTTTCACAAAGAGAATTAATTACATCAGTAATATCAAAATCATTTGTTTCGCTACCAAGTTTAGAATAAAAGACTAAGTGTAATAAAACATCACCTATTTCTTTTTTAATTTCATTTTTATCGCCTTTTAAAATAGCATCACTTAACTCATAAGTTTCTTCAATCGTTAAATGTCTTAAACTTTCAAAAGTTTGTTTTTGATCCCAAGGACATTTTGCCCTTAAATCATCCATTATGTTTAGCAATCTTTCAAAAGCAATTAATCGAGGATCCATGTTATAATAAATTTAAAATAGATTTCTCAACCTCTTCACTATCCCATTTTGATTCAATATCTGGCATTACCATTATTTTATCCATTATAGCTTGTTGTTTATTCCCATCTCGCAAAGCCTCACTGTATCTAATACTTGGCGTATAGGTGACCATACTATATAATGGAATCCATTTTTCAGGATATTTAGCACTAAATTTTGCTTCAATTTTCTTTTGTAATAAAAAAGTTTTATCAGCAGTTTTATCACGCATTTCAATAAAATTGGCAATAGCTAAATCTGCAATCGCATCACCATCAGGTTTACGTAAAGTTTCATATTCCTTTAAACAATTAGCATTTAACTCACCGTGTTTATCCATCAATTCATTCAGCACCACACAATCTTCAAAACCACAATTCATTCCTTGTCCGTAAAAAGGAACTATAGCATGAGCTGCATCTCCAATCAATGCAATTTTATCATCCCAAACCCAAGGTTTACATTTTACAGTAACTAAACTAGACGTTGGATTGTTGAAATAATCATCTAACAAAGTTGGCATCATTGCAATGGTATCAGGAAACTCTTCAGTAAAAAACTTCAATACTTCTTCCTTAGTTTTTAAAGCATCGAAAGATACTTTACCTTCCATTTGAAAAAACAAAGTACATGTAAAGCTACCGTCCATGTTAGGCAAGGCAATCATCATAAAACTTCCACGTGGCCAAATATGCAATGCATTTTTTTCAATAACGTGTTCGCCATTTTTCCCTGCAGGAATAACTAATTCTTTGTAGCCACAATCAATATAAAATTGTTGGTAATCAAATCGATCCGATTGAAATTGCATTTGAGAACGAACTGCACTAAATGCCCCATCAGAACCAAATATATAATCGCTTTTTACATGTGTTAATTTATTTAATCCTGTATTAAAAAAAGTAACTTCATTTGTTTTACGATCTAATTTATCGCAACGCTCATCAAAATTAATGGTAATGTTAGGATTATTTTCTGCTAAATCCATCAAACGCATATTTATTCCTCCACGTGAAACTGAATAAATGGCTTCATTATCTTTACCGTATTTTTGATAAGTGGATGTTCCATCTTTCATGTGTATAGAACGACCATACATTGGTATGGCGATTTTTCGAATTTCATCATCAATACCAACACCTTCTAATCCACGCCAGCCACGGTCGCTAAGAGCTAAATTAATTGAACGCCCTGCAATCATATCTGCTTTTCGCATATCACCACGACGTTCAAAAATCTGAACTTTATAACCACGTTTTGCTAAATAAATAGAAACCAAAGAACCAACTAAGCCTGCCCCTACTACTGTTATATTTTTTTGAGTACTCATAATAAGTTTTAAATTTTAAAGCTCTAATTTATCTATTTCTTTTGTAATAAATTAAAAAAATAATTGACAATTTCACCTCAAGTACTCATTATGTTTTGACATATTAAATGTAAATTTGATGGTGCTTAAAGAATTTGACAGAAATATACTTACTAAAAATCTTTTTAATAAAACTGATAAATTATTAGTTGCGTTTAGTGGTGGTATAGACTCTGTTGTATTATGTGATTTATTATTTAAAAGCGGATATAACTTTGAGTTAGCACATTGTAATTTTCAATTAAGAGGTAAAGAAGCAAATGATGACACAGCCTTTTGCGAAGCATACGCAAAATCAATTAATAAGAAGTGTCATACCATTTATTTTAACACAAAAGAATACGCGGCACAAAAAAAATTATCCATTCAAATGGCTGCTCGTGAACTTAGATACAATTGGTTTACAGAATTAATTGAAAAGCATGATTACACTTATCTTTTAACAGCACACCATGCGAATGATAATGCTGAAACTTTATTTGTAAATTTAACAAGAGGCACTGGAATTAAAGGATTACAAGGTATTCCTGAAAAACAAAACAATGTTGTGCGTCCATTATTATTTGCTACAAAGCAAGAAATTATTAATTATGCCAACAAAAGCGAATTAAAATATAGAGAAGATAGTAGCAATCAGGAAATAAAATATAAACGAAATTTTATTCGTCATCAAATAATTCCTGAACTCAAAAAATTAAATCCTACACTAGAAGATACTTTAAATACTTCCATTCATTATTTTAAACAATCAGCACAAATTGTTACTCAGTTTTGCGAATTAAAGTTTAATGAAATGTGTGAGGAAGAAAATAATATTCTAAAAATTAATATCTCATCATTATTAAATGAGGCTCAAAAAGAAACTCTGTTATTTGAATGGCTTAATCCCAAAAACTTTAACACCTCTCAAATAAGGCAATTGTCAGCATTATTAACAGAAGGTAATATTATTGGAAAGCAATTTGAATCAACTACTCATAATTTAGTTGTTGATAGACTTGATATTATAATAAAAGAAAAAAATAGAGAAATTTCAATTAATGAGTTTCAAATAAATTCATTAACCGAAACAAACCATTTACCATTTACTTTAATTTTGGAAGCAATAAATAAAGTAGAATTCACTCAAAATAGAAATGAAATAGTTATAACATTAACTGATAAACTTTTCCCTCTCACACTTCGTAAATGGAAAATTGGGGATAAATTTAAGCCGTTTGGAATGTCCGGTTTTAAAAAAATAAGTGATTATTTTAAAGATCAAAAATTATCAAAGTTCGAAAAAGAAGATGTTTGGATTTTAGAAAGCAACAAACAAATTGTTTGGCTTGTTGGTTACAGAATGGATGACCGTTTTAAGATTACTAATGAATCAGTCAAAACATTACATATCAAGGCTATTTTCGATTAAGCTTAATTTATAAGGTTCTAATTTGGTATATCTTGTTTAATTTATATATTTGGATTATTAATATAAATCAAAAAACACTAATTATATGTCAATTTGGAGAATAAAACCAGTATCTGCTTTTGAGGCTGATATGAAAAAAAGCGAACTTAAAAGAGTATTAGGTAAGTGGAGTTTAACAGCTATTGGAATTGGAGCTATAATTGGTGGTGGAATATTTGTATTAACCGGGACTGGAGCCTATTTTCATGCTGGCCCTGCATTAGCATTGTCATTTATCATTGCAGGAATTGCCTGTGTTTTTGCAGCATTATGTTATAGCGAATTTGCGAGTATGATTCCTGTTGAAGGTTCAGCTTATGCTTATGCTTATGGAACAATTGGGGAAATGTTTGCATGGATAATTGGTTGGGGATTAGTTTTGGAATATGCAATGGGTTCAATGACTGTAGCGGTAAGTTGGAGTGGTTATTTTAATAAATTTTTAGGTTTACTTCACCTTCATATTCCTGATTGGTTAACTCAAGATCCAGGAAGTTACGCTGGTTCAGGATTTTCGATGAATTTACCAGCAACTATAATTGTATTATTAGTAACAGCATTATTAGTTCGAGGAACAAAAGAAGCTGCAAAAGCAAATAATGTAATTGTTGTAGTGAAAATCGCGGCTGTATTGTTTGTAATTATTGTCGGTGCTTTTTGTATTAATACAGCAAACTGGGTTCCATTTATTCCTGATGAAACTTCCATTTTAGACCATGGTGAAAGTCGTTTGGTTTATGGTTGGAATGGTATTATTTCAGGAGCAGCAGCCATATTTTTTGCTTATGTTGGATTTGATGCAGTTTCTACACAGGCTGGTGAAGCTATTAATCCTAAAAAAGATGTTCCTTTTGCAATTATTACTTCATTAATGGTTTGTACCGCACTTTACATTTTAGTGTCACTAGTATTAACAGGAATGATGAGCTATAAAGATTTTGATCCAATGGGAAAATATCCTAATGCGATTAAAGCTCCTGTCGCTACGGCATTTGAAATTGCTGGAATGCCTTGGGCTGTATTCATAATAACTATTGCAGCTACTGTTGGTTTAATCTCGGTTTTAATGGTAATGATGCTTGGACAATCTCGCATATTTATGGGAATGTCGAAAGATGGTTTAATTCCAAAATTCTTTTCAGAATTACACCCTGTAAATAAAACGCCTTATAAAAACACTGTGTTTTTAGGTGTAATAATTGCCTTAGTTGCAGGGTTTACTCCAATCAGTACATTAGCAGATATGACGAGCTTTGGTACTTTATTTGCATTTACAATGGTATGTATAGCTGTTTGGTTATTAAGAGTTAAACAACCTAATTTACAAAGAAATTTTAAAGTTCCTGCACTTCCAGTAATTGCGATTTGTGGTATTTTAATCAATACTTTTTTAATGATTAAGTTAGATAAAGACGCCCAATTATTTTCACTTGCTTGGTTAGGGCTTGGATTAATTATTTATTTCCTATACAGTAAAAGAAACAGTAATCTTGAAAAAGGAGAATCGGATTAATTCCGTTAATACGTTTATATTACCAATAATATAATTCAGTTTATATGTATTTAATTTTGTAATACTTTTGTAAGATGCAACCCATTATTGAATTAAGTAATATAAAAAAAGAATATAAAATTGGTACAGAAGAAATTCATGCTTTAAGTGGTGTATCTCTTAATATTTACAAAAACGAATACGTTGCCTTAATGGGGCCAAGCGGTAGCGGAAAATCTACATTAATGAATATGCTTGGTTGCTTAGATTCGCCAACTTCTGGAGAATATATTTTGAATAATTTGGCTGTTGCTAAAATGACTGATAATGAGTTAGCTGAAGTAAGAAATAAACAAATTGGATTTGTATTTCAAACTTTTAATTTATTACCACGTTCAACAACTTTAGAAAATGTAATGCTTCCTCTCATATATGCTGGTATTGAAAAATCGAAGCGTATTGAAATGGCAAAAAATGTTCTCGAACAAGTTGGACTAGGAAACAGAATGACTCACAAACCTAACGAATTATCTGGTGGACAAAGACAGCGTGTTGCAATTGCTAGAGCTTTAGTAAACAATCCTGCCATTATATTAGCCGATGAACCTACTGGAAATTTAGATAGTAAAACATCCGTTGAAATTATGGGTTTACTAGAAGACATCCATAAAAAAGGAAATACAATCATTTTAGTAACACACGAAGAAGATATTGCTATGCATGCTCATCGCATTGTTCGTTTAAAAGATGGTATTGTTGAATCTGATTATGAAAACAAAAACATAACTTCATTTGCTACCAGAATGGAAGGATTTGCTTAATTAATAATTAGCAAATAATATTGAGGCTTAATGGAAACATTTCAATGATTACTTTCTCTTTAACCAATAATGGTTCGCCATCATAATGCGCAGGTAATTCATTTTCAAATACTATTTCAATTTTTTTACCAATAAAAGATTCTAAATATTTAAAGGTATCAGCTTTTTTTGAAAATAATTTTATACCAAACAACGGAAATGTTACTAATGGAAATGGTTTTAAAACACTAATATGAAATAAACCATCATTGAGTTTAGCTGCTGGAGCAATATATACATCATTTCCCCACTGACCAGCATTTGCAACCGTTATTAAAAAAGCTGGCGTTTGAAAATTTTTTCCATCTACAGTAATTGAATATGAATGAGGTTTGTAATTAAAAAATTCTTTCACACTTGTTTTAAAATAAGTAACAAATCCTCGTTTTGTACTTTCAGCAAATTTGTGCGCAATTAATGCATCAAAACCAATACCCGCAGTACAAAAAAACGATTTACTATTTATAGTACCTGAATCTATTAACTCTGTTTTTCCTTTTTCAATAACTTGTAATGCTTTTACTAAATCCATTGGTATTCCATTGCTTCTGGCTAAACCATTACCAGAGCCTAAAGGCAAAATACCTAAAGCCATATTCGTATTTACTATTAATGAAGCAACCATATTAACGGTTCCATCTCCTCCACAAGCTATCACATAATCATAATTACTATCTGCTATTTTTTGAATAATTGGAGTTGTATCATTAGCGTACTCCCAAATAATAACATCATAAGGAATTGTTTTAGGAAAATTAGAAGCAATAAACTCTTCAATGTTTAATTTCTTCTTTACTCCTGCATTAGGATTTATAATAAAGGCATATTTAGTTTCCACGCTCAAAAATACTATTATTTACTGGCAGTTGTAAAGAAAAAATCTTTCAAATAAAAGGGCTCAGCATACGCTAAATCTTCAAAATCATTTTCATTAAATTTTTTAAAAGCCAAAGGAATTAAATGCTTAGCACTCGGCATTATATTTTCAATAAAATAAATGTTCGTTAAATTACTTAGGAGCAATTTTGATTTTTCTATTGCATCTCCAAAAAAATAAACAGCCTTATCTAACTTAAAAGTATTAATACCTTCTGCGGTTAAAACAAGATTCATTGGTTTTTTAATTTCATCTAATTCAGAATTATGAATTGCATAATACACTTCCATTCTTCGCGCATCTATTAACGGGCAATAATAAGCATCTTCATTTACTGAATCTATAACACTTTTACTCAATGATTTAAGCGTGTCAACTTTTATTAATGGAATCTTAAGGACGTAAGCTAATCCTTTAGCTGATGCAAATCCAATCCGTAAACCTGTATATGAACCTGGGCCAGAACTTACCGAAATTGCGTGAAGTTGATTAATAGTTAAACCAGATTGTTGCAATACATCTTGAATGAAAAGGTGTAAATTTTCGGCATGAGAAAATCCATCATTTACTTCTTTTAGTGCAATTAGTTTTTCATTTTCACTAATTGCAATTGAACAAACAGTTGATGTACTTTCTATATGTAATAGGTAAGCCAATACTTATTTTTTATCAGAAAATAATTCGTCTTTTGTAACCACTTTTAATTTAGTGCCGTTTTTTATTAATTTTGAAACAGCTCCGTATGGCCCTGATATGATTTCATCTCCAACTTTAATACCACTTAATATTTCTATGTAATCATTATCCTGAACACCCGTTTTTACAAATACCATTTTAGCAACTCCGTTTACATTCAAAAAAACACATTCTTTAATTTCTTCTTTCTTTTCATTCACTTTCTTTTCTTTTTCATCAACCACAACAATACTTGGCTCTTCATCTCCATTTGATCCTTTCGTTTTAGTCGTATCAGAACTACGAGTTGTAACACCAGGTATTGGAATTGTGATAATATTACTTGCTCTCATAGTTTGAATTTCGACACTAGCACTCATTCCTGGGCGAAAAGGAGCAGGATTAATTTCTGTAATTAAATCAGCATAAGACTCTCTAAGAATTCTAATTTTAACAACAAAATTAGTAACTTGATCAATTGAAATACCGGTTGTGTTTGCCGAATTTGCAACTTCTGTAACAATCCCTTTAAATTTTTTCCCTAAGTATGCATCAACTTCAATGATGGTCGTATCATTTTTATGAATTCGAATGATATCATTTTCATTAACCTCAACACTCGCTTCCATTTCATTTAAATTTGCCAAACGTAATATTTCGGTTCCTTGTAATCCTTGCACACCAACTACTCTTTCTCCCTTCTCAACATTTAATTTTGAAACAGTACCATCTACAGGAGCATAAATATACGTTTTGTCTAAATTTGAATTTGCTTCTTTTAAACTTGCCTCTACACTTTTCACATTATAATCTGCAGCCTTAATACTTTCCATTAAACCATCTACATTTGCTTTGGACGCCTCATAAGACGCTCTTGATGCATCATAATCTTGTTGAGAAATAGCGTTTTGATCAAACAATTTTTTATTACGATTAAATGAAGACTCAGCATTTGCCAAATTTGCTTTTGCTTGTGCCAATTGAGCGACAGTAGTTTTTAGGTTAGCTTTACTACTATTTACAGTAGCATTCACTCTATCAAATGCACTTTCATAAATATCGGGTTTTATCCGACAAAGTAATTTACCTTTTTTTACTTGCTCGCCTTCTTTCACGTACATTTCAACAACTTCACCAGATACATCAGACGTAATTTTTAATTCAGCTTCTGGTTGTATTTTTCCATTAGCTGAAACGGTTTCAATAATATTACGATTTGTCGCTTTTTCAGTAATTACTTTTGTTGGTTCTTCTCCTTTAAAAAACTTAAATCCAATAACTAAAATCAGAAGTGCTATGCAGATTGCGATAATCCAATATAATTTTTTCATATTTTTTATTCTATTTTTATTAAAATGTAATTGGTTTTCCTTGATAATAATCTAAAACCTTAAGTTTAAAAACATAATCATATTTTGCTTGAACTAGATTTCCTAAGGCATTTTGCAAACGAGTTTTAGCACTATTATAATCAAAGCTACTTAATGCCCCCACATTATATTTTTGTTGCGCAAAATTAAAAGAAACCTCATTTGCCTCTACAGATAATTTATTTGCATTATATTTATTTAATGCTGCTCTTGCATTAGCATAAGCTTGAGCTATAGTTTTATATAAATTTTGTTCAACTAAATCCTTGCTATATGATACTGATAGGGCATTTATTTGGGCGTTTTTATAACTTGTATAAGTTTGTAAGCCATTAAAAATTGGAACTGAAAGAGTAAACCCAACACTTTTATTCACGTTATCTTTAAATTGGTCAGCAAATGGTGTTTTTTCAGTAACAATGTTATAATGTGGTTGATAAACAACTACTGAGCCATCTAACGTAGCTGCAACTGGATCAACTCCTGTTACTGATGTACTTACAATTTTTTTATTTAATTGAGAAGTACCTGTTCCTAAACTGCCTGTAGCACTTAATGTTGGGCTAAATTTTCCTTTAGCGACATCTAAACTTTTGTTTGCAGAAATCATATTATATTGTGCCGCTTTTATTGAATGCTGATTTTTTAAGGCTGTCTCATAAATGTTTTGCACTGAAATTGAAGCAACATCATTTCCCGTAATTTCAACAATGGGTTTTTCAATACTAAAATTAGGAAGAGAATCTAAGTTTAACAATTGGGTTAATCCAAGCATAGCCAATTGAAAATTATTATCAGAATTAATAACATTTACTTCTTCATTTGCCAATTGTGCCTTTAAATCATAAACAGCGCTTTTAGCTAAAGTTCCTGCATCAGCCAATTTTTGGGTACGTTCTAACTGTTCTAATGTAATTTTATATTGTGCTTTTGAAATCTGTGAAATTTCATCACTAAAAATAACATTGATATAAGAAGTTGCTATATTCAATGCTAAATCATTTTTTTGTTGCATAAAAGTTTCTTTACTTGATAAATATTGAAACTGGGTTACTTTAATGTTATTATATTGAGCTAAACCTGACCAAATAACAACATTACTAGACACGTAAAAGTTTTGGGACAAAACCTGAGAATTGGCGAAAGTGTTAGTATACCTATCAATTGTTCTACCAAAATTATAAGTATGTTGAGCACCTCCATTTATTGTTGGTAAAACAGAAGCTTTGCTTTGATTGGAATTATTTTGATTAACCTGAGTAGTTAATTCTGCTTGTTTAAGACTAATGTTGTGTTTTTGTCCATAATCAATACATTGCTGCAAACTCCATTGGTTTGTTTGGGCGATGGTATTTATTGCGAAACCAATAAAAACTAAAAGGCATAATTGTTTTAACATAAAAAATTAATTTGAGGTAAAAATAACTAAAAATTAAGGTTTTAAGTGTGTTTTATATAAACGGAAAAAAGAGCAGTTATATCATTGTTTTTGTCGTTTAAAATAATTATAAAGCAGTTTTAATTGAAAAAGTTATATTTGTTTATATAAAATGCAAGGAAACTCTCTAGATAAAAAAAATGAAAATCAAACTGAAATTTTTGAACTTGAACAAGCTTTAAAAAATTCAGAAATTTCAGGAAATAGTTTTCTAACTAAAAGCCTTTTACTTAAATTAAGTTATGCATACGAACTAATTAACGATTTCGAAAAAGCATACATTTGTTTAAAAAAACATGAATATTTAAAAAATAATTCAAAAGAAACACAACACGAAAACACAATAGATAAAAATCAATTAAAGTCAGAAGTTGATTCTATTAGAAAAGAAATTGAAGCGAAAAACAAAGAATTAAATTTATTATCAATTGTTGCTCGAGAAACTGAAAATTCAATTTTAATTATGGATCCAAATGGTTTAATTGAATGGGTAAACACCAGTTTCGAAAAACTAAATGGGCTTACAATTACTGAATTTAAAGCTAAATACGGCAATACGATTTATGAAGTAAGTAATAATCCTGAAATTGTAAGTATTATTCAAAATTGTATAAATTCAAAAAAATCTGTCAGTTACGAATCACCAAATATGTTTGCAGATGGTAAAGTTGTTTGGGAATCTAGTATGTTAACTCCTATTTTTAATGAAAATGGAATCCTAACAAACCTTATAATTATTGACAGTGATGTTACCGAACGTAAACAAAGCGAGGAAATAATTAAATTAAAAAATAAGGATATTATGGATAGCATTTTATATGCTAAACATATACAGGAAGCCTTATTACCTCCAATAGATGAACTTTCAGCTATATTTCAAGAATCCTTTATGGTTTTTAAACCAAAAGATGTTGTGAGTGGTGATTTTTATTGGTTTTCAGAAACAGATGAAGTTAAACTACTTGCACTTGCTGATTGCACAGGTCATGGAGTTCCAGGAGCATTTATGTCGGTTATTGGTAACGAAATGCTTAATATTAGTTTACACGATCCTTCTGTTCGCTCTCCATCTTCGGCATTAAACTTATTAGATAATAAAATTAAAGCTGTTTTCAGTAAAGGTCGATTGAATAATAAGGCTCAAGATGGAATGGATATTGGATTATTAATATTACATAAAAACAATTTAATTCAATACTCGGGTGCTCGCCGTCCATTAATTCTTATCAGAAATAAAGAAAAACAAGAATTTTCAGGTGATAAATTTTCAATAGGTGGAGTTGACGAAAATTCTGACAAATGTTTTACTGATAAAGAGTTTTTTGTACAAGAAGGTGATATGCTTTACTTATTTTCTGACGGTTATGCTGATCAGTTTGGTGGACCAAAAGGAAAGAAAATAATGCAAAAGAATTTCACGAAATTTTTATGTGAAATTTCTGAATTATCTATGTCTACTCAAAAAGATAAATTAGAAATATTTTTTGAAGATTGGCGCGGAGACTTGGAACAAGTAGATGATGTGTCAATTGTAGGTATTAGAATTGTTTAACAAAAAAATTACTACTTATTCTTTCTTTTCATTTTTCTAACCCTTCTCATTTCTTTTTTTACCTGTTGTCCTCTCGTGCCATTAAGTCTTTTAATTAAGCCTTCTCTTTTTTCAATTGAAACGAAATCTTTAATAAATAGATTTGAAATACTAATTGAATCAAAGACATACGAAAATGGTTTAATCGAATCTGTTAAAACAGGTAGCATATCAATTTTCAACTTAAACTTTCTTTTAAATGGCTTCATAAAACTAGATTGAGCAGGCTGAGTAGCAAATGCCATTTTCTTAAAACCTAATTCTTCCGCCATTCGGCAACCATAATATAAGTTTTCTGTAGTATGTTCCGCCTTCGTTTCTACAAAAATATCTTCTGATTTAATTCCTAATTGCAAAGCGTATAAGCGCATTATTTTTGCTTCAACATAAGGAGAATAAACAGCTGAGCCAGAAAAAATAATTCGCTTAGTATACCCATTTTTATATAAAAAATTTGCCCAATTTAAACGCTCAGCTAAAACACCATTTATTTTTCCTGAATCTGTTGGAAAACCAGGAACAATAATTACATCATAAGGGCCATTTTTACAGGCAATCGGAAAACATTTTTTTGGGTCTGTATAAAAAGCGTTATAGTAAGCATTACAACCTGAAATTAGGAAAACAATGATTGTTGGATAGAAAAATACAAAAAGTTTAATACCTCGCTTTAACATTAATAATATAAATATTTGTTTAAAAAAAATATTATAAATTTAATCTAAAAAGATTTAAATAACTAAATAAAGAAATTCCTTTATCTTAAGTATAAATAATAAATTATTCAATCCAAATTTATGATTTTAAATTACTAAAAAATTATATATTTAAAATTTACATTATAATTTAGATTATTAAACTTCCCTAAAAAAGCCCATATGAAAAAAAAATTATTCACTCTAATTTTCTTTATTTGTTTTATTTTATCAAAAGCCCAACCTACGCCTAAAGATTGTTCTGTTGAATTATGGGCAGATGTTTTAGTAGGAACACCAAAAATTACATTAAATTGGTTGCCAAACATAACAACATTAAATTACTCTGTTGACCGTAAACAAAAAAACAGTTCTACGTGGATTAGTTTAGCAACAGGATTACCAAGTTCGGCAACACAATATATTGATAACACAATACTAGTTGGAACACATTATGAATACAGAGTTACTAGAAGTGCAATTACGGGTACATTAACTTATAATGGTTACGGATATATTAATTCTGGCATTAATGTGCCTGAAGTAGAAAACAGAGGTAAATTAATTTTACTCATTGCAAACACATTTAGTGCATCCTTAGCACCAGAAATAAATCGTTTAGTTGATGATTTAGAAGGTGATGGATGGGAGGTTTTAAAAAGTTATATAAGTACGGCGCTTCCTGTAACAACTGTTAAAACTCAAATTATCAATACCTATAAATTAGATTCTATAAATACAAAAGCTATATTTTTACTTGGACACATTCCTGTTCCTTACAGTGGTGATTTTGGGCCTGATGGACATCCTGACCATCAAGGAGCTTGGCCTGCAGATGTTTATTATGCTGATATGGATGGTATTTGGAATGACATTGCAGTTTCATCAACAACTGTTTCACCAGCTCGAACTCAAAACATTCCTGGTGATGGTAAATTTGATGAATCTTTAATACCAAGCGAAGTTGAATTGCAAATTGGTAGAGTTGATTTATACGGTATGACGTCTTTTACTGCAACTGAAACACAATTATTAAAAAATTATTTAAATAAAGATCATGACTACCGCAAAAAAGTTTTCTCTCCAATTAAAAGGGCTGTTTTAGATGATAATTTTGGATATTTCGCTCCTGGGGAAGCGTTTGCTTCGAGCGGATTCAAAAACTTTGGTCCACTAGTTAAACCATCAAATGTTGCAATTGCTGATTATTTCACATCAATGACCGGAAACAGCTATCAATGGTCTTATGGATGTGGTGGTGGAACTTATACATCGGCTGGTGGAATTGGCGCAACATCTAACTTTGTAACATCAAATTTAGATGGCATTTTTACCATGTTATTTGGTAGCTATTTTGGTGACTGGGATAATAATGACAATTTTTTAAGGGCGCCATTATGTCAAGGAAAAACACTTACTAATGTTTGGGCAGGTCGTCCGAATTGGATGTTTCATCATATGGCTATGGGAGAAAATATTGGCTATAGTACTTTATTGACTCAAAATAATACAACAACTTATTTCCCCTCTCCTTATCCAATCGGATATGCATTATTCAATTCTGTTCATATTGCTTTAATGGGAGATCCAACTTTAAGAAATGACATTGTTTCACCTGTATCTAACGTAATTGCGACAAAAGTTGGAAATAATTGTAATATTTCTTGGTCTGCCTCAACAGAAACAACTGTTGTAGGTTATAATATTTATATGAAAAATGCAGTAAATTCTAGTTACACAAAAATAAACGCTTTACCAATTACCACTACAACTTATACTGACAATTGTTTAGTTTATCCAGGTATTTATAAATACATGGTTAGGACTTTAAAATTAGAAACAACCCCTAGTGGCTCATATTATAATATGAGTGAAGGTATAGCAGATACAGCAAATAATACAAGCAATTTTGTTTCATTAGCTGCATTTACAAGCACATTAAGTGGCACAACTGTTAGTGTAACTAATACTTCTACAAACTCAACTACTTATTCTTGGAATTTTGGAAATTCAGTTACTAGTACATTATTAAATCCTCCTCCTGTAACATACACTGCATACGGATCTTACACTATTACATTAGTAAGTTCAAATATTTGTCACACTGCTACAACTTCAACAGTCGTTAATTTTTCTGGTGTAGGTTTAAATGAAGAAAATAGTGTTAATTCAATTTTAATTTCACCAAATCCTTCAAATGGAAAAATAAAAATAGATAATTTGAAAAATGAATTGATGGATGTAAGGGTATACTCTCTTGATGGAAGATTAATTTATTATAAGAAAGATGTTTCACAAAATGAAGAATTGATTTTTATGAATGTAACCAATGGACTTTATTTAATTTCAATTAAATCAGGGAACAAAACAGTGAATAGCAAATTAATTATTGAGCAATAAATTTTTAAATTACATCATATAATTTAAAGATATCTGCTAACAGATTTAGAAAAAGAGAAAGATGTTTTTGCTATTAGTATTTAACACCATTAGCTATTTATTATTAGTCTAATGTCAGTTCGAGCGTAGTCGAGAACCCATTGCTACATCTCGACTACGCTCGATGTGACAAATTTTAATTAGACTAATTTATATTGGCTAATGATATAACAATGCTTAATTAAAAATATGATTAACTAACTTCTTTTTAATTTAATAACCTTTTCTTATTTTTTTTAGTTAATTCAATCACCTGTTTTAACCAATTCTAAAGGTAATGTATTTGGCTTAGCATAAGTTAATCGTGATAAACGTTTTGTTGAATGATAACTATCTAAACCTGATGTTGTAATGGTTCCTGCTTTTTCAACATCAATAACACCATCCAATGTTAAACAATTTTCGGGAACAAATACTTCTATAACTTTACCGATAATTAAAATCGTTCCATTAATTTTTAAATCATGGCGTTCTACAAATTGTAATCCGAATTTAATATGACTTTCTTTTACAAAAGGTGATTTTATTTTATTATGAAATTCGGGTGTTAAACCCACAGCATCAAATTCGGAAATTTCTTTAGGATAACGAGCTGATGTTTGATGTGCTTTTTTATAAATATCCTCATTAATATGATTAATGGTATAGCAATTCGTTTCCAAAAGGTTTTCTAAAGTGTGACGGTTAACCGAATTTGGCCTTATTATCATTCCAATTAAAGCCGGGTTAGCACCAATATGAATAACCGAATTAAAAATTGCTAAGTTGGTTTGACCTAAATTATTTATAGTACCAACAAGCGAAACACTTTTAAATCCGCTTAATGAATTTATAAATGCAGCTCTACTTCGCTGTTCCATCATCACAATATCTTGACCCGAAAAATGTCTTATTGCACTCATTATTTTAAAGTTGACATTCCGCCGTCAATGTGCATTATTTGCCCTGTTATCCAACTTGCATTATCAGATAATAAAAATTCTGTAGCATTAGCTATATCCTTATCAGTTCCAATTCTTTTTAAAGGATGACGATTTGCACTCGCTTCTAATTTTTCGGGTGTGTTAATTAATCTTTCAGAAAGTGGTGTGTTTGTTAATGAAGGAGCAATGCAATTCACTCTAATTTTTGGCGCAAATTCTGCTGCCAATGCTTTTGTTAATCCTTCAACAGCACCTTTACTAACGGCAACACTCGAATGAAATGACATGCCGGTATTTACAGCAACAGTGCTATATAAAACGATAGAAGGATTTTTAGACCTCAACAAATTTTCGGAATAAAACTGAATACATTTAATGGCTGCTAAAACATTTAACTCAAAATCTGCTAAATAATCTTGTTTTTTTAAAGCACGAAATGGTTTTAAATTAATTGAACCTGGGCAATATACAATCCCATCAATGCGCTCAGCAATGGCAGGTAAATTCTCATCCGATAAAATATCATGTTTGTAAAAATGGCTAAATGGCGCATCTGGCACATTTCTGGAAATAGAAATGACAGTTTCTTTTTTCCGTATTAAATTTTCAGCTAAGGCTTTTCCTATACCCGAAGAGGCTCCAATAATTAAAGTTGTTTTCATTAATTATAAAACACCAAAACTCACAAATTGTTTTAAAGTTTTAAATACAAAAAGCTAAAACTCTTTTTTAGCAGCAATCAAGGTGTTTTTTATAAGAGAGGCAATTGTCATTGGACCTACTCCACCAGGTACTGGAGTTATGTATGATGCTTTTTTAGAAACCTCATCAAACTTTACATCACCAACTAATTTAAACCCTTTTGGTAATGATGCATCATCTACTCTGTTAATACCAACATCAATAATAACTGCTCCTTCTTTTACCATATCAGCAGTTACAAAATTTGGTTTACCAATAGCTGCAATAATAATGTCAGCGTTTAAAGTGTGTTCCTTTAAATTTTTTGTGTGACTGTGACAAAGCGTTACTGTGCAGTTTCCAAGATTAGTATTTTTAGCCATTAATATACTCATTGGCGAACCTACAATATGACTTCGACCAATCACTACACAATGTTTTCCATCGGTTGGAATATTGTAACGTTCTAATAATTGAACTATACCAAAAGGAGTTGCGCTTACATAGGTTGGTAAATTTAAAACTAAACGCCCAACATTGATAGGATGAAAACCATCTACATCTTTACTCGGCTTAATAGCTTCAATAATTTTTTGTTCTGAAATATGTCGAGGCAATGGCAGTTGCACAATATACCCATCAATATCAATATCATTATTTAATTCTTCAATCTTAGCTAATAATTTTTGTTCAGAAACATTGGGTTCAAATTTCACTAAAGTTGATTTAAAACCAACATTTTCGCAAGCCTTAACTTTATTATTTACATAAGTTTGAGACGCAGGATCATCACCAACTAAAATAGCTGCTAAGTGTGGTTGCTTCTTTCCTTTAGCAATTAATTCTTTAACTTCAATAGCAATTTCTGCTTGAAGCTCAAGTGATATTTTTTTTCCGTCTATTAGTATCATCGAATTATATTGAAATTTTGAATATATAGGTAATTTATGGTGTTTGAAATACAATTAATAATCAATAACCTTATAAAATTGAAGATCAATTCTACCATGAAATAAACCATTTTTTAATTTCATTTTAGCAGTAACAATTCCTTTTTTATCAATCTGATTACCAATTATTTTAGTCCAACCTCTCACTTCATTTCCTGAAACTAATTCAGGTTGTTCTAGAATCTCAAATTTTGTAATTCCTACATATAAAAAATGTTTAGTAATTCTTGATTTTCCTTTAAAGATCTTATCATGACAGCCAATTGCAGGTGAATCCGTACCATATTGACTAGGCCCATTTTTTTTTAAGTCTAAATACAAATAACCACATGATCCATCATCTGAAACCCAAATACCATATAAATTAATTGGATCAGCAAGTTTTTTCCTACAGGTCAAAAATGAAAAAATTATATTGCATATAAGTAATATTATTATAACTTTTTTCATTTTAAAATTTTCTACCTTTTCAACTTTTAATCAATTCTTACATTTTTGGCATTCCACCTGGCATTTGTTTCATCAATTGAGCCATTTTATTTTTATCGCCCATCATGCGCATCATCTTTCGCGTATCTTCAAATTGCTTTAATAATTTATTAACCTCCGTAATAGTTTGTCCACTTCCCTTTGAAATACGCAAACGACGAGATCCATTTAATAATTCAGGATTACTTCTTTCTTTTGGAGTCATAGAACCGATGATGGCTTCAATACCTTTAAAGGCATCTTCTTTAATTTCGGTATCTTTTAAACTTTTTCCAACGCCAGGAATCATTCCAACCAAATCTTTAATATTTCCCATTTTTTTTATTTGCTGTAACTGACCTAAAAAGTCGTTAAAGTCAAATTGATTTTTGGCAATTTTTTTAGATAATTTTCGTGCTTCTTCCTCATTAAATTGTTCTTGTGCGCGTTCAACTAAAGTTACAACGTCACCCATTCCCAAAATACGATCAGCCATACGTTCTGGATAAAAAACATCCAACGCTTCCATTTTTTCGCCAGTACCAATAAATTTAATTGGTTTGTTAACGACTGACTTTATTGATAATGCAGCTCCACCACGTGTATCACCATCTAATTTTGTTAATACAACGCCATCAAAATCTAAACGATCATTAAATGCTTTTGCTGTATTTACAGCATCTTGACCTGTCATGGCATCTACAACAAATAAAATTTCGTTGGGATTAATTGCTTTTTTTAAATCAGCAATTTCGTTCATCATTTGCTCATCAACAGCTAAACGACCAGCCGTATCAATTAAAACAATGCTATTTCCATTTTCCTTAGCTTGAATAATTGCAGCTTGTGCAATCTTTATTGGATTTTTTTCTTCTTTATTCGAATAAACATCAACGCCAATTTGCTCAGCTAAAACATGTAATTGATCAATTGCAGCCGGACGATAAACGTCGCAAGCAACCAATAATGGTTTTTTACCTTTTTTAGTTTTTAAAAAATTAGCTAACTTTCCAGTAAACGTAGTTTTACCTGAACCTTGTAAACCACTCATCATAATAATGGTTGGATTTCCTCCTAAGAAAATCTCTTCCATTTGTCCACCCATTAATTGAGTTAACTCATCATGAGTAATTTTAACTAGCAATTGACTTGGAGAAACAGCAGTTAATACATTTTGCCCTAACGCCTTTTCTTTTATTGTATCAGTAAACGTTTTTGCAACTTTAAAGTTAACATCGGCATCTAGTAATGCTTTACGAACTTCTTTCAAAGTTTCGGCAACATTTATTTCAGTTATTTTTCCTTGACCTTTAAGTGTTTTAAGGGCTCTTTCTAGTTTTTCGGATAAATTATCAAACATGGCAATTATTTTGTTTTTAAGACTTTAAAGATAAATAATTTTTCGGGACTAAAATATAAAGAATATTATTAGTTAACTCTTAACTATTTTGCACTAACCTCAACTGAACAGGTGCATCAATTTTATGTTGTTCAAACACTTTTTTTGCAATTTGAACGATGTCGGAATTTATTTGAGAAAGATCATCCGACTTTCCATAAGCTTTAATAGAAAGAGTTACAGCGTTATCAATAATTTTGACGGCTACAATATCAGGTTGTGGTTCTTTAATAATTAAAGGATGTTTTATAACCGCAGCTAAAAGTAATTCTTTCACTTTATCAATATCATTACTTGCGGAAACCACAACGTCTACATTACCTCTTAATAATCCATTCCTGCTATAATTTACTATAGTTCCATTAGAAACAGCTCCGTTTGGCAAAATAATTGTTTTTAAATCGGATGTAATGAGTAATGTATTAAAAACTTGTATTTCTGTTACTTTACCCGTTTGTCCAAGTACTTCAATAACATCGTCTACTTTATAAGGTTTAAAAATGAGTAGCAAAACTCCTCCTGCAAAATTGGATAATGACCCTTGTAACGCTAAACCAACTGCTAAACCTGCCGCACCGAGTATTGTTACAAAAGATGTAGTTCCAATGCCAATCATCCCTGCAACGGTAACTATTAAAATTACTTTTAAACCAACCGATAATAAACTTAATAAAAACGTTCGTAAAGAGACGTCTAAATCTTTTTTATCCATTGCCTTTGATGCAACTTTAGCAAGTCGTCTAATTAACCAAAGACCAAAAAACAATACTAAAAATGCTCCAATTAATTTAGGAGTATACTCTACTAACATTGAAATAAAATGCTCGATATGTTTTTCAATATTTAAAAATTTTGTATCCATTTTTTAATACGCTCTAGCAAATAAAACTCTTTGTTTACTTGGTTTTCCGCTGTAAATACAAACACCAGCTTCTTGTTTATTATTTAAAGGAACACAACGAATAGTAGCTTTGGTTTCTTCTTTAATTTTCTCTTCAGTTTCAGGAGTTCCATCCCAATGTGCTAAAATAAAACCTGGCTTTTCATCCAATGTTGTTTTAAAATCAGCATAAGTATCAACTAGATAAGTACTTTGAGTTTGACGTTCTTTTGCTCTATTAAATAAGTTATTTTGAATATCAATTAATAAATTTTCAATAACCGATTCAATACCTTCAATAGCAACAGTTTCTTTAGTTAGTGTATCTCTACGAGCTAATTCAATGGTTCCATTTTCTAAATCACGTTCTCCAATTCCAATTCGAACCGGTACACCTTTTAATTCATGCTCAGCAAATTTCCAACCTGGTTTACGCGTATCATTATCATCATATTTTACTGAAATGCCTTTAGCTTGAAGATTAGTTTTTAACTTTAAAACAACTTCACTTATTTTCGCTAAGCCTTCATCAGTTCTATAAATCGGAACAATTACAACTTGTATTGGCGCTAATTTTGGAGGTAAAACCAATCCATTATCATCACTATGGCTCATTATTAAAGCACCCATTAATCGGGTTGAAACTCCCCAAGAAGTTGCCCAAACAAATTCTTTTTTATTATCTTTTGTTACAAATTGTACATCAAAAGCCTTAGCAAAATTTTGTCCTAAAAAATGTGACGTCCCAGCTTGCAAGGCCTTTCCATCTTGCATTAAAGCTTCAATACAATAAGTTTCATCTGCGCCAGCAAAACGTTCGTTAGCAGTTTTCATTCCTTTTACAACAGGCACAGCCATCCAATTTTCAACAAAATCAGCATAAACATCAAGCATTTTTTCTGTTTCAATAATAGCTTCTTCTTTTGTTGCATGAGCTGTATGCCCTTCTTGCCAAAGAAATTCAGCCGTTCTTAAAAATAAACGTGTGCGCATTTCCCAACGCACAACATTTGCCCATTGATTAATAAGCAATGGTAAATCTCTATAAGATTGTATCCAACCTTTATAAGTATTCCAGATTATTGCTTCACTCGTAGGTCTAACAATTAGTTCTTCCTCAAGCTTTGCTTCTGGGTCAACCATTAATTTTCCAGGATTATTTGGATCAGTTTTTAAACGGTAATGCGTTACAATCGCACATTCCTTAGCAAAACCTTCAGCATTTTTTTCTTCAGCTTCAAATAAACTTTTTGGTATAAATAATGGAAAATAGGCGTTAACATGCCCTGTATCTTTAAACATTTTATCTAATGTTTTTTGCATGTTTTCCCAAATACCATAACCATAAGGTTTTATAACCATACACCCGCGTACTGCAGAATGATCAGCTAAATCAGCCTTTACAACAATATCATTATACCATTTACTATAATCGGCGGCTCTTGATGTTAAATCTTTACTCATAACTATTAACAATTGTTAAAATATATTTTTTTATTTT
The DNA here is from genome assembly GCA_038327195.1 of Bacteroidota bacterium. Lineage (GTDB taxonomy): Bacteria > Bacteroidota > Bacteroidia > B-17B0 > Aurantibacillaceae > UBA4416. Next base: position 90,866 of record JBBQKU010000002.1, on the reverse strand, counting down.
TTTTCGGCATTAATTTTGTAACTTTATACTCACAAAACCCCGCAAAGTTAAACTTTTATTAGACCTATTGGCTAATATTTAAAACTAAAAATAATGAAAAACTTTGTTTTATTTTCCGTTGTCATTTCTATTTTCTTGTCATCCTGTGCTTTAAAAAAAGCAGGTACTTTTACTGATGATGTTTATGCTAATCCATCCACTGAAAGAAAGGAAGAAGCGAGATTAGCCGCAATTCAAAAAGCGAAAGAAGATGCTTATAAACAACGCTATAATGATTCTATAAACGATGCTCGTTTAGCTCAAAAAGCTTTAGATGATGCTAATCCTAATTATAAAGATAGAGAGTTTAAATACGATGATTATTACGATTATGAATATGCAACTCGTGTAAAACGTTTTGATAATTCAATCAATGGCTTAAGCTATTATGATAACTATTATACTAATTCTTATTGGTACAATCATAATCCCTATAATTATGGTGTAAGCGTTTATAATGGATATAGCTGGTGGGGAAGTAGTTATAATAATTATAGTTATAATCCATCAGTCAGTTTTTATGCAAATAATGGTTGGGGATGCAATAATGGTTATGGATATAATGGATACAACCCTTATATGAATGGTTATAATAATGGGTTCAATAATGGTTATTACTCTGGTTATAATAATGGCTATTATGGAATGCCTTATGGATATGGCAATTCATTTGGTTTTGGTTACGGTTATAATAGTGGTTATGGAAACCCTTATGGATATAACGGATATAACGGTTGGAATAATTATTATGGAAACAACGGTTGGGGTTATTATAATAGCCATGACTATAATAGTTCTTATACTTACGGCCCAAGAAGTTCACATGGTGGAGGAAATGGAAGACAATCGTCAAATCCAGGAATGAAATCAACGGACGATTCCTATTATAATAGGTATACTAATGCGGTAGTTGAACAACAAGAAAAAACAGAAAAATTTGCACCTATTTCTAGACCAAAATCTAATAATTTTGATAATAATTCTAATCCAATTAGAAATAATAACAATACTTACCAAACAGGCGAAATAAGAAATAATTCTCCAATAAGAAACACAGATAATCCAAATAATCAGCCAGTTAGAAATAATAATTCAACTCATGAACAGCCTGTAAAATCTAACACATACGAACAACCTGTTAGAAATAATAACAACTCAAACGAAGTTCCTGTAAAACAAGAACCTATTAGACAACAACCTGTTAGACAACAACCTGTTAGGCAACAAAATGAATCGCCAAGATTCGAGCAGCCTGTTAGGCAACACGAATCGCCACAAGCACCTAACAATAATGGTGGTAATTCACAACCGTCTAACAACGGAGGTTCTCGTCCAAGATAGTTTTCAATTTCATTCATTTAGAGTTAATTTATTATGATACATTTCAAAATTTTAACAGCCATAAGCTTGTTATCATTAAGTGTTATATCACAAAATGATATTGATGCTATAAGATATTCCCAAACATTTTTTGGCGGTAGTTCCCGTAGTAAAGCCATGGCAGGTTCTTTTGGGGCTTTAGGTGCAGACGGAAGTTGCATGGCTATAAACCCTGCAGGAATTGGATTATATAAAAAAGGAGACATTAATATTTCTGTTGGTTTAAAATTTAATTCTGTATCTGCCAATCACAATAATACGGTTACTAAAGATTTTAAGGCTAGTTTACCGTTTGACGGTTTAACATTAGTAGGAGCTTGGGATAGTAAAACAAATATTGAAAATCATCATGCTATTGGATTATCTTGTAATCAAATTTCAAATTATAATTCACTTACAAACATTAGTGGAAGTAGTAATCATAAAAGCATCACACAAGACATTTTAGCAACTGCAGGTAGTAGTTCGATAAAAAATTTAGATGCAACATTTGCTGGTTTAGCTTATGAAGTATATTTAATTGATACCATAAATGGAAAATATTATAGTTTAGTAAATCCAAAATATAACGTAACGCAAGCTAAAACTATTGAAACATCGGGCAGAAACAATGAATGGTGTTTTAATTACGCTTATGGCTTTAAAGATAAATTATATATGGGTGCTACTTTAGGTATTCCAAATGTTAACTATAATTACTCATCTATTTATTCTGAAACAGATGATAAAGACTCTATCAGAAAAGGAAATTACGATTATCCTGTTTGGTATTATCCTTCTGAAAAAGTTGGGGGCTTTAAAGAATTAAGGTACATAGAATCTTTTAAAACAACTGGTAGTGGATATAATTTAAAATTAGGGCTTATTTATCGTGCTTCAGAATTTATAAGAGTTGGAGCCAGTTTTAATTCACCAACTGTTTATAATTTAACAGATACTTATAACTATGACATGAAAGCTAGTTATGATGAAGGTGGATCTTATACAACTGAAGACCCAAAAAGACCTATTGGAAAATATAATTATAAAATAATTACCCCTATGAAATTTACGGGTAGCATTGCCCTACTATATAAAAAATTTGGTGCCCTAAATATTGATTATGATATAATTAATTACAAACAAGCCTATTTACAAAATACTGGAGCTTCTGTTTTTTCAGGCGTTAATCAAACTATTAGAAGTAAATACGACCGAACTTCCAATTTAAGAGTTGGAGCAGAAGCAAATATAAAACCTGTATTTGTTCGTTTAGGTTATGCCATGTATGGTAGCCCATTTGGACAAACATTTTCTGGCAATTTAGTCACCTCATTTTTTACTGGTGGGATTGGTATTCGTAACAAAAAAACATATCTCGATGTTTCATTTACTCGTCGCATTAGTAGTGAAGATTATTATATGTATAACTCCAATTACGTAGATAAAACAGCCTTAAATAATTTTGGCACGACAATTGGTATTACTATAGGTAGTAAGTTTTAGTATAGTTTAGTCCTAAATTTAATTGATTAAGAAAGTCTCGGGGTAGTGGCCGGGACTTTCTCTTTTTTAGAAACTTCGTTAAAACCCTAAAAACATATTAGCTAAAATTGTATTTTTTGCTTACTTTTGCCCGAATTTTACAACTAAAATTCAAATTATGGCATCAACTTTTTTAGCAAACAAATTTGCTCCCGAAGGTTTAACTTACGACGACGTTTTACTAGTTCCAGCTTATTCAGAAGTATTACCTCGTGAAGTAAACATAGCGAGCTCTTTTACTAAAAACATTAAAATAAATTCTCCAATCGTTTCAGCGGCAATGGATACGGTTACCGAATATCAATTAGCAATTTCAATTGCACAAGAAGGAGGTATTGGTGTTTTACATAAAAATATGACGATTGATGAACAAGCAGCTCATGTTCGCAAAGTAAAACGAAGCGAAAGTGGCATGATTGCAGACCCATTAACAATACTTCAAGATGCAACAATAGGTGATGTTTTAACAATTATGGCAGAAAATAAAATTGGAGGAATACCAGTTGTCGATGCTAATAAAATTTTTGTAGGCATTGTAACAAATAGAGATTTACGCTTTGAGAAAAATTTAAAACGTCCAATTAAAGAAGTTATGACGCATGCTAAAGATGCTGTTACCGCTTTACAAGGAATTACTCTTAAACAAGCAGAAGTTGTTTTGCAAGATCATAAAATTGAAAAACTTCCCATAATTGATAAAAACAAAAAACTAATTGGTTTAATTACTTATAAAGATATTGTTAAAATTAAAGTTCGTCCAAATGCAGCAAAAGATGATTTAGGTAGATTAAGAGTTGCAGCTGCAGTTGGTGTTACTCATGATACAATGTTAAGAGTTGATGCTTTGTATAATGCAGGTGTTGATGCAATTATTATAGATACAGCACATGGACACTCAAAAGGTGTAATTACCATGTTAAAAACTGTAAAAAAGAAATATCCAAAATTGCAAGTTATAGTAGGAAATATTGCAACAGGAGCTGCGGCATTAGATTTAATGAAAGCAGGAGCTGATGGAGTTAAAGTTGGGATTGGACCTGGTTCAATTTGCACAACACGAATTATTGCAGGTGTAGGTGTTCCTCAATTATCAGCAATTATGGATGTTGCGCAAGCTTTAAAAGGTCGCTTACCAATTATAGCAGATGGTGGTATACGTTTTACAGGCGACATTGTAAAAGCTATTGCGGCTGGAGCAAGTACAGTTATGATGGGTGGAATGTTTGCAGGTGTAGAAGAAAGTCCTGGAGAAACGATTATTTTTGAAGGCCGTCAATTTAAAGCCTATAGAGGAATGGGGTCATTAGAGGCCATGCAAAAAGGCTCAAAAGACAGATATTTCCAAGACATGGAAGATGATATTAAAAAATTAGTGCCTGAAGGAATTAGTGGTAGAGTTCCGTTTAAAGGACATTTGGCAGAAGTTATGTACCAATTAATTGGAGGTTTAAGAGCGGGAATGGGATATTGTGGCGCTAAAGATATTAAAGGATTACAAGCGGCCAAATTCATTAAAATAACTGCAGCTGGAGTGAAAGAAAGTCATCCGCATAATGTTGTTATTACAAGAGAAGCTCCAAATTATACAAGATAAAGAAAAAAAAGACAGAAGAGAATAAATAGATAAAAGAGATTAAAAAGACATTATTGTCGAAAGAAAGAGGAAAGATATTATACTAAATCTCTTTAATCCTTTGAGTCAAATTGTCTCTTAAATCTTTAAAGAAATATTGATTTAAAAATAGAATAAAAAATGGTATTACCTATTGTTGTTTACGGCGACCCAGTTTTAAGAAAGAAATGTGTTGATATTGAAAAATCACACGAAAATTTACCTGCATTAATTCAGAACATGTATGAAACCATGTATGAAGCTAATGGTGTAGGTTTAGCTGCTCCTCAAGTTGGAAAAGCAATTCGTTTATTTGTAATAGATGCTAGCCCATTTGCAGAGGTTGATGAAGATGAAGAACCTGAATTTACTGCAGAAGAAATGAAACAAATGGATGGATTTAAAAAAACATTCATTAATGCCGTCATTACTAATGAAGAAGGTGAAGAATGGAAATTTAATGAAGGTTGTTTAAGTATTCCAAAAATTAGAGAAGATGTGTTGCGTAAACCTGATTTAACGATTGAGTATTATGATGAGCATTTTAAAAAACATAAAGAAACTTATAATGGAGTTATAGCACGCGTTATTCAACATGAATACGACCACATTGAAGGCATACTTTTTACTGATAAAATCAGCCCATTTAAACGAAAAATGATTAGTGGAAAATTAGCAGATATTAGCAAAGGTAAATTTAGAGCCGATTACAAAACAAAAGTATTTATACCAAAAAAATAAAAGCATGTTAAAAAAAATAGGAATTTTAATTTCAGCAGTTGTTCTACTTAATTCTTGCGGAAATAGCGACGAAACAAAAAAAGAAGATGCTTTAAAAGGCGATTCAACTAAAGCTGTTATTATTGGAGGAGATTGTAAAATGTTGTATTTAGATGCAACAAAAATGGATAGTATTTTACTTAAAGCAAATAAAGTTGATCCTAATTTAGCTGATCAAGCCATAAATGCATTTAATAATTTTGCCTCAACTTGTAAAGATGATAGCCTTGCCCCTATCTTCTTATTGAAGGCTGGACAAATTGCTCAATCTGTTGGCAAGTATCAACAATCTCAAATATTGCTACAAAAATGTACGGATGAATTTCCAATGTTTAGAAACAGAGGTGCTGCTTTGTTTTTATTAGCTCAAGTTTATGATGATTCGTCTATGCTGAATAATGAACCTGCAGCAAAAAAAATATACGAACAAATCATAAAAGAATATCCAAATACAGCTTGGGAACGTGATGCAAAAGCTTGCATAAAAAATTTAGGAAAAACAGATGAGCAATTGGTTCAAGAATTTTTAAAGAATAATAAAAAATAAAATGATTACTACTGATATTGCCATTGTTGGCGCTGGTCCAGTTGCTTTGTTTGCAATTTTTGAAGCGGGTCTTTTAAAAATGCGTTGCCATTTAGTTGATTATTTACCACAAGTAGGTGGGCAATTATCTGAAATTTACCCTAAAAAACCTATTTATGATATACCAGGTTTTCCTAGTGTTTTAGCTCAAGATTTAGTGGAAAATTTAGTAAAACAAGCTGAACCATTTCATCCAGGCTACACTTTAGGGGAACGAATTGAATCACTTGAAAAAAGAGGAGACAGAGATTTTGTATTAACAACAAATTTAGGCACTCAAATACAAGCTAAAGTTATTGTAATTGCAGGTGGCTTAGGTTGTTTTGAGCCTCGTAAGCCAGAGGTTGAAGGATTAACACAATTTGAAAATGGAAAAGGGATTAACTATATGATATTAGATCCTGAAAAATACCGTAATCAAAAAATGGTAATTGCTGGTGGTGGAGATAGCGCCTTAGATTGGGCAATATTTTTATCTGATGTTTGTTCGGAATTAACCTTAGTTCACAGAAGCGAATCATTTAGAGGCGCTCCTGATAGTGTAAATAAAGTCATGAAATTAGCTGAAGAAGGAAAAATTAAATTACACTTAAATACAGTTTTAAACTCTGTTGCTGGTTCTGATAAATTAGAATCAGTTAGCATGACGCATAGCAAAACAAATGAGCAAACTATAATTTCTACAGATCATTTAATCCCATTATTTGGATTGAGTCCGAAATTAGGCCCAATAGAAAATTGGGGATTAAATATTGACAAGAACGCTATTGAAGTTAATACAGATGATTATTCAACAAATATTGAAGGCGTTTATGCTATAGGAGATATAAACACTTATAAAAACAAATTGAAATTAATTTTATGTGGTTTTCACGAAGCTGCTTTAATGGCTCACAGTGCTTATAAATACATGAATCCTGGAATTAAATACACGATGAAGTATACGACCGTGCAAGGAGTAAATGAATTTTAAATACTTATAGTTTTCATGTTTTTAATTAAAGCTCTTCGATATTATGAAGAGCTTTTTTATTTAATACCAATTACAATTATTTTTTAATCCAATTAATAAAAATAATTAATAATTGGTTATGCCGATACTACATAAAAATTGTACAATGAGGCTTTGCTAAAATTGGTCTATGTTTTATGTGTATTCGGTATAAATCTGTTGTATGTAATCATATTTAAACAATAGCAAAATCAAGAGTATTTGTAAAATCACAATTATAAAAAACTTGATTAAATAAGAGATTTTAGAAGTTTTATGTTTAAAAATCAACATAGCTAATAATCCTCCTATAGTTCCTCCAATTGCAACTAATAACAACAACTTATTTTCAGGCACTCTATTTTGTTTTTTGAAAGCCAATTTCTTATCATAAGCAGTTATTATAAATGTTAAAACATTTAATACTAAAAAACTATAATATACATATTGCAAAATGTTAGTATGTTAAGATGGTTGTTTTAAAACAAAAAGGTTGTTTCAATTAAGAAACAACCTTTGTAGTGAGAACGAGATTTGAACTCGTGACCTTCGGGTTATGAATCCGATGCTCTAACCAACTGAGCTACCTCACCAAATTTTATTTTTCAAAATAAAACCCTCTGGTTTTCAAAGGGTTTTACTAGTGATCATGTAGGGATTCGAACCCCAAACCTCCTCATCCGTAGTGAGGTGCTCTATCCAGTTGAGCTACATAACCAATCCAAAAATTTGGAGTGCAAATATACATATTTTACTTAACTTGCAAACAATATTTTAATCAAATTTTATGCAAAAATTAATCGAAACTATTTGGGACGATAGAGAGTTATTAAAAATCCCTACAAACCAAGCGGTTATAAGAGATATTATAGAACAATTAGATAAAGGGAAACTAAGAGTTGCTGAGCCGAAAGCTGACGGAACATGGCAGGTTAATGATTGGATTAAGAAAGCCGTTATTCTTTATTTCCCAATTCAACAAATGGAAACTATGGAATTAAAACCTTTTGAATTTCATGATAAAATGAAACTCAAGACAAATTTAGAAGCTTCAGGAATTAGAGCAGTACCTGGCTCTGTATTGCGATTTGGTAGCTATATATCAAAAAATGTAATTACAATGCCGAGTTTTGTCAATATAGGTGCTTATGTAGATGAAGGAACTATGGTTGATACTTGGGCAACTGTAGGGAGTTGTGCACAAATTGGTAAACACGTCCATTTAAGTGGCGGCGTTGGTATTGGTGGCGTTTTAGAACCTATTCAAGCAGCTCCTGTAATTATCGAAGATAATTGTTTTATAGGTTCCAGATGTATTGTTGTTGAAGGTGTAAGAGTTGGAAAAGAAGCAGTTTTAGGGGCAAATGTATGTTTAACCATGTCAACAAAAATTATTGATGTAACAGGAGAAACTCCAATTGAGACTAAAGGTTATGTTCCTGAAAGAAGTGTTGTTATTCCAGGTTCATATACTAAATCTTTTCCAGCGGGAGATTTTCAAGTGCCATGTGCGTTAATTATAGGCAAACGTAAGGCAAGTACTGATTTAAAAACTTCTCTTAATGATGCATTAAGAGAACATAATGTAGCAGTTTAAAATATTGAAATTGAAAATTGCATTCGACGCTAAAAGAGCATTTTTAAACAATAGTGGTTTGGGAAATTATGCCCGTACTATTATTAAGTCTTTGCATTATTTTTACCCAGATATAAAACAGTTTTTATTTACACCTAAAAAAAGTGATCAAAATTTTAACGAAGAAATTTCAATTTTTAAAAACATAGAAATAATTCAACCATCTGGATTTTTTGAAAATAATTTAAAAGGTTTTTGGCGTTCATATTCAATAACAAATGAAATAAATAAGCGAAACGTAGATGTTTATCATGGTTTAAGTAATGAATTACCTATAAACATTAAACAATTTAAAGGCAAAAAAATAGTTACCATTCACGATTTAATTTTTTTACGTTATCCTCATTTATATTCATATTTTGATCGGTTAATATATCGTCGAAAGTTTTATTCTGCCTGCAAAAATGCAGATGTTATTATAGCCATAAGCGAAGAAACAAAAAAAGATATTATTGCTTTTTTCAATATTCCAGAGCAAAAAATAAAGGTTATTTATCAAAGTTGCGATGATACTTTTTATAAAACCTATTCAGAAATTGAAATTCAACAAGTTCAAAAAAAATATCAATTACCTGAATCCTATTTATTATATGTTGGTACAATTGAAGAACGAAAAAACCTACTTACAATAATTAAAGCTTTAAAAAAAGTTGAAAAAATTCAATTAGTTGTTGTTGGTAGAAAAACAAATTATTTTAAAGAAGTCAATAAATTTATTCAACAAAATAATTTAAATAACAGAGTTATGTTTTTAGAAAACGTAACGAACGAGCAATTACCAATCATTTACCAAAAAGCATCTATTTTTATTTATCCATCTATTTTTGAAGGTTTCGGCATTCCAATTATAGAAGCGCTGATTTCAAAAACACCTGTTATTACAACAAAAAGTGGCTGCTTTCCAGAGGCTGGTGGTCCAAATTCAATTTATATAAATCCACTAAATGAAATAGATTTAGCTTCCAAAATAAATGAATTAATAATTTCTGAAAGTTTAAAAAAAGAGATGTCAGAAAAAGGTTTTTTATACGCTGAAAAATTTCATAAAGTCAAAATTGCACAACAATTAATGGAAATATATACAAAATAAAAATAACTAGTTATTTAATTTTAACACCTTATCAATATCCTTAAGTGTATTTTTTATTCGTGATTTAATTCCTCCACTTTCATCAGGATGATTTAGCAGTTCTAAAACAGATTTCAATTCCAATAGCAATTCTGGATAAGGTTTACTGATATTAAATATAATTGTCATTGCGAAAGCTCTAACAGCAATAGCTTCATTTGGATTTTTAATATAACTATAACAGATGTCAATCATAAAACTTTCCTTCTTTTTAGGAACAGCATGTTTTTGAAAAAGCCTCAAAGTATTTCTAATAACTCCATTATGCAAATTTTTGTTTTTTAAGTTATTAATCAAATTGATATGATATGGGATTAATGCGTTAAAATCAATATCACTACAATGCCATAAAACCCATGTAGCTCGGCTACTTATTAATAAATCTTTATCAAAACACAAACTAACTAATTCTGAGAGTCTCTTTCTATTCAGAACATCTTGCGCTAAATGTTTAGGGTTAAAAAATTTAATATGATCTATTAATTCATTCGATAAATTATAATCTACTGGCATAAAAACGTCTTAATAAATAAAAAATAAAATTATAATTATTTTTAATAAAGTGGTTTTAAAACCTTAAAAAATGAGTATTTTAGTATCCTCATGTTACCAAATTATAAAGATATTGATAAAAAAGAGGTTTCTGAAATTGAACAAATTCAAACCACAAAATTTATTGAGTTACTTCAATATGTAAATGAAAACTCAAATTTTTATAAATCGGTTTTTAAAAACAATAACATTAAAATTTCAGAATTAAATTGCATTTCTGATTTACAAAAAATACCAGTTACATCTAAAGATGATTTATACAGACATAATAAAGATTTTATGTGTGTTACTTCAGAAAAAGTTATTGACTATGTAACAACTAGTGGTACTCTTGGCGACCCACTTACGTTTATTCTTACAGATAAAGATTTAGAAAGATTAGCCTATAATGAATACGTCTCTTTAAGTTGCGCTGGTGGCACAAAACATGATATCTATCAATTAATGACTACAATTGATAGACGATTTATGGCTGGAATGGCTTATTTTTTAGGGTTAAAAAAAATGGGTGCCGGAATTATTAGAGTTGGAAATGGAATGCCTGAATTTCAATGGGATACAATTAAACGGTTGAATCCAACAATTGCAATTGCTGTTCCATCTTTCATTTTAAAATTAATTGAATACGCTGAACAAAATAATATTGATTATAAAAATTGCAGTATTAAAAAAATAGTTTGTATTGGCGAACCAATTCGAAAGGAAGATTTTACACACAACACTTTAGGGAAAAGAATTACAGATAAATGGCCTGTTAAATTGTTTAGTACATACGCTTCTACCGAAATGGGCGCTGCTTTTACCGAATGTGAATATGGAAATGGTGGACATTATAATCCTGAATTGCTGATTACCGAATTTTTAGATGACAATAATCAACCCGTAAAAAAAGGAGAAGCTGGTGAATTAACTGTAACTACATTAGGAGTTGAAGGTATGCCCTTAATTCGTTTTAAAACTGGCGATATCTGCGTTGCTCATTACGAACCATGTGCATGCGGAAGAACTACAATGCGAATTAGTCCTATTATTGGCCGTAAACAACAAATGATAAAATTTAAAGGCACAAGTTTATATCCGCCCGCTTTATATGATATTTTAAATACAGTTGATTATATAAAAAATTACATTATTGAAGTTTATACAAATGATATTGGCACAGATGAAATAGTAATAAATATTGGAGTTATTAACCCACCAACAAATTATGATAAAGAATTAAAAGATCATTTTAGAGCAAAATTACGAGTAGCTCCAAATATAATTATTGATACACCTGATAATATTGCAAAAAGACAAATGCCTGAATTGAGTCGAAAACCAATTACATTTATAGATAAAAGATGAAGAAATTATTTATTTTAAGTCTTTATGTTTTTTTGTTTAACAGAGTTGCTGTTGCCCAAACTTTTATAACTTTAGTAACTATTAATCAAGGTACAGATTTAAGTGACAACTATATTCACCAGTACATTAATTCAAAAGGGCAAATAATATATACTGAAAATCAAAATCAAACAATTAATGAAAGAATATTTGAATTTAATAATGGATTAGGCAGAATAAGAAGAAATAATAAATATGGCTTTCTAAATAATAATGGAGAAATAGCAATTCCACTAATTTATGAAAGTGCAGAAGATTTTAGCGATGGTTTAGCACTTGTTAAAATAAATGGCTGCTGGGGTTTTATAAATACAAAGAACGAAATTGTAATAAAACCAACTTATAAAGCTGGTATTCGTAGATTTCAAAACGGCTTTGCAATTTATAAAAGGGATAATAAGTTTGGGTATCTAAATAAAAATGGTGAAGAAATTACTCAACCACTATATGATAGAGTAAGTTATTTTAAAAATAATAAAGCTTGGGTTTTAATAAATGGAAAATGGGGTTGTATAAACACAAAAGGCGAATATATTATTAATCCAATTTATAGTGACACGCAAGATTTTAGTGAAGGATATGCATGGGTGAAAAAAGATTTAATCTGGGGATTAGTTGATTCGACAAATAAATACATCATTTTACCTAATGAACGAAATCCTTTAATATACGCGCATTCAGCTACAGTTAAAAATTTTAATAAAATTAATAATGGTCTTTTATTTTCAAAAACGAATGAGAAATTTGGATTTTGCAATATATCTTTTAATAAAATTATTCCTAACAAATTTGACCAAGTTTCTGATTTTGAAAACGGGAAAGCTTTGGTTAAAATTCAAGGAAATTGGGGCGTAATTGATACTCTTGGAAATTTTATAATTGAACCAAAATATGAAAATATTAAAAACTTACATCATGGTTTTTTTGCCATTAAATCTAATAATTCAAAGTGGGGTATTATTAATGAAAGTAATAAAAAAATTACAGAATATATATATCATTCTATTTTTGAGTTTGAGACACCGTATTAATTTTAAGAACACATTATGAAATTTTATAAATCTGAAGAGCCAAATAATATAAGTGATTTCGCTAAAGAATTTAATTTTGACCTCCTAAGGCCTTATTTTGATAGTGAATCAAAAGAAGTGATGCAAAGATTATCTGAATACGAAGCATACCATAAAGCTATGGCTTTTATTTTTCCGGATTTAAGCAAAGAAGAGGTAATTAAAAAAGCATTAGACACAAAATCTCCGTATGAATTCCAGACTGGCTATATGCGTCACGCTATTTGGTCGATTGTGAACCAAAGTTCAAATGGATTAACTTGGAGTGGAATAGATAAATTAGATAAGGACAAAGCTTACTTATACATTGCAAATCATCGCGATATATTATTGGATAGTGCCATTCTTCAAATTATTTTGGATAAAGAAGAGTTTGAAACATCAGAAATTACTTTTGGTTCAAATTTAATGGATAATGGTTTTATAACTGATTTTGGAAGAATGAACAGAATGTTTGCTGTTAAACGTGAAGGAACAGTTAAAGAATTATATGAAATATCAAGACAATTAAGCGCATATATTAGACATACAATTGTAGATAAAAATTCAAGTGTTTGGATAGCACAACGTAATGGAAGAACTAAAGACGGAAACGATTTAACTCAAACTGGATTACTTAAAATGTTAAACTTAAGTAATGGTAACAAAGATTTTAAAAAAAGTATATCTGAACTAAATATTGTACCTATTACAATTAGCTTTGAATATGAGCCTTGTGATAATTTAAAAGTTCAAGAGCTTTATTTATCAAGTTTGCATAGTAAATATATTAAAGCGCCAGGAGAAGATTTAGTTCACATTTTAACTGGTATCAAACAACCAAAAGGTAAAATTCATATTGCTTTTGGAACTCCAATAATAAACGAGTTAGATGAAATAGAAAAGGTTTCTAACGAAAATGAAAAAATAAAACAACTCACGCTTTCTATTGATAAACAAATACATCAAAATTACAAACTCAATCCTGTAAATTATATAGCTTACGATATTCTGAATCAAACTGATTTATTTCAAAACAATTATACTGAAATAGAAAAACAAAAATTTATTGAATATACCGGTCAACAAATTTCAACTTTAATTGGAGAACAAGATATTTTGAGGAATTTATTTATCAAATTATACGCAACACCAGTTAAAAATAAATTATAAACGATTTATTTGAATCATAATTTTTCAGAAAAATCGACTTCTAAGTCTGTTTTAATTGAAAGATAGTGTAACTTTACCTTTTAAAAAAGTTATATTATTTAAACTGAAAAATGAAAAAATTCCATTTTATATTTATAGTGATATTGATAATGAGCTATGCATTTAGTTTTGCTCAAACAACTACTGATGCCAATGGGAAAAAGCAAGGGTATTGGAAAAAAGTTGATCCAACATCAAAAAAAATAATTTATGAAGGACTATTTAAGGACGACAAACCTCAAGGTTTGTTTAAATATTATTATCCTAATGATTCCATAAAAGCAAAAATGTTGTTTTCTCAAAACGGAAAAGTTGGTTATTCTACCCTTTTTCATCCAACAGGTAAAAAAATGGCTTATGGAAAATATATCAATGAAATTAAAGATTCTGTTTGGACATACTTTGATGAAAATGGAATATTAATCTCAAAGGAAACTTTTGTAGATGGTAAAAAAAATGGAGTTGTTTATACCTATTTTTCCGATGGAGTTGTAAGTGATGAACACACCTATAAACTTGATATAAAAAACGGGCCATTTAAACAATATTTTGATAAAAAACATATTAAAGGAGAAGGGACTTATTTAAATGGGCAATTAGATGGAAAAAATACCTATTATTTTCCAAACGGAATTGCTGTTGCCACAGGATTTTATAAAAATGGTTCAAAAAATGGCCCATGGATTTATAAAGATAAAGATGGGAAAATAAAAGAAAAAGAATTATTTATTTCAGGAAGATTAGCAACGAAAAAAGAAACGGATGACTTCTTTAATAAAACTAAAACTATTGAAGAAAAACCTAAGCCAACTGAAACAAAACCAACGACAACTAAACCTAAAACAACTAATCCAAAATCTACCAAATAACAAAGACTAAACAAAAATAATGAGCAAACACGGGAAAGTATTAGTTGCAATGAGTGGTGGTATTGACAGTTCAGTAGCAGCAATGATGTTACATGAACAAGGATATGAAGTAATTGGTATTACAATGAAAACCTGGGACTACGAAACATCTGGTAGTACAAAAAAAGAAACTGGCTGTTGTAGTTTAGATAGTATTAATGATGCCCGTTCAATGGCAGTTACTTTTGGTTTCCCTCATTACATCTTAGATATTAGAGGTGAATTTGGTGATCAAATCATAAATAATTTTGTTGAAGAATACCTTGCAGGACGAACACCAAATCCTTGTGTATTATGTAATACACATATTAAATGGGAAGCTCTTTTAAAACGAGCAGATATGCTTGATTGCGAGTTTATAGCAACAGGGCATTACGCGCAATTGCGAGAAGAAAATAACAGAAAAATAATATATAAAGGATTAGATCATAGCAAGGACCAAACTTATGTATTGTGGGGATTAGGACAAGATAGTTTAAAACGAACAATGTATCCATTAGGAGGTTACAAGAAAACAGAAATAAAACAAATGGCTAAAGATGCTGGTTTTATAGACCTAGCAAACAAAAGTGAAAGTTATGATATTTGCTTTGTACCAGATAATGATTACAGAGCATTTTTAAAACATCGCTTACCAAATTTAGAAGCAAGCGTTGAGGGTGGAAATTATATTTATAAAGGAAAAAAAGTTGGCACACATCGTGGCTATCCTTTTTATACAATTGGGCAACGTAAGGGTTTAGATATAGCAATGGGAGAAGCTGTGTTTGTGAAAGAAATTGTACCTGAAACAAATACAGTAATTTTAGGCGATTTAGAAGATTTAAAAGAAATTGAAATAAACGTAAGAGATTTTAATTTAATAAAATATGAATCATTACCAGAAGACTATGTTGCTCTTACTAAAATCCGTTATAAAGACGCTGGAAGATTAAGTACTATTAACACCATTGATAATAAATTAAATATTGTATTTCATACAGCCGCTACTGGTATTGCTCCAGGACAAAGCGCTGTTATTTATGAAGGAGATGATTTAATTGGTGGAGGTTTTATCGATAGAAAACCATTATTTGCCCTTTAACAAATAGTTAATAGTAATTGTAATTATTCATGAAATCAATAGTATTATTACTTCTCACTTTAATTTTATTTTCATGTGAAAACACAACGAATAAAACTTATTCCTATGCTTCGGACAATGATATTAATGATATCATAAAAGAAATAATCATTTCGGATAGTATTCCTGTTTTTAAAAACAACAATTTACCAGACACAATTCACAACAAAAGCAAACCAGATTTTATTACTTTTCCTATAAATATTCCCTTTTGCATTGACTTATATGATTTTCAAGTATGTTTTCCTCCACCCAATATTGACACATTAGAATTTGCACCACCACCACCGCCAGGTTTAGGAATATATTTTAATACACTCATTGAACGAGGAAAACTATCAAATAAAAGTTTTTTCTCTAAACTAGACTCAACACACTTTGATTACCAAAATAAAACTATAAATCATTTTACAATAAGTGGCGAAATTTTGAATAAAATTAATACGACAACAAAACTAAAACTAAAAAACACTAAAAACACTCATTTTACTTGTTCAATACCAATTTTTTCGAAAGACAACACCAAGGCATATGTAGAACTCATTTATAATTGTTATGGGCTTTGTAGTTATGGAAAATATTACTTATTAAGTAAAGAAAAAAATCACTGGACTGTTGTAAAAAAAGAAACGGATTGGTTTAGTTAATATTTAGCTTACAAAAACTTTGAATCCTTCATTCGATAAAAAAATCGAAAAGATTTATTTTCCGCTTTTTTAATAGACGTAACCAGTTATGAGTAAATCTTAACCAGATACAAATTGCTACAAACTTTAGTAAATAGTAAGCGTACAATTATTTAGAAGAAACAAATCATCTAAATATAAACGTTATGAAAACTCAAAACCCAAACAAAAACAAAATGATGATAATCATTATTGTTTTAATTACTAGTTCATTAAACGGAAAAGCTTCTAATTTTTTAACTAATCAAAATGGGTCATTAAATTTTGAATTTATATTCCCAATCATATGTGTTGGAATATTAGCTCTACTTTTATTTACTGCATTTTTAAAACAAAAAAGCAACTAATAAAAAACATTTGGAGAAGTGTATCCGTTTAAAAACAATTTTGGCTTTTTTATTTTTTGATTAGGACGATACAAATACTGTTCGTTATTAGAATCAATCATTGGAATATGGCAATTGATTGGCTTGTACCATTTGCGAGGCAAGATAATCATATCGTGAATCAATCTATTTTGAACTACATTTCGAATTTGTTCAGCATCAATACCAGCATTTGCTTGTAAATATTGGCCATATTCATTTGCAAATTTCACTTGTCCACTCAACAAGCCGTGTGATAAATTACTATAAACACCATCAACAGTATTTAAATAACCAGAATAAGGAAACAACGAATCATTTCGAACATTAGAACCCATTTTACCAGTCCATAATGTACAATTGATTGCATATTGAATATTTTTATCTTGATATTGTATTAAAAATGCACCTGTTCTAAATCTATCTAATATGGGTTTTGCCAATAAATCGTTTTCTGTAATAATTGAAAATTTATCAAACTGAAAAGCAATGATACCAGTTACTTGAGATGTTTTAACTTTATTGTACCAAATATTGTAACTATAAGCTACTGAGTTTTTATAATTAGTTTGATTTCCAATACTACTTACAAAATAATTATTATCACTGATTTTTTTTCCGTATCCCAAACATATTCCAACAGCCGTATTTAATTCCGCATGCTCTCCTTTTGGACCAAGATTTTTGAAATTATCGTATAATCTTATTGAGGCATTTACTTGAACAAAATCATATACATAATATCCTTGAATGGAAATTCCAAACCTTTGAACGTGAGTCCCGAAAGCACCAATAAAGCCTACATTAAATCCGTAGTTTTTAAACTGTTCGAGTTGAGCACGAGAATTAAATACAAATAATACTAAAAAAATATATAATACTATTTGTTTACGCATTTATGTTATACCAATTTGATTTATAAAACGAATCGAAAAATTTGCCTTATAATGCCGATGCAATAGCTGTTTAGACAAATGTAAATGGTCTATTACAGATATGCTTTCGGCATTAAACTATTTTTAAAATACCTTCTTGCAATGCCTCCACTCCGAAAATATTTCCATCAGAAACTAAATGTGCTTGATTATAAAAAACTTCCCTAGTGTTCAATAAATTTTCAATATATAATAACATATCTTGATCTTCTTTATCTTTAATTAATGGGCGATCTCCTTTTGCATTAAATAGTCTTCCAAATAATTCGAGAGGTGACATTTTTAAATAGATAATTTTCCCACTACGTTTCATAACTTCCAAATTATCATTAAAACAAGGCGTTCCACCGCCAGTTGCTATAATTGTTTTTTGATTATCTTTTATACATTCATTAAGAGCATTTGTTTCTATAATTCTAAATTCAGTTTCTCCAATTTCTTTGAATATGTCCGTAATATTTTTATCAAATTTATTAGCAATATATTCATCTAAATCAATAAAATAATACCCAATAGCCTTTGCTAGTTTTTTTCCCTGAGTTGTTTTTCCGCAACCCATAAAACCTGTGATAAAAATTAAATTT
The DNA here is from genome assembly GCA_038327195.1 of Bacteroidota bacterium. Classification (GTDB taxonomy): domain Bacteria; phylum Bacteroidota; class Bacteroidia; order B-17B0; family Aurantibacillaceae; genus UBA4416. Next base: position 72,389 of record JBBQKU010000002.1, on the reverse strand, counting down.
TTGTTTTCCATTTTTTATAATTTCATTAATCGTATTACTTTCTCAATATCTTCTGGTGTATCAATACAATGACTATCAAAATTTGTTATTGCACATTTTACTTTATATCCATTTTCTAACCAACGTAATTGTTCAAGAGACTCTGCATTTTCTAAAGATGAAAGCTGGAGTTTTGTTACGCTTTCTAATACATCATTTCTGTATGCATACATACCAACGTGTCTAAAATAAGTATGATGCAAATGCCACTCACTTTGAGGTTTTCCTTTTATATAAGGGATAACCATTCTACTAAAATAAAGAGCTTCGTTTTTTTTATTTAAGGTAATTTTAACTTCACCCATATCAAATAAAACTTCGTGCGAATCAACCTCAATCATTAACGTTGCTAATTCAGTATTTCCATCACAAACATTTGCTAATAAATCAATTTGAGATGGGTCGATAAAAGGCTCATCCCCTTGAATATTTATAACATAATCAAAATTCTTACCATAATTTTTAAGAGCTTCAAAACATCTATCTGTTCCACTTGGATGATTTTCATCAGTATAAACAGCCTTTCCTCCAAAACTTTCAACGTGCTTATAAATTCGTTCATCATCCGTAGCAACTATTACTTCGGTTAATAATGAAGATTTTTTTGCTTGTTCATAAACTCGTTGAATCATAGTTTTTCCTAGAATTTCAATTAATGGTTTACCAGGAAAACGACTAGAAGCATAGCGAGCAGGAATAATACCTAATATTGTTTTCATTCGAAAATTGATAAGTTTAACACATTTTAAAATTACAAAAAAATACGAGTTCTTTGCAAAATCATTTTCTAACTCTTACCTTTATGATGTTGTGAGAAAAATCATTTTACTATACTTTCTATTAATTTTTAAGATATCTCTATCTCAAACTTCCAAAGAGCATTTAAAAGATTTTAAGATTATAACAGAAATGATGGATTCTGTAAAAAAACTTCAAACGATTAGATTTAATATGAAATCGCTTGAAAGAATTGAAACTGGTTATGAGGAATCACATACACAAGTAAAACTTCAAATTAATACACGAAAAGTATATTTAAAAAACCCAGCTGTCAAACTAGAATTACTTTATAATGCTGATAACAATAAAGTGAAATGCTTAGTAAAACCTCATGTTTTCCCCTATTTTACTTTATCATTAGATCCTAGAGGGAATTTAATGCGTAAAAATCAACATTTTACAATAAATGAAATTGGCTTTGATTTCACCGTTAAAACAATAGCCATAGCTTTAAGTAAAGAAAAAAATCAAATTGCTAAACATTTATCTTTACTTGGAAAGGTTGAAAAAAATGGAATGACTTGCTATTTGATCATATATGAAAATCAAGCGTTTTCATATTTTGACCATATTGTTGGCGAAAAAGAAACAGCCGAAAGTATTTCTCATAAATACATTGTAAACGAATATATGGTTCGTACAAAAAATAAACTTTTTGATAATTATGGTTATTTAAAAAAAGGTACAATCGTTAAAATCCCTAATTTTTACTGTAAAAAAGGGATTTTCTATATCGATGAAAAAAGTATGCTACCAATAAGTATAACTATTTTTGACGAAGTTGGAGTTTTCGAAAATTATGAATATTCTAATTTAGAAATCAATAAGCCAATTCCTGCTGCAGAATTTGAAAGAAATTTTAAAGGTTATAGCTTTTAAGACTAATTCTTAATAATTCATTCCTAAATTAAAGAATACAAAACTCCACATATCCGAAAATTCTGCAATTTGCTTATCTGTTGGTTTTCCTGAACCATGTCCAGCATTTACATCAATTCTAATCAACATTGGATTTGAACCTGTGTTATTTTTTTGAAGTTCTGAAATAAATTTAAATGAATGAGCAGGCACTACCCTATCGTCGTGATCTCCCGTCAAAACAAGCGTAGCTGGATAATTAACTTTTTTAATATTATGCAATGGAGAATACTTAAATAAACATTTAAATTCTTCCTCATTTTCGCTACAACCATAATCAACTGTCCAAGCTCTACCAATAGTAAATAAATGAAACCTCAACATATCTAAAACTCCAACAGTGGGAATTGCTACTTTTGCGATATCTGGTCTTTGAGTCATTACCGCTCCAATAAGTAAACCACCATTACTTCTTCCATGAATCGCTAATTTATTATGATTCGTGTATTTATTTTCAACTAAATAATCGCATGCACCAATGAAATCGTCAAATACATTTTGCTTTTTACATTTAGTACCATTCAAATGCCAATTTTCGCCATACTCTCCTCCGCCTCTTAAATTTGGGACACAATAAATACCGCCTGCTTCTAGAAATAAGGCTCTATCAATTCTAAATTCTGGAGTATAAGAAATATTAAATCCACCATAACCAAAAACGAAACATGGATTTGTTCCATCTATTTTTAAATCTTTTTTGTGGGTAATAAACATCGAGATTTTTGTTCCATCCTTGCTTGTAAAAAAAACTTGTTTGGTAACATAATCAATCGATTTAAAATTACAATTTGGTTTAAAAATGCGTTTACTAGTATTTACTTTCGAATCATAAAAATAAACTTCTTCGGGATAAGTATATGAAACGGTTGAATACATTAATTGCGGTTCATCTATAGAAGCATTCATTGTATTTACTTTACAAATACCATTTAATACTATTTCATTTTCCACTTTACCATTTAAAGAATGGACATATAATTTTGATGAAACATTTTTTAAATAATTAGAAACAATTTTATTTCCACAAAACGTTACATGTTCTAAAAGATTCTCATTTTCTGCTAATACATCAATCCAATTTGAATTATGAGCTCTTTCAAAATCAATTTTAATTAACTTATAATTTGAAGCTTTGTAATTTGTGTAAACATAAAATTGATTTCCAATGCTTTCAATAACTTGATAATCATTATCAAAATTAGAAACAATTTTTATAAATGGATTTTCCTTATTTGATAAATCTTTAATCATTAAACTATTTCCACTAGTGGTTTCACTACCGTATATATATAAATAATTTTCATCGTGAGAAACTTGTGCTGAAAAATTTCTGTTTGGATTTTCTAAATCTTCAAATACTAAAACATCTTCGTTTTGAGATGTTCCAACTTTATGATAATAAACTTTATGAAATTCATTTTTTTGAGTAAACGCTTTATCTTTATTTGGCTCATTATACCTACTATAATAAAATCCATTTCCTTTCCATGAAATATCAGAAAACTTAACCCACTTAATAACTTCAGGCAATTCGATTTTAGTTTCAATTTCCATTGTATGAATTTCAACCCAATCACTTCCAGCTTTAGAAATTCCATAAGCTACATATTTCGCATCTTTCGAAATTGCTAATCCGCTTAAAGAAGAGGTTCCTTCTTTTGAAAACAAATTAGGGTCTAACAATGCGGCTGGATTATCTTGTAAAGATTTTTGATAACAAAAGACGGACTGATTTTGTAATCCATTATTGATATATGAAAAATACATATTACCTTTTTTAAAAGGAACCGATTTTTTATCAAAATTCCATAATTCTGTTAATCTATTTTTGATTTTATCTTTAAACCCAATTTGACTAAAATAAGCTTGAGTTGTTTTATTTTGAGCAACGACCCAATCTTTTGTTTCTAGAGAATTATCATCTTCTAGCCAGCGATAGGAATCTTCAACCTTAACACCAAAATAAGTGTCTGTTTGCTTAACTGTTTTAGTTTCTGGATATGTAATTTGCCCCATATTATTTAAACAAATTAGTGTGAATATTAGCGTAAAAATAGTTGATTTTATATACGTCATTTTTGTAATTTTAGTTTAATGAATACCGCCTTAAACAAATATACCAAAGAAGCTGAAGAAAGTTTATATTTTCTATCAAAAAAAGTTGATATTCAAAAAGCAGAAAAATTAAAACGATACATAAACACACAATTGTCTGTTTATGGTTTAACATCTAAAGAACAATCAGAAAGACTTAAACAAGGCTTTAATTTTTTTGAAGACTCTAAATTAAAAACCTTTAAAATATTTGATAAACTTTATACCGAAAGTATTTATTTTGAAGTGAAAAATTTATCGTTTATTTATTTAGATATAAATCACAAACATATTTCTGCATTAGAACAAATAAAAATATTGCCAAAATGGGTAAAAACAGTTGATAATTGGGCACATTCTGATAATTTATCGAAGTTTTTATCCCGACTATTGGAACATGAAGATACAAAAGATGAAATGTTTAAACATATTCAAAAATGGAACAAATCAAAATTCATGTGGGAAAGAAGACAATCCTTAGTATCTTTGTTTTATTATTCGCGAACAAAAACAAATTATATTGATTTTGAAATTGCACAACAATTAATATTTAATTTAATAAAAGATAAAGAATATTATGTTCAAAAATCAGTTGGTTGGGCCTTAAGAGAGTGTTATAATGTTTATTCTGATCAAACATACAGCTTTATTAAAAAAAACATTACAAACATAACTCCAATAGCTTTTACAACATCTATTGAAAAAATGACTCTTAAAGAAAAAGCAGAATTAAAAAAATTACGAAAAAAAGTATAATGTCTATAACTACAATGAAATATATTTTTATACTCATCCTGTTTTCGTTTAATATATTTGGTCAAAAAAAATTAACGCCAGAAGAATATATCGAAAAATATAAAGATGATGCGATTAAAGAAATGTACTTACATAAAGTACCTGCTTGTATTACATTAGCACAAGGAATGCTCGAATCAGGAAATGGAAACGGCACCTTATGCAGAAATGCAAATAATCATTTTGGAATTAAATGCCATAATGAATGGGCTGGTGAAACATACATTATGGATGATGATTCAAAGAACGAATGTTTTAGAAAATATGAAAACGCTCTAGACTCTTATAGCGATCATAGTATGTTTTTATTTTCAAGATCACGTTACTCATCCTTATTTGAATTAAAAATAATAGATTATAAAGGTTGGTGCTATGGATTAAAAGAAGCTGGGTACGCAACTGATCCAAAATATCCTGAAAGATTAATTAACTTGATTGAAAAATATAATTTACAAAATTTAAATAATTCTGGTGAAATACCTAAACAAGATTTTCCGTCACATGATGTTATTGAGCCGAAAATGGCAATTAGACAAATATACCGATTTAATCACATTCAATTTATAATCACTAAAGAGAATGATTCTTTTTATAAAATTGCTCAAGATTTTAAATTAGAATTAAATGATATATTAAGCTATAATGATTTAAGTAAAACAGATAAATTAGTATACGGTCAAAAAATATACATTCAAAAAAAACGAAGAAAAGCCCTTGAACCTTACCATGTAGTTGAAAAAAATGAAACCTTAAAATCTATTTCACAATTACACGGAATTCGCTTATCCATGCTTTGTAAAAAAAATAGATTGAAACCAGAAGATAAATTAAAAGTTGGAGATGTTCTTTTTTTAAGACAAAAGAAAACTTAAAAATTTAATGTTGTGTCGTTTTTAAAAATTTCCAGAAAAAAACTGCGATTATTGAGCCGAATGTAGGGGCTAATAAATAAACCCAAACATGTTGTAAGTGTCCAGAAACAACTGCTGGAGCTAATGACCGAATTGGATTCATTGATGCTCCACAAATAGGGCCTGCGAACATTGCTTCTAATAAAACTACACTTCCAATAACTACGCCAGCTACAATACCTTGCTCTTTGCTGCCTTTTGCAACATGAAGAATCACAAACATTAAAATAAAAGTGAGTATTAATTCTAAAATAAAAGACTGTATAGAAGAGCCTAAAGGCAGAGTTTCGCCGTAAGTAGAACTATTTGGAAATAAAAAAAACAAAGTAAAGCTAGCCAAAAAACCACCAATTGATTGACTCAATAAATAAGGAAATACTTCTTTAGAGGGAAATTCTTTTGCAAACCAAAATGCAATTGTGACTGCAGGATTCAAATGCGCTCCTGAAATACTACCAATTGTATAAATCATAGCCATTACAACCAAACCAAATGTTATAGCAATACCTACATGCGTGATTGCTCCTCCAGATATGTTATTAATTATGATTGCGCCTGTTCCACAAAACACTAATATAAAAGTTCCTATTATTTCTGATACATATTTTTTCATCCTGATTTTTTTAAATATTGCTAAAAACATAAAAAGTTTCTAATGCAATTTGTTTACAGCGTTCATCATATTTCTTATCTTGTTGCGGAGTACCATCAAATGCTTTTGGATCATCATAAGTAGTTCCAATTCTTAATTCAACACCAGGAATAAATGGACAGTTTTCTTCAGCATCACTGCAGGTCATGATAGCAGCAAATTCACTTTTAGGATTTTGAGAATCATTATATACCTTAGAAAAACAAATAATTGGGTTTTCAAACTCATCAAAATAAATCTGATAAATAGAATTAACGTTATTATCCATTTTTTTCACTTCAAAGCCCACTCTTTTTATTGCGTTTATAGCGTTCACATTAAATGCAGTTGCTTCTGTTCCACCCGAAAAAGTATTTACATTATTTACTTGATAATATTTTGAAGCAACATGAGCCCATATTTGTCCAAAATGACTGCGACGCGAATTATGGGTACAAACATAAACCAAGTTGATAGGTTCACCTTTATTAATTTTAGAATTAATATAACTAGAAATCTGTTTCAAAAGTACTTTCCGTTCATTAGAAATAGAATTGAACTCCAATACTAAATCATCACAATATTTTTTTACATGTGTATACATAACTACTAATATAAATTTAACAGCATTTTCCGCCAGGAGTGCAACAACTTTGATTTGTATTTTGCAAATCTGCTAAGTTTACTTTCAATTTATCAGCAGGAATTCCACATTTATCTTGCGCTAAACAATTGGTATGCTTAGCTACTAAAACAAATTCTTTTCCATTAAAATCTAAATCATATTTACTAATTGTTTCGTTTTGATATTCGACTTCAATTTCGGAATCTTCTATTCCTAAAACTTTTTCGGAAAGAGCAATAATATTTAGTAATTTTTGTGGTGCTAAGCGATGATCAAAATCATTGGCTTCCCACAATTGAAAATTGACAACTTTTTCATTCCGAATTGTTCCACCACAATCTATAAAGTGTTTAGTGATTTGTCCAACCTCAGTTACATGAAAATGTTGTGGAACAATTGTTCCGTTTTGAAATAAAAAAGTAACAGACTCTAATGTTGCTAATTGTTTTTTAATTTCTGATAGTTTCATAGTTTTAATTTTTAGTAATTTATTTTAACAACATTTTACTTGATTTTCAAAAGAATCAAATAAAGTGTTCACATTTTTTTTTGCAATTTCCCATTCTTTTTCATCAATACAATAACACACTTTTACGCCATTAATATCTCCTTTAATTAAACCCGCTTCTTTTAATTCCTTTAGATGTTGCGAAACGGTGCTTTGTGAAAGTGGTAATTCGTCAACTATATCACCACAAATACAGGCTTGTTTTTTAATTAATAATTGTAAAATTGCCACGCGAGCTGGATGAGCTAGCGCTTTAGCATATTTTGCAATTTGTGTATCGTTAGTTGTAAATGTTTTTGATTTAATTGCTTTCATGATATTAATCGTAAAATTACGATTAATATCATGAAGAATCAAAAAAATTGAAAATAAAAAAAGCTCCTTGAATTTCTTCAAGGAGCTTTAAATAACTTTTAATAATAAATCTATTATTTATTTTGGAAGAACAACTCCATCTATTACATGTACAACACCATTACTACCTTTTAAATCAGCAGCAACAACATAAGCTGAATGTCCAGATTCATCAGTCAATTTAACTTTATCACCTTCTAACGAACCAGTCAATTTTCCACCACTAACAGTTGTTAAAACAGCTTTTCCCTTACCTTTTTTGATTGCAGCGATAACAGCGGCAGCATCTAAATTTCCACTTACAACATGGTAAGTTAAAATTTTTGATAACTGCGCTTTGTTTTCAGGTTTTAATAAATTAGCAACAGTTCCTTCAGGTAATTTCTCGAAAGCTGCATTGGTAGGAGCAAATACTGTAAATGGTCCCTTACCTTTTAAAGTGGTAACTAAATCGGCTGCTTTTACAGCTGCTACAAGCGTTGTGTGATCTTTTGACCCTATTGCTATATCAACAACGTCTTTTGATTGACTGAATCCTACAGATGTTACAAGACTCAATAATAATACAATTACTTTTTTCATGATTTTATTTTGTTTAAGATTATTTATATATAGTTAAACAATGATTTGTTTTAAAAGTTTAAATTATTTTAAAATAAAATGACAAATTTAAACTTAGCTCAAAAAATAGGGAACAACATTTTGTATTTATAATCTTTTTACAACTTTATAAGTAATGCTGTTGTTGTTTTAAATTTATTATTTATTGAGTAAAAAGGATTATAGATTCTAGGCTTTGTTTTAAATTTACAATCCTCATTTCAATATTTCTACTTGTTTTACTATTATTAACGAAGGCGTTTTTGATTTTACATTAAAAAAAATGAAAATGAAAAAAGCCTTACATTTCTGTAAGGCTTTTGTGGGCCCACCTGGAATCGAACCAGGCACCTACTGATTATGAGTCAGTTGCTCTAACCGAATGAGCTATAGGCCCAATCTGAAATCTAGTTCAGATATAAGGATGCGAAAGTATATATTTGTATTCTATTTTCAAAATTTATGGGTCAAATAAAAAATATAATATTCGATTTAGGAGGTGTCATTATTAATTTAGATGTTAATAAAACCATTAGTCAATTTAATAAGATAGCTACTACTCCTTTTGAAGCCATTTACACGCAACTTCAGCAAAGTCCTATTTTTGACTTATTTGATAAAGGGTTAATTTCAGAAAATGATTTTTTTTATGAATTACAAATTCTAATTAACTCAAACGTTAAAAAAGAAGATTTAATTTTGGCTTGGAATGCTATGCTGCTTGACTTTCCTATGCATAGACTTAAATTACTAGAGAAATTAAACCGTCGTTATAGATTATTTTTATTAAGTAATACAAATGAAACTCATGTTTCGGAATTTGAAAATCAATTATTTAAAACACATGGTTACAAAAATTTAGAACCCTTTTTCGAAAAAGTATATTATTCTTGCCGAATGGAAATGCGCAAGCCTGATTTGGAAATTTTTGAATATGTACTTAAAGAAAACAACCTTAAATCATCAGAAACTTTATTTATTGATGATACGCAACATCATGTTAATGGTGCTCTTAAATTAGGCATTAAGGCCTTGTTGTTAGAAAAGAATAAAGAGTTTGAGAGTTTACTAATAGAAAATGGGCTTCTCTAAAAATATTATTTAAACCAAGTACTATACATTAAATAATTATTCGCAATTCGATCAATTTCTCCATGTATTAATTCTTCTGAAATATCTTTTACTTTTTTAGCAGGAACGCCTGCGTATATGCAACCACTTGGCACAATTGTACCTTCAGTTAAAACTGCTCCAGCGGCAATAATTGAATTACTTCCGATTTCACAATTATCCATTATAATTGCTCCCATTCCAATTAAAACATTGTCATGAACTTTAGATCCATGTACGATTGCATTATGTCCAATGGAAACGTTATTTCCTAAATCTGTTTTTGTTTTTTGATAAGTACAATGAATAACTGCGCCATCTTGGATATTTACTTTATTACCAAGTCTAATAGAATTCACATCTCCCCTTACAACCGCGTTAAACCAAAAACTACAATCGTCACCACAAATTACATCGCCTACAATGGTTGCGTTTGGAGCAATAAAGCAATTTTTTCCAAAACTTGGTTCAATATTATTTACGGGTAAAATAAAAGCCATTTCTATTTAAAAGCAACAACTTTAGTTCTTAATTCACTAATTTTCTTTTCAATATTTCCAATCGATTCTATATTATAAACTGAATCTGTTTTTGAATCGAAAATTGCTTTAAGGTTAATTAAATCTGTAACAATGTATTTAGCATCATCAGATATTTTAGAATTTCGTAATAAATCAATCAAATATTTTAATGATTCTTTTTGCGAAAATATTTCTTTTACAATTGCTTCACTCTTAGTATCTTTAGCTGTATGACACGATAAATAAATACTTTCAATCCAACTTCCAGCTACTACCAATGATGAAGTACCAGGACGACCATTTGAAACCAAAAAATTATCAATTTTTTTAAATGATTGAGTAATTATTGACATTGTAGAATCTCTGTTTTCCTTATTAGCTTCCATTCTATCCACCATTGCTTCGTCAAAAACATTACTAACACCTAAGTTTTTTGCCAAAACATTTACGGCTGCTAAGAATAGGAAGGATTCTTGAGTTTGCTCATAAACACCAGTAACATATAAATCAGCACCATAAACTCCTAAATTCAAAGCCATACTACTTTCTAAAGTGTAATTCTTAATGTTTTCAGGATTATTCAGTGCTTCAGCATTATACTGAGCCTGTGCTTTTTCGGTAAGAGCAACTATTTCATTTCTAGCTGGTAAAGAATTAAATACATTTTGGGCTGAAATTTTTTGAGAATCTAAAGCTATTTCTACCTTTTCGTCATCAGTAACTTCAATATCATCCTTTTTAGAACTTCCACAAGAAAATGTAAAAGAAATAATAAATAATATGATTATGTTTTTAATATTGATTTTGCTAATCATTCTGTTTTTTGAAGCATAAAGATACTTATTTTTTTTAGAAATAATTTTACTTTTTTATGCCGTTTTTGTAAATTATTCTGCTAATCTCTTTTCCTGTTTTATCGTAAAAAATCCAATTTCCATTGGCAACCGACTGCTTTTTACCTTTTCTTTTCTCACTTATTACTTTATAATTACTTTCAGATTGTATTTGATTATTTGTATAATAAGCAAAGCATTTGCCTGACAAATGACCATCTTTAAAACTTTGTTGTTTCATTAAACCACCGGTTTCATAATAATATAACCATGTTCCAGTTTGCTTTCCTTTTTTGTAATTACCATCACTATCAACAAAACTTCCTTTTTCAAAATAAGAAGTCCAATGCCCATGCTTTATTCCATTCACATAAGAACCTTTTTCGCGGTACTTTCCAGTTTCGAACCAATATTCCCATATTCCTTGTTTTTTACCTTTTTCATTATATTCTCCTTTGTAATTTGGTTTTCCATTCATATACCAACCTTCCCAAAGTCCATTAATTAAGGCATTTGTATAGGTTCCTTTATCTTTTAATTGCCCATTATTAAACCAACTTTCCCAAACACCATTTTCCTTTCCTAAAGTATAATTTCCTTCCTGCAATTTTTTTCCATTTTCAAACCAGGTAGTCCAAGTCCCAACTTTTAAGTCATTTTCAAAATTTCCTAACTTCCATTTTTCAGAAGTTGGGTAAAAATATTCCCAAGTACCGTTTTGTTTATCGTCAATGAAAGTACCTTCCGATTCTTTTTTGCCATTTGGATAATAATAGGTCCATTTATCATTTCTCAAATTTTCTTTGAGTTTGCCTTCCATTTCTAATTCACCTTTTTCAGTATAAAATTTCCAAATACCATTCTTTTTTCCATTAACAAAAGGCCCTTCACTTTTTACTTTATGGTTTTTGTAATAAGATGAATAATAGCCATTTAAAATTCCTTTATCATAAACACATTCATAATCCAATTCGCCATTAGGATGAAAATAGCGCCATATTCCATTTAAGTAGCCATCTTTGTATGCACCTTGCGCTTTAATTATCCCTCCATCATATTGTGCTGTTAAAGTTCCATTTCCATTTACAATAATTTGTTTCCCTTTTTCATCCCATAAATTTTGCAATAAAAACTGAGTAGAATCAATGTATTCTTTCTCAAACTTCTTTTGTCCATTTTCATAAAACGCTTCTGCTTTTCCAGTTTGAATATTTTTATTATAATTACTTAAAGAAGCTAATTTTCCATTTTTAAAATACGTTTTTAAATCGCCTTGTTTTAAATCGTTTTCAAAATTCCCAGTACTTTCTATTTGATTATTATCAAAATAATAAGTCCAACTACCTTGTTTTTTACCAGAAACAAATGTTTCTCGACTTTTCACAACTTTGTTTTCATAATAAGAAGTCCAAATACTATCCGCTAAATTTAATTTAAATACAGTTTCTTGAGCTAATTCACCATTTTTAAAATAATAGCGATTATGGCCGTTTTTCTTACCTCTATTATAACTTTCAGTAGCTTTTAGTTTACCAGTTTCGTAATAAAAATACCACGTGCTATCTTCCTTACCACTGAAAAATGTACCTTTTCGTGAGATTATTCCAGTTTTGTAATACTCCACATGTTTACCATGAGGCATTCCTTTAACAATATTAGTTTCAGATTTTAATTTGAGTTGTTCAGCGTCATAATATTCTTTTTTTGGTTGAGAATAGCAAATAATAGCTAAAGAAATAAAAATGAGTGTGTAGATTTTTTTTGAAGTCATAACAGTAAAATTAACTGTATAATGAGATTCTAAGAAAGTAGTTACAGATAAATTGTAAACAATAAGACGTTAACGGAAATTCTATTTACCTTTAAACTCAGCCTTACGTTTTTCTAAAAAAGCATTAACACCCTCTTTATAATCGTATGAATCAGCAGCTTCAACTTGCAAGTTTCCTTCATGCAATAACTGAGCACTTAAATCATTTGTCATGCTTTGATTTAATAATCTTTTAGTAAATCCAATAGCCTTAGTTGGCATATTTGAAAGCGTTTCTGCTAATTTTAAAACATCTTCCATAAAAGTTTCATCCGACAAAACTTTATAAATCATTCCCATATGTTGTGCTTCAGTTGCTGAAACTTTATCACCGAGCATCATTAACGCTGAAGCTTTTTGAAATCCAATTAAGCGTGGTAAAAAAAATGTTCCACCACTATCTGGTATTAAACCAATTTTACTAAAAGCTTGTATAAAAGATGCAGAATGCGTGGCAGTAACTATATCACAAGCTAAGGCTATGTTTGCGCCTGCTCCTGCGGCTACACCATTTACAGCAGCAATAATTGGCTTTTCTATATTTCTTAAACGTAAAATAATTGGGTTATAATGCTCGTCAACAATTTTTGCAATACCTGGTCCGTTAGGATCAATAGCTTCGGCTAAATCTTGTCCTGCACAAAATGCTTTTCCTGTTCCTGTTAAAACAATAGCACGAACAGTTTCATTTTTTTCTGCATTATCAAGCGCTTCATGTAACTGAAATGCCATTTCACGATTAAAACTATTAAATTTATCGGCACGATTTAATGTAATCAGCATTACATTATTTTTTAATTCGGATATTATAAAACTCATAATTTGAAACTAATAAAATTTTGAGCTAAAGTGCAATTTATTTTTTTGAAAATGAAATTTTATATTGGGTTCCATTCTCATTGCTAGTAAAGTCATAAGTTCCATCAATTTGATCTATTAAACCACTTAAAATATCCATTCCAATGGAGTTTTGAGGGATAATTGATTTATCAAATCCAGAGCCGTTATCGCTAATTGTTAAAAATATATTACTCTTATTTTTATGCAATGACACTTTAATTATGCCCGCTCGATCGTTAGAAAAAGCATGTTTAAATGAATTTGTAATTAACTCATTAACGATTAAAGCCAAAGGAATTGAGTATGAAATATCAATATCTACATCAGTTAATTCCTGAGTTATTTTAATATTCTTTTTTGAACCATAAGAAGAAGATATATGATCCAAAATTTGGCTCAAATAATCTTTAAAATTAAAGCGCGAATATGATTTTGCCTTATAAATTAACTCATGAACCGTTGAGATAGAATCTATTCGATTTCTACATTCTAAAAACAAATCCTTATGAAAATCATCTTTCGCTTTATCTTTTTGTAAATTAATTAAACTTGCAACTATACTTAAATTGTTTTTAACACGATGATGGACTTCTTGTAATAATATTTTTTGTTCTGCAAGTGAAACTTCTAATTCGGCCTTTGCTTGTTGCTTGTTGCTAGTTTCCATGATTAGAGATAACATTTGCGCGGCTACTAATGCGTATTTTTGTTCCTGTAAAGTCCATTCTCTGGGAGAATCTATATGCTCAAAACAAATTACACCTATCATTTCTCCCTCTATTCTAACTGGAATATCCATTAAAGCATGAATATTCAGTGGCTTTAAATAAAAATCCAACAGCTCGGCTGTTTTTGCTTCTTTAAAAGCATCATTTGTTATAATAATTTTTTCAGTTTCAAATAAACTAAAATATCCAGGCATGGCAATACGTGGTAAAGCACTTTGTGGTACAAGTTTGTTTTCTCTAGAATCAAAATTTCCAATACATCGAATTTCATTTTTACCATTATCAAAAACCCATGCATTAACTCTAGTTACATTCATTGCTCTTGATGAAGATTCTAATAATTCAAAAATAGCTTCTTCAAGTTTTCCATCTCTAATTTTTCGAGACCTTGATAAATTTTCAATAGTTAAACTTTTTTTAATAATATCCCTTCTTATGATATTATTTTGAGTATTATCCCTTAAATAAAATACAAAAATATTTTCTCCAGTTTCTTCATCTTGCTGAAAGTTTAAACGATAAGCAACATTTATGAAACTTCGAGATTTATGCTCGAAGTTTTCTGTACCAATAAATTCGCCATACTTTTCAGCTTTTTTAAGCACATCCTCAAATGAAAAACGACTGCCTAAAAATAAATTCTTAAATCCTTTCTCTATAATTTCTTGTTTAGAAAACCCTAAAAGTGCTTCTGGGCTATCTGAACAAAAAATTATTTTATGATTAACATCTAAAACAAATACATGTTCTAAAAAATTATTTAAAATATTATTTAGGAAGGATTGACTTTTCATAATATTAGTTTAATCTAAGTTAAGCTAATATAAAACAATATTCGTAATAAAAAAACTAATGTTTATCGAAAAAATAGAATAATTTCTACTCTTTTTTTAAATGCATTTAAAATAATCAAATGGCTCAAGGCAATCTTGGCATTGATATAATGCTTTACAGGCTGTGCTACCAAATTGAGAAATTAATTTGGTATTCAAAGATTTACAACGTGGACAGGCTATTTTTTTTTCTTTTCCTGTTAACCAACTTTTATCTTCTGTACTATGCTCGGGTGGAGCGATACCGTATTTTTTTAATTTTTCTTTGGCTTCAGGAGTTATCCAATCGGTTGTCCACGGTGGAGAAAATATTGTTTTAATTTCAATGGTCGTAAATCCATTTTCAGAAAGTTTTTTCCTTACATCATCTTCAATTTGTTTCATAGCAGGACAACCGCTATAAGTAGGTGTAATTTTTAAACTGATGGTTGAATCATTTATTATGTCAATATGACGAATAACACCTAATTCAATAATCGAAATAACAGGAATTTCAGGATCAGGGATTTCTGAAAGTAAGGTAAAAATATCTTCTATAACTAACATTTTTAAATAAATTTAATGAACTACAATTTTATAATTTGCATTGTGTGATGTAGGACATTTTGAAACAATGTTTTCTATAATAATCCATTTACATTTCTCCTTCTTTAAAACACCAATTATTTCATTTCCGAAATTAGAATATGTATATAAATTATCATCAAATTTGACATGAATTGTACAACTTATTATGTCACAGGAATGAGGTATTATAGTGATTATATCTTGAATATATTTAGAAAGCAATAAATCTCTTCTAGTTATATTAATTATAGTTGCATTTACCGTTTGATGACTTTTACTTTTTAATTCATTTTTATGTATTACATCATTATTTGGAAATTTAAATTCAACATTTAATGAGTCTTTCTTTTGACCATAACAATATGAATTAATTAAAATAAACAAAAAAACAAACATTTGAATTTTCATCATACCTATAAAATAAAAATTGCCGCTATTATCATAATAACAATTATTACGATGTATTGCCATACATCAACGAAGTAGGGCGACATTTTTTTCCAGTTTTCTTTTAAACTCATTATTTCTTATTTTACCATTTAGCATCAGGATACATTCTTGGCAAAGCCTGCATTTCAGCTAAAATAAAAGCTAAATGTTCAGTATGGATTCCTTTTCTACTTCCTGTTTGCATAAACACATTTTGAGGAATTATCAATGTTGATTTTGCTGCTAATTCAGAAATATGCTTTTCCCATTTCGTTTTAACCATAGTTAAATCAACGGCAATTCCTTCTTTTATAAGAATTTCATCAACTTCATTCATTTCAAACAACTCATTGGTGTATTGCCAAATTTCATTTAACGCGAGTTGTACTTTATTATGACTTTCTTCTGTGCCATCTCCAAAACGTTCTAACCAAGCTGATGTGTGACGTAAATGATAGGTTACTTCCTTCAATGATTTTTGAGCAATACCAGCTAGTGTTTCATCTTTACTTTTAGATAATTCTTGATAAAAATAATAATCAAAACAATCAACTAACACTTGTCTTGCAATGGTTCGTGCATAATCACCATTAGGTAATTCGGTGATTTGTGCATTAAAAAATTGTCTGTCGTTTCTTAAAAATGCTAAATCATCTTCGGTTCTTCCTTTGTCTTCAAGCTTTGCAGCATATTCTAAAAAAGATTTTGCAGCTCCAGTAATATCTAAAGCAATGTTTGTTAATGCCAAATCTTCTTCTAAAAAAGGCCCATGCCCAGTCCATTCGCTTAAACGCTGGCCTAAAATTAAATTGGTGTCTCCTATTCGGAGTGTGTAGTTAAATAGAGCTTCTTGTGTTGTCATAAAATAGTGTTTAGTGTTTAGTGTTTAGTGTTTAATTTTCTATATACATTGAAAACTCAAAACTAAGCACTTAAAACTCTTTAATAATTACATGTGCCCTATTGCATCAGGTATTTGGTAAAATGTTGGATGACGATATACTTTATCATTCGATGGTTCAAAAAATGGCCCAAAATCTTCTGGACTACTCGCAACAATAGCGTTTGATGGAACTACCCAAATTGAACATCCTTCGCCACGACGCGTATATAAATCACGCGCATTTTCTAATGCCATTTCTTTATCAAAGGCATGCAAACTACCGCAGTGTACAAAAGGTTGCCCTGCTTTTTTTTGTAAAAATACTTCCCAAACTGGGCCTTGATTATCCATAATATAGTGTTGAGTTTTTAGTGTTAAGTTTTTAATATTACTAATAGGGTTAAAATTAATGTTGTCTTTTTGTTTTTATTTAAAACTAAAAACTCAACATTAAAAATTATCTAAGCAGCTTCGTAAACTTCATTACGCTTTTTAGCAAAGGCTTGAGCAGCTTCTCTTACCCATTTACCATCATCATGCGCTTTGTTTCTGGCAGCTAAACGTTCTTTATTACATGGCCCATTTCCGCTAATAATATTTTTAAATTCAACCCAATTAGGCTCAGTAAAATCATATCCTTTTTTAGCTTCATTCCACTTCAAATTTGCATCAGGCACAGTTAAACCTAAATATTCAACTTGTTTAACTGTTTGATCAACAAAACGTTGACGTAATTGGTCATTTGTTTCGCGTTTAATTCTCCATTTTGTAGCATTTTCACTATTTGGAGATTCAGCATCTGGTGGGCCAAACATCATCATAGTTGGATACCACCAACGATTTAAGGCATCTTGAGCCATTTCTTTTTGCTCTTTAGTTCCAAAAGATAAATGCGTCATGATTTCATAACCTTGACGCTGATGAAAACTTTCCTCTTTACAAATACGAACCATTGCTCTAGCATAAGGACCATAAGAAGCTCTTTGCAACATAACCTGGTTCATAATTGCAGCACCGTCAACTAACCAACCAACTGCCCCAATATCAGCCCAAGTTAATGTCGGATAATTGAAAATTGAAGAATATTTTGCTTTCCCTGTGTGTAAATTATTTAATAATTCATCTCGACTAACCCCTAAAGTTTCTGCTGCTGTATATAAATATAAGCCATGTCCGCCTTCATCCTGCACTTTAGCTAATAAAACCACTTTAGCTCTAAGACTTGGTGCACGGGTAATCCAATTTCCTTCAGGTAACATTCCAATAATTTCAGAATGAGCGTGTTGAGAAATTTGACGAATTAAATGCTTACGATAATTTTCAGGCATCCAATCTTTTGGTTCAATCATTTCGTTTTTAGCTAATTTGCCTTCAAACACATCTTCAAATGAAATATTTTCCATAGTTTAATTTATTTCTAATTATACAAATATAAGGTTTAAGAGCCTTTTTTTCAAAGTATTTTATGTTTAATAATACAACTAAATAACAATTAAAATCATTTACTGTTTAATAATTCCATTAATAGTTTAATTTTGCGTACTAAAATTAAAAAAATGGCCAGATTTCATACCTTAAAAATAAAAGATATTCGCAGAGAAACTTCAGATGCAGTTTCAGTAGCATTTGATGTTCCTGCACAAATTCAATCTGAATTTCAATTCAAACAAGGACAATATATTACCTTAAAATTAACGGTAAATGGCGAAGAAATTCGTCGTTCGTATAGTATTTGCACCAGCCCGTATAATGAAAAAGAACTTCGTGTAGCAGTAAAAGAAGTTGTTGACGGAAGAGCTTCGATGTATATGAATCGTACTTTAAAAGTTGGTGATACGATGGAAGTGATGACACCAATGGGTAATTTTCATTCCATATTGTCAGGAAATAATAAAAAGCATTATGTATTATTTGCTGGTGGAAGTGGTATTACACCAATGATGAGTATTTTAAAAAGTGTTCTATATATTGAGAAACAAAGTAGTATCACTCTAGTTTATGCAAACAGAGATGAAGATTCAACAATCTTTAAGTCTGAGATTGAAAAAATCGCTTCTGAATTTTCTGACAGATTTACTGTTGTCAAAACTTTTGATAATCCTAAAGGAAATGTGACAGATTTAGAAAAAGGATTATTAACAATAGATAAAGTAAAAGAAATTAGTTCTAAATATAATTTAGCAAATGCTGATGAATACTTTATTTGTGGGCCAGGTCCATTAATGGAAAATATAAAACAAGCTCTAGAAAGTTTAAATGTAAATAAAGAAAAAATTCATATCGAATATTTTAGTGCAGTAGTTGATGCTGTTGCCAAAGCAGAAAGTAATGTTGCAACTGGCGCACCTGTTAATTGTGATTTAACGGTAATGCAATACGGTTACGAAACACATATGAAATTAAACACTAATGGTTTAACAATTTTAGATGCAGCCATTGAAGCTGGAGTTGATGCTCCATTTAGTTGCAAAGGTGCAGTTTGTTGTACGTGCAGAGCAAAAGTAATAGAAGGAAAAGTAAAAATGGATAATAACTTTGCATTAACAGAAGCTGAAGTTGAAGATGGTTTTATTTTAACCTGCCAAGCTCATCCATTGACAGAAAAAGTGGTGATTGATTTTGATGCTTTTTAATTTAAAGAGCATTTACTAGATAGTGCAAATTGTTGTAAATACACGTTTATTATTACCTGATAAATTAGATGGAATTGGTTGGTTTACCTATCAAACATTAAAACGTATTACATCAAATAATCCTGACGTTCATTTTGTGTTTTTATTTGATAGAGATTATGACGATGAATTTATTTTTTCTGATAATATTACACCGCTTGTTTTAGGTCCACAGGCTCGACATCCTTTTTTATATTATTTATGGTTTAATTATTCAGTGAAAAATTTACTAAATAAATTAAAACCCGATTTATTTTTATCACCCGATGGTTTTTTATCACTTGGTGCAACATGTAAACAATTACCTGTCATACATGACATTAATTTTTTGCATAACCCAAAAGATTTAAAGCCATTAACCAGTAAGTATTATAATCATTACTTTCCTAAATATGCACAATTAGCAACTCGTATTGCAACTGTTTCTGAATATAGTAAAGCAGATATCAGTAAAAACTATCAAGTTGATGAAACCAAAATTGATGTAGTTTATAATGGTATTAACGAAGGATTTAAAACAATTAGTGAATCTGAAAAACAACTAGTGAAAAATAAATTTAGTGAAGGAAAACCTTACTTTTTATTTGTTGGTTCGCAAAGTCCACGAAAAAATTTAAATCGACTTATTGCTGCATTTGATGAATTTAAAAGCCAAACAAATAGCGATTATAAATTATTATTAGTTGGAGCAGTTTACACAAGCGAAGGTGATGTGAAAAAAGCTATTGATAAATCAAAATTCAAAACAGATATTATTTTTGCTGGAAGACAGCCACAAGAAATTTTAGAAACAATTATGGCGAGTGCATTTGCCTTAACATTTGTTCCTTATTTTGAAGGGTTTGGAATTCCATTAATAGAAGCTATGCAATGCGGAGTTCCAATTATTTGCAGCAAGACAACATCAATACCTGAAATTGCAGGTGATGCAGCACTTTTAGTAAACCCATTTGAAGTGACAGAAATTTCAAATGCAATGATTCTATTAGTTAATAATGCTCAATTACAACAACAACTCATCGAAAAAGGGAATATACGCAAACATAATTTTTCGTGGGATAAATCAGCTAATTTACTTTGGCAAAGTATTGAAAAAACACAATGAGTAGTCCAATAAGTAAATCAGCATTTATTAAATCAGAGCAATGTTTAAAGCATTTCTACCTCTATAAAAATCATCCGTATTTACGTGATAATTTATCTAAAGAAAAACAATTAATTTTTAAACGAGGAAATGATGTTGGCGTATTTGCTCAACAAATATTTCCTAATGGAATTGATGTTACGATAGGAGAAAAAAGAGACCAACAATTATTTGCACAAAAAACAAAAGACTTAATTGAAAAAGGAGAAACAACCATTTATGAAGCCACTTTTATTTATGATAATTTGTTGGTAATGGTTGATATACTTCATAAAATAGATAATGAATGGACCGCTTATGAAGTTAAAAGTTCACTCAAAATAACAGAAACTTATGTTAAAGATGCATGCTTTCAGTATTATGTAATTAAAAATTGTTTACCCAATTTAGTTGACTTTAATTTGCTGACTTTAAATTCTAAATATGTTTTAGGTGCTGAATTAGATATTCAAAACTTATTTAAAACAACATCCATTTTAAAAGATGCTCAAAAAAATACAGACTATTTTTCTCATAAAACAACTGAGGCAAAGCTTGTTTTAGAACAAGGGAAAATTCCTGATATAAAAATTGGAACACATTGTTTTCAGCCCTATACATGCGATTTTTTAGGCTCTTGCTGGAAAAATACAACGTCAAAAAATTCTATTTTTTCATTGGGAAAATTATCTAAAAATACGTTGTTTGAATTGTATAATCAAAATATAAAAAGTATTGAAGAGTTAACTGCAAATAATGATATTGAAATTTTAAACAGAAAAGAAATACAAGTTCAAATCAGTGCCAATAAACTTAATACAGAACAAATTGATAGAGCAGAAATTAAAAAATTTATTTCAGACATTAAAGAACCAATTTGTAGTTTGGATATAGAAGTTTGGATGCCTGCTTTGCCTTATTACGAAGGAACAAAACCATTTCAACAAATTCCATTTTTGTTTTCAATGGTGAGTTATAAAAACAATGAGCTTGAAAAATTTAGTTATTTTAAACCTATTGAAAATGACAATAGACTAGAGTTTTTAGAAACAATTTTAGAAAAAACAAAATCATTTAATACCATTTTAATGTATGATAAATCATTAGAAGAATCTGTATTAAATCAATTAGCCGAATTATATCCAACTTACAGAAAAGATATTAATGCTCTTAAACAAAAAATTATTGATATTGCTGAACCCATTCAAAAAGCGAATTATTATCACCCAAATATGCAAGGCAATTTTACCTTAAAAAGTATTGCACCTATTTTAAATTCTGAATTTGATTTTAATGCACTTTCTATACAATCTGGTATTACAGCCATGTATATTTATGAAAGTTTATTGCTTCAAACAAATATTTTTGAAGCCCAACAAATTAAAGAACAATTAATTGAATATTGCGAAATGGATGCTTTAGTTACCTTAGCATTTTATAATTATTTAGTTACAAAAGTTTAATACTAAATTTGGGATAAAGTGAATATAATAAAATACCTCATATTCATTTCAGCATTTTGCAATATAGCATATGCTCAATTTAAAATTGACACAAACAAACGTGTTAATTACTTAGCAATTCCGGTCTTATTTAGAACTCCGGAAACTGGTTGGGCATTTGGTGCATCAAGCTCTGCTTCGTTTAAAACAACGCATCGAAATGATAGTTTAACTCGAACTTCAATCATCCAAGTGCTGGGTATTTTTTCTCAACGAGAACAAAATGTGCAAGGACTTGATGCCTCCATTTATTTTCCAAAAGAAAAACACATTCTCTATTTTCAAGCATCACATAGTTATTTTCCTGATAAGTTTTGGGGAATTGGCGACAAAACAATTAATACTAATGAAGAAAAATATTCATTTGAACAATTTAATATTACGCCTCATTTAAAACGAAAATTTGCAAAACATCTATTTTTTGGATGGTTGGGAGACTATCAAAATGTATTAAAAATAAGATATCAATCGGATGGAATATTTGACACTACTTTTTTTTTAGGAAAAACCCCTTACAAAGTAATTGGAATAGGTTTAAGTGCAAGTTACGATACTCGAAATTCTACATTTTGGCCAACAAAAGGCCTGTTTTTACAATGCCAATTTACAACTTACGATAAATCCATTTTATCAGATTTAAGTTTTAATAAATTAATCATTGAAACCCGATTTTTCAAATCCATCTTCAAAAAACATGTATTAGCTTGTCAGTTGTATAATTATTCAACATTTGGCAACACACCTTACCGATCTTTAGCAACATTTGGAGGATCAAATAACATGCGTGGCTTTTACCAAGGCAGATATAGAGATAAGTGCATGGCAACACTTATTGGAGAATACCGCGCTTATTTGTTTTGGAAATTAAGTGCTACTGCATTTGCTGGAATTGGAAATGTGTATGCAAACATCAATGATATTAATACTTCCAATTTAAAATACAGTTTTGGTGGTGGGTTAAGATTAGCCATTTTAGAAAAAGAAAAATTAAATCTTCGAATTGATTATGGTTATTTTGATCATTATAACAAAGGCTTTTACTTCACAATTGGTGAATGTTTTTAAACCTTATTGCTTTTCCGATTTTAACATTCTTTAGTTCATAGTTTATTACCGAATAACCAAATTTCTTTGATATCTACCTTAACTTTAATGCAAAATATTCTTGATTTTAAAAATTAAGAATTAAAACTAAGCATTGGTATTGTTATGTCGAAAATAAAAATTGGAATTCTATTTGGTGGGCGTTCGAAAGAACGAGAAATATCTTTTGCAGGTGGCAGAACCGTATATGATAATTTAAATAAATCCTTATTTGAGGCCATTCCATTGTTTGTGGATTCGTTTGGTAATTTTGTTTTATTGAATTGGAATTTTGTTTACAAAGGAACCATTCGTGATTTTTATCCTCCTGTAGAATTTATTCCAAGTTCTAATACTGATTTTCAATACTACGCCGAAAATCTTGGAGAATTAACTGTAGAACAACAAGATGATTTAATTTCTAAAATTGGAAAAAAAGTTGAGCTTAATAAATTGTCAACATTAATAGATTTTGCATTTTTAGCATTGCATGGCCCTTACGGTGAAGATGGAAGAATACAAGGCGTTTTAGAGTATTTACATATTCCTTATTCGGGAAGTGGAATATTACCAAGTGCAATAGGAATTGATAAAAGTGTACAAAAAAAATTAATGGTCAATGCGGGTTTTAATAGCCCAAATTATTTTACCATTGATAGAAATGATTGGATTAAAGGCCATGTAAAAGGAATTTGGGAAAAAGCAAAAACTGAAATCGGTTTTCCAATGGTTATTAAACCTGCCAATCAAGGCTCATCCATTGGTATTTCAATTTTCAATAGTGATAGTGAAGCGCTTTTTATGGCAGATATAGAAAAAGCATTTTTCACAAAATGGATTGATAGTTTGATTTGGAAAAAATTTTCTAACTCAGAAAAAATTGAATTTATAAAAACACTGTCTGATATCCGTGAAGGTATCGGAATGCCATTATCCATAAATACAGCCTTATCATTTAAAGAGCAAAAAGGAATTTTAAAATTCTATAATCAATACGAACTAATTTCATATTTAAATTCAAATTGCGATTTAACCGATGGTTTTGTTTTAGAAGCGTTAGATGGAGAAAGTACTGTTATTATTGAATCATTTATTGAAGGAAAAGAATTTTCATGTATTGTTTTAGAAGATACTGATAATCATGGAAAAGCAATTGCTTTACCACCAACTGAAATTAGAAAAGGAAAAGAATTATTTGATTATAGAAGTAAATACTTGCCTGGATTGTCGCGTAAAATAACACCCATTGATGCTTCTGATAAAGATGTAAATTCGATACGAGTTGAATGCGAGCGTTTATTTTCCGAATTATGTTTTGATGTATATGCGCGTATTGATGGTTTTTTAAGTAAAGATGGTACTGTTTTTTTAAACGACCCCAACACAACATCAGGCATGATGCCTTCTTCTTTTTTCTTTCATCAAGCAGCAGAAATAGGTTTAAATCCTTCTCAATTTTTAACGTATATTATTCGTACGTCTTTACACAAACGCATTAAAAATAGCAAAGGAGCAGGTATTTACGAGCCATTACTTTCAAAACTAGATGTAAGTTTAGAAAATGAAAAAAATGCGACACAAACAAAAATACCTGTTGCAGTAGTATTAGGAGGCTTTTCGAGCGAGAGACATATTTCAGTTGAAAGTGGGAGAAACATATTTGAAAAATTAGCGTCATCCGAAAAATATGCACCAATCCCCGTTTTTTTATCAGGAAGTAATGATAATCACATCATGCATAAAATTCCAATTAATGCTTTATTAAAAGATAATGCAGATGATATTAAAGACAAAATTAATAATTGGAAAATTCATCCAATTATTTGCGAAATTATAGAAGAATGCAATACAATTACTTCTAAATATTGTAATACACAAACACTTTTAGAACCAAAAAAAATAACGTATGCGGACTTAGCGCAAGAGGTTAAGCAAGTATTTATTGCCTTGCACGGAAGACCTGGAGAAGACGGTGCTATACAAACAGAATTAGAAAAAGTAGGATTAAGTTATAACGGTTCTGGAAAAGAAAGTTCAGCAACTACGATTGATAAATACAAAACCAATGAAATTTTATTACAAAATGGTTTCTTAGTTGCTAAGCATTGTTTAATTACAAAACAAGATTGGGAATTAAATAAAGAAAGTATCAAACAAAAATTACAAACAGAATACGCCTACCCTATTATTGCAAAACCAGTAGATGATGGTTGTAGTAGTGCGGTAAAAAAAATTAAAACATACGAGGAGTTTGAAGCGTTTGCAACCCTTATTTTTAGAGATAATGAAGCATTTGATGAAAATTCAGCAACTATTTTACATATAAAAGACAAAGAAGAATTTCCACAAAAACAAGTATTATTAGTTGAAGAATTAATTAGTAAAAATGGGGCGTCACATTTTTTAGAAGTAACTGGAGGCATGCTTACTAAGTTTAATAAAAATAATGAAATTGAATACGAAGTTTTTGAAGCATCCGAATCATTAGCTGTTGGAGATGTGTTGAGTTTAGAAGAAAAGTTTTTAGCAGGACAAGGTCAAAATATTACGCCAGCACGTTATTCTAGAATTGAGAGCGAAAGACAAAAAATTTCGGAAACAGTAAAACAAACTTTAGGAAGAGCTGCAAAAGTTTTAAATGTTGTAGGTTATTGCCGGATTGATGCTTTTGTAAGAATTTATAATCCAGATAAAGTAGAAATTATTTTTATAGAGGTAAATTCACTACCCGGAATGACACCTGCAACTTGTATATATCATCAAGCTGCAATTAATGGATATAAGCCTTATCAGTTTATCGATAGTATTTTAGATTTTGGGGCAAAAAATGCAAAAAATGTTTAATTGAAATTTTGGGTTAATTAACAGTGAATTTTATAATTTGTAATTTACTCAATTTCAACATGTTATACCGAAAGTAAACATTAGATTAACCATAAATAAACAGGATATTAAGAAGATTTAAACATTTTTTTGTATGCCACTAACTAGCGTTCGTCTAATTCTTTAGGTTATTAACAATTTTAACGATACTTTTGTTAACAACTGTTTAAAATCTACACCACCATGTTTGAAATACTTAAGAGTTTTGAAAGTAAGTTCGGTTCTTTAAAAAAGAAAGGATTACGTATTGAAGGATTAACAATGATTGATCCTAAAAGAAAAAAGCACGTTATTAACATTTCTAAGCCTTTTTTATTTGACAATCGTTTATTACCAAAAACTTACGAAGGATTAGATATTAAATCTAAAATTGAAGGTGGTTTACCAGAAGAATTTAAAATTGAAAAAGAGGCTTTAGTAAAAGAATACTTATGGGCTCCAATTAAATTCGAAAAATATGTTGACCGTTGTTCTGAAGATATTAAGAAACAATTCGGCAATCCAACTATGTCTCGCAAAGAAATGCTTGATGCCTTAGCTTTTGGAAATTTTGAAGATCATATTAAAAAATCAACTGCATTAATGTTAGAAGGAAAAATTCCTGCATTTAAATTAAATTAATAGTAAAGCAATTATTAGGGAATAATTAAGGGTTAAACTTTTTTAAATTGCTCAAAAAATCCTCTCAGAAATGAGGGGATTTTTTTATTTAAATTATAATATCTTTATGAACTAAGAATTATCCTTTGAAAAACATATTACCAAAATATAAAACATTATTAGAATGGCTGAAGGCTATTACAATTTCTTTTTGCTGTGTATTATTTATACGAACATTTTTATTTGAAATTTCTCCCGTAAACTCACCTTCAATGGAAAAAAGTTTATTAACTGGTGATTTTATGTTTATCAATAAGCTTTCTTACGGTCCAAGATTACCAAAAACGATATTAAGTATTCCGTTTATTAATCAAAAATTATATTCAGATTTAATTACACTTCCCTATATGAGGTTGTTTGGAAGTCCGGATGTTGAAAGAAATGATGTTGTTGTTTTTAATTATCCTCAAGATACTGATTTTCCAGTTGACCATCGAACGTATTTTGTAAAACGTTGTGTTGGAATATCTGGAGATAGTATAAAAATTATTGATGGCGTAATTTACATTAATAACAAAGCCACTGAAGATCCTGAGTCGTTACAATTCAACTACCATTTAAAATCCGATATATCATTAGACTCAATATTTATAGCCAAATATCAATTGTTTGAAGGTGGCAGAATATCAGAAAACAATGATTATTCATTTACGTTAACTAATAACCTTTTTGATACATTAAAAAGTAAAACCTTTATTTCAATAATTGAAAAAAACAAGGAACAAAAAAATATGTGGGATGAATTTGTTTTTCCATTTAATCAAAACTATAAATGGAATGTAGATAATTATGGTGCTTTAAAAATCCCTCAAAAGGGCGATACAATTTTATTAGATTCAACTAATTTATGTATTTACGAACGCATTATTTCCAATTACGAAAACAATCATTTAGAATTTAAGAATGATAGTATTTATATTAACGAAAAAGCTTGTACTACCTATGTGATAAAACAAAACTATTATTATATGATGGGTGATAATAGACATAATTCACAAGATAGCCGTCATTGGGGTTTTGTGCCCGAAGACCATATCATAGGAAAAGCTACACGCATTGTTTTTTCTATAGATAAAATGTTTGGAAGTGGAATTAGATGGGGTAGAATTTTTAGTTCCATAAAATAAATGAGTCAACCAATTTTACTTTCCACAGCTTATTTACCTTCTGTTTTTTATTTAAAACAGATTCTGCATAATGATAAAATCATCATAGAAAAAAACGAAAACTTTATAAAACAAACTTATCGCAACCGTTGTGATATTGTAAGTGCAAATGGTTTAATATCATTAAGTATTCCATTAATTAAGCAAAATAATAAAGAACTAATTTCTGAAAAAAAAATATCGTATACCGAAAATTGGCAACAACAACATTGGCGCACATTAGTTAGTGCTTATAAAAACTCACCTTATTTTGATTTTTTTGAACAAGAATTTAAACCCTTTTACGAAAACAAATTCGAGTATTTATTTGAATACAATTTACAATTACTAGAAACGATTTTAAAAATATTAAGAGTACAAAAAACAATTCTATTCTCTGAGGAATTTCAAATAAAACCTTCTGATGCAAAAGACTTAAGGTTAATCAGTGATTTAAAACAAACTGAAATTAAAATTGAATCAACACCCTATTATCAAGTATTTTCAGATAAAAATGGATTTAAAGAAAATCTGAGTTGTATAGATGCCTTGTTTAATATTGGATTAGAAATTAAAAAACTCTAATTAACATTACAACAAACTTTCGTACACTTTTTCATACATCGGTAATATTACTTCTATGTCAAACTTTTTAGCTTGCTCAAATGCATTCATTCTAAATTGCTGAAAAGTTTCTTCGTTTGACAATAAAGCAATTGTATTCTTTGCCATATCTTCGTAATCACCAACATTACTTAAGTAACCTGTTTTACCATGAATATTTAATTCGGGTATTCCTCCTGTATTACTTGAAATAACAGGCATTTTCATTGCCATAGCTTCTAATGCAGCTAATCCAAAACTTTCTGTTTCTGAAGGCAATATAAAAACATCACCAACTGCAAGTATCTCTTTTGGATTAGCAATCATTCCTACTGAAATAATATCGCTACAGGTATTTAATTCTCTACATAATTTATCAATCGCAGGTCTTTCAGGACCATCACCAACTAAAATAAGTTTACAAGGAATTGTTTTTCTAACAATATCGAAAATACGTAATACATCATCAACCCGTTTTACTTTTCTAAAGTTTGACACATGTATTAAAATTTTTTCATTAGGTTTGGCGTATTTATTTCGGTGACAAACTCCTTGTATAGTTTGGTATTCATCAATTTTTATAAAATTAGGGATAACCGCAATTTTATTAGCAATTTTAAATGTCTTTAACGTATCTTTTCTTAAGCTTTCTGAAACAGAAGTGATTGCATTACTGTTATTTAATGAAAAGAAAATAACTGGTTCAAAAGATGGATCTTGACCAACCAAAGTAATATCAGTTCCATGCAATGTTGTAATATATGGTAAATTTATTTTACGAGATTTTAAAATTTGTTGCGCCATAAATGCAACGGAAGCATGTGGAATTGCATAATGCACGTGTAACACATCTAATCGTTCGTAAATTGCTACATCAACAATCTTGCTTGCTAAAACACTTTCATAAGGTTGAAATTCAAATAACGGATAATCATTCACACTTACTTCATGATAAAATAAATTATCACTAAATTGATTCAATCTAAAAGGCTGAGAGTAAGTAATAAAATGGACTTTATGCCCTTTTTGAGCAAGTGCTATTCCTAATTCTGTTGCCACAACTCCACTTCCTCCAAAGGTTGGATAACATACAATTCCTATATTCATTTTGCGTGTTTTAAAAACTTAAAAGGTTGAAAGTTTATTTATTAATTATAAACCTTCAACCTTAAAAATTGTTTTAAAATTTATTTTATTTTACAACATTTCCATTTATATCCAACTCAATCATTTCATAACCAAGTTTTGATAATTTTTCGAAATTAGAAGCTTTATCACCAACAACGAGTATGATCATCTTTTCAAATGGTAACTGTTTTTTAGCTAATTGGTCAATTTCTGGTTTAGAAATAGCTTTAATAATTTCACCTTGTTGCGCTACAAATGTTTTTTCTAAATTAAAATCAATGATACGTTTTACAAAGCTCAATTTTTGGAATGGTGATTCGTACTTCAATGCATCAGCTTGTGCCATAGCATTTTTAGTAAATTCTAATTCATCTGGATTTATACCTCTTGAACTATATTTGTTTAATTCATCCATAATAATTACAATTGAACTATCTGTCGCATTAGCTCTTACTCCCGCGCTAACTGTATAAGGGCCAACAAATTTTCCACCACTAAAGCCTCCACGTGCTCCGTATGTAAACCCTTTTACTTCTCGCAAAATTGTATTGATACGACTGTTGAATGCTCCTGCAAATGAATAATTCATAATTGTTGATTTAAAATAATCTTCAGTAGCATCATAAGCTAATGATAAATAACCAACTCTAATTTCAGATTGTGGAGCTCCTTTTTTGTCAACAAAATACATACGAGTCTTGTCAACTTCAGGCAAACGGTATTTTGCAACTGGCATCATATTTACAGAAGGTAACTTATTTAAAAATGCTAATTTTTTAATGGCAGACGCTTGGTCGATATCACCACTGATTGCTAAAACGGAATTAAAACCAGAGAATTTTGCATAATAATTTATTAAATCGTCTAAAGTAATTGATGATGCACTTTCAGTTGTTCCGCTAATAGGCAGCGATAACGTATAATTATTACCGTACAATAATTTTGAATACACATTATTAGCAATAGAAGTAGCTTGAGTAGATTGATTTACAATACCATCAAGTTGCTCTTTTTTAACTAAATCAAAATCTTCTTGATCAAATTTTGGCATTAATAACATTTCTTCTGCAATCTTTAGAGTTGAATCTAAATTTTGTTTTAAAGAAGATATTATCATTGAAATTTCATTATCGTTAGCGGAAAATGAAACTTCACTTCCTAAGCGCTCTAATATATTTCCAATTTCTTCAGCACTATGCTTTTTTGTAGACTCTCCTAAAATAGAGGCTAACATGCTTGCCGTTCCAGCTTTATTGATAGCTTCAAAACGGTGACCTAAAGGCATACTAAATTGAATGTTTACTTTTGGAATATCATTACTTGAAATGCCAATTGCTTTTATTCCATTAGTTAAATTCGAAGTCCAATAATTTGGAACAGGTACTAATTTTGAAGGTTGAGCAACAGGAACTAAATTTCTATCAAACATATCCTTTGGTTCAGTATAAGATAAATTTTTATACTCAGCACTTTCACTTTCAATTGTTCTCTCATACATTTTCCATGTATCAGCTTTAGCAGTTTGAGGTGTAATTCCTTTTGGAACACAACTTAATATAACGGCAAATTTATTTTTGATGTAAGTATTATAAACTCTCATTACATCAGCTTTTGTAACTTTCAAATTATTTGCTAATTCTGTTTTTAAATAATTTGGATTATTTGCATAGGTTTGATTTGCTGCTAACTGAGAACCTTTTCCTTGAACGGTTGCTAATGTATTGTATAAATTACTTTGATAAGAAGCTTTGTATTTTTTGATATCATCATCCGTAACACCTGTTTTTTCCCAATTTAATAATGTTTCATTTAAAAGTTTTTCAATATCTGCCAAATTAGAGCCTGCATTTGCTCTTACTAAAATTTCAAATTGACCAGCTAATTCGCGGCTATAATTATATGCATTTGCAGAAACTGCTTTTTGAGATTTAATAAATGCATTATAAAATGGTGAACTTTTTGAAGATGATAAAACCTCTCCTAAAACATCCAATGCGGCCTCATCCTTGTCCATTGATGGAACTGTAGGATAAGTTACTTTATACATTGGAAAACGAACATTATCAACATAAGAAATATAACGATTTTCAGTTAATGTTGCGGCTTGTTTCATCATGTTCTTAACTTCTGGCCCACGAGGTATAGATCCAAAATATTTTTCAGCTAACTTAATAACTTCATTCGTATTTACATCACCTGCAACCGTAAGGACAGCATTATTTGGTCCATACCAACGCATATAAAAACGTTTTAAATCATTTACATCCACTCTATTTAAATCTTCAATATATCCAATAGTAGTCCATGAATACGGATGTCCTTTTGGAAATAAAGCTTCACCTGTTTTTTCGCCAACTAATCCATATGGACGATTATCATAATTTTGTCCTCGCTCATTTTTTACAGTAGCTCGTTGTACTTCAAATTTCTTTTGAGTAACTGAGTCTAATAAAAATCCCATTCTATCAGCCTCTAACCATAACATTTTTTCCATTTGATTAGATGGCACAGTTTCAAAATAATTTGTACGATCAGAATTTGTTGAACCATTTAATGTTCCACCTGCTTCTGTAATAATTTTAAAATGTTGCTCATCTGCTACATGCTTAGAACCTTGAAACATCATATGTTCAAAAAAATGCGCGAATCCCGAACGACCTTGTTGCTCTCTATTTGAACCAACATGGTAAGTTACATCTACATAAGCTATTGGATCACTATGATCTTCATGAACAACAATGATTAATCCATTTGGTAATACAAATTTTTTATAAGGAATCACAATTTCATTTCCGACCTTATTTACTGTTTCTAATAATTTAGGGACTGATACTACTGTCGATGTCGGACTAATTCCAGTTACAGAAATCGGCCTTACTACAGGCTTTTTGGTAGTTTGAGCATTTGCATTTAGAAATGCTGAAATTAATATTACCGATGATAAGATTTTTTTCATAATTGATGTTTTTGAAAATTTATTTGTGTAAAAAATTAATTAATTTGGTTTGGTTCAATTTCTTCATCTAAAAAACCAGTGCGTTTAAAATATTCTATTAGTGCGTCATTCATTAATCGGTTCTGTTGTTTAGCATCTAAGTGTGGCAACTGTTCTTTCACTTCCCAGTGTGGCCAATCTTCGTCATCTCGTCCTTTGTATTCATAAAAGCCATAAGGTGATAATACCGTACAAACACCAATATGCATAACTTCTAATTTTTCATCTTTTTTATATGTGCGATATGGTTTATCCAATTCTTGTAAACCAATCATAAATAAAATAGCGTCATGGTCCATTTCTGTTTCAAAACGCTCTTTTAATTTATTTTGTAATTGTTGCCAATCAGATACTATCTTCGTCATCATCATCAAATTTAGCTCCTTTAGGAGGTGGGACAAAATATTGTAAGTTTTCTTCGATATAATTTAATATATCATCTTTACCCTGTTTTTTTTCGGCACTTGTTACAAAAATATCTGGCAACTCACCCCAATAATCAGTTAGGCGTTTTTTATATTTCATAAAATTACTTGCCCATTCATTTTTACCTAGCTTATCAACTTTTGTAAAAGCAAGGGCAAACGGTATCTCGTGTTGAGTACACCAATCCATAAACTCACCATCAATCTTTTGCAATTCTAATCGGCTATCAATTAAAATAATAACAGAAATTAAATTTTTACGTTTAGTAATATAATTACTAATTAACTCTTCAAATTTATCAAGATTTGTTTTACTTGTTTTTGCATAGCCATAACCAGGTAAATCAACCAAATACCAATTATCATTGATGGTAAAATGATTAATAAGTTGCGTTTTACCAGGCTTAGAAGAGGTTTTCGCTAAATCTTTTTGATTAACCAACATATTAATTAATGATGATTTACCAACATTACTGCGGCCAATAAAAGCAAACTCAGGCTTATCTGGAGCAGGGCACCCTTTATTATCTGAACTGCTTTTTAAAAACTTTGCACTTTTAATTTCCATATTTTTAATACAAGACCTAAAAGACAATTTGACTTAAGGGATTCTAGACTTGTGTATTTTTAAATGATTATATTAATTTTTCAATTTAGTTTTTTGTCCTTTAAGTCTAATAGTCTCTATTATCTCTTTGGTCTATTTATACTCTTTCTTTCAATTCTTTGATATACGTTTCAATATGTCTATCAGATTTGCTTTTGTAAATATCATTAATGGTTACCAAAATACCAGTTTCCTCTACACCACCAAATGTTGGATTAATTGCAGTTCCAAATGATAACATAGTACTTGATAAATTACTATACGCATTTACCATGGGAGGAATATTTTCGCCCAATGCTCTCACATGCTTATTCAATATTGCATGTCCTTCTTTATAAGACTTATCTTTTAATTCTAATAAAAATTCAGAAACATCCGTTTTAATTTCTACACTGTGTATTGGAGTTACTAATTTTTGAGGATCAGGAAAATAATATTTCATGAATGATAAAATATAATCACGAGCAGTTACATTAAAATCTGTATACATGGTCACTTTGCCATAATAATATTTCATATCGGGATTATCAACAACAATAGCACCCAAACCATCCCATAAATTATCCAAACTAAATAATCCTTTTCTAAATTGTTCGGATGGCTGATATAATGGTTGAATAAAAGATCGACCTAATTCAATCGTGTAAGGTAAATAGGTTTTGTAAAATTCTTCTGAAAAATCAAATAGTTCGGTAGTTGCTAATAATACTTTTCCGTTTACATATTCGGCATCTCTGCATAAAATATAACGATAGGCGCCTACTATTTCTTTTTCAATTGGATCCCAAACTAATAATTGTTTATAGGGATGCGAGCAAGTGTCAAAATCGTCTATATCAATAGCCAAACCAGTTCCTCCGCCAGCATGCCTAAATGTAAATTCTCTTAAACGACCAATTTCTTGCATGGTATTAGGAGAATTGTGATGCGTAATAATGTAAATTTCATTATCACCATTATTTGTTTTACGAACAAATCGCTCACTTGTTAATTCTTTCAACAAGGCTTCGCGAGGTATTTTTTCTATGATGTCTTGCATAATTAATATTAAGGCTACAAGATAGCATTTTATTAAGAAATCCACCTGATATATAAGCGTTTTTAAGGCAAAAAATTAAAAGAAATGCTAAAAAAAAGATATTAACGTTTTGGTATTTAAAATATGATTTTTTTTAATCAAAAACAGTTTACTTTCCCATTATCTTTAAAATATGTCGCCAATACTCATTATTTCTTGCATAGGCTTATATTTTGGAGGATTACTCCTAATTGCCTATTTAACATCCAAAAACTCAACTGCTGAAAGTTACTTTTCAGGAAATCATTCGTCGCCATGGTATGCGGTGGCTTTTGGTATGATTGGAGATTCCTTAAGTGGTGTAACCTATATTTCAGTTCCTGGAAAAGTTGGAACTGCACATTTTTCTTACCTTCAACTTGTATTAGGCTATTTTGTAGGGTATTTTATTATTTCAAAAATATTATTACCAATTTACTACAAAATGAATTTGGTTTCCATTTATACTTATTTACAGGATCGATTTGGAAAACATACTCAAAAAACAGGAGCTTTCTTTTTTATTTTATCACGTATTTTAGGCGCTTCAGGTAGATTATATTTAGCGGCAGGCGTTATACAATTTTTTGTGTTCGATAGAATACAAAGTGTTCATGTTCCATTTTGGCTAAGTGTTTCTGTTATTTTAATATTAATGCTAGCTTATACTTACAAAGGGGGCATTAAAACATTAGTGTGGACAGATACGTTTCAATCCTTATTTTTAGTGCTAGGAGTTGTATTATCGATTGGAGTTATCATAAGTAAAATGGACATTAGCTTTACGCAATCCATTACTAATATCTACAAATCCGATTTATCTGAAACATTTTTTTGGGATTGGCATAAATCCAATTTCTTTTTCAAAGAATTTATTGGAGGAATTTTTATTGCGGTTGCTATGACTGGTTTAGACCAAAATATGATGCAGAAAAACTTAAGTTGTAAATCGTTAGGTGAAGCTCAAAAAAATATTTTTTGGTTTAGTATCGTTATGGTTGTTGTCAATATTTTCTTTTTATCATTAGGTGTTTTACTTTATCAATATTATGCTTTTGCCTCTATTGATATTCCAACAAATTTAGAAACTGGTCAAATTATTTCTGACAAAGTATTTCCAAATTTAGCCTTAGGTAATTTAGGAATGTTTGCCGGATTAATATTTATAATTGGATTAACTGCTGCAACATTTAGCAGTGCAGATAGTGTATTAACAACGCTCACAACCTCTACTTACATTGATATGTTAGAGTACGACAAAAATGAAAAATTATCTGAAAAAGAAAAATCAAAACGTAGAACACTTATTCATATCGGTTTTGCCGTAATAATGTGGTTAGTAATTATTGTGTTTGATATTTTAAATCAACGCGCTATTATTGATACCATTTTAATGTTAGCTGGCTATACTTATGGCCCATTATTAGGATTATTTACAATAGGATTATTTACAAAACTAAATTTGAAAGATAAATTAGTTCCAATTATCTGTGTGCTTGCACCAATATTAACTTACATCATTGCCAATTATATTGTGAAACCATATTGCGATTATCAAATTGGAAATGAATTAATAATAATAAATGCGGGTGTAACTATTACTGGATTATTGCTGGTAAAGAAAAAGGATTGATTGAATGAAATTAAATCAATATCTTAATTATTAAGGAGCTTGCTAAAAATAATATAAAAATCAAACTAAATCCCTTTTATAGATATAATATGGACCAATTATAAATTAGTTAAGATTGACTAATTAATGTATATTTGGTAATACTAGGCGCTATTTATTATCTGATTTAATAAGAATATCTAAATAAAAACTTAAATAATAAAAATAAACATGTTTAATACTTGCTATATGTTAAGACAATTTTATATACTATTAATAATAGTTTCATTTTATTCATGTAGAAAAGAAAAAAACAATATAAAAGAAACCACTAATTTAAATGGCTCAATAATTAGTGTGCCAAGTCCAAATTTATTTGACAGCACAGGAGTTGCTTTTTTTAGTATGCAAAAATATTATTCTTATAAAGGCAGTAATTTTAGCTTAGATTCTAGTAAAAACTACGCTTATAATAATGGTGTATGGTCTTGGTATGGACGTTGGAGTCCCATAGGCGTATTTGGATATACAATGGATAGCGCAAAAGTAAATGGCGAGAAGTTTAATAAATATAATGCTTATTTTGGTGCATATTCGGATGGCGCTAATTCTTTTTTCGCACCACCACGCACATATCAATTGTTTGGTGACAGTTTGCATAATATTATGTATTTAAACAGTTATACTGATAACACATTACTACCTTCATATAATTTAACTGGCTGTACTTTCCCTGATTCAGCAAGTATAAGTAGTGATTTAACTTTAAATTTATCATCGAGAACAAATGCACTCCAAACTTGTGTTAGTATCTTGAACAATATTAGTGATTATCAAGGCCAAATGACAACAGTATTTTTAAATCAAAATGATTATGAT
Source organism: Bacteroidota bacterium (assembly GCA_038327195.1). Taxonomy (GTDB): domain Bacteria; phylum Bacteroidota; class Bacteroidia; order B-17B0; family Aurantibacillaceae; genus UBA4416. The sequence goes on along the minus strand of JBBQKU010000002.1, from coordinate 35,206 downwards.
TATATCGCTACATTTAAAAAAGAAAAGCTTCAAAATTGGACTTTAGGAGTTGGAAATTATTACCTTGTAGTGACGGTTCTTAATTGGTCAAAAACAACATTTAGGGGTAATTCTATTTACTTTGTTTCTGAGCATCGCTATTCGAAAAAAATAAAATTATATAACTAAAATATTATTATGATGAAAAATAAATTATTTATAGTTATTTGTGTAATATTCGCTGTAATTTCCTGTAAAAAAAAGAATACAGATGAGCAAATTTACTCTACCAGTAATCCAACTACACCACCAATACCAACAGTTTTATTAGAAGATGTCAAGGCTAATGGTTTTTTTGTATTTCAAAAATATTTTACAATTATTGGTAATGTAACCCAATACGATTCTTCATTTAATTTTGCAGGAGTTACCTTACCATCAGTAACTTTTGGATACCATTATCAAACACCTTATACCATGGATTTTTTTTACGGTTACGATCATTTGAAAGTTAATGGCATACCATATAAAACGGGTTATTTAGGTTACTTTGATTCTACAAATGCAAATATTATTGCACCCCGTTACATAGATTTTATGGGAGATATCATTCATTTTAATTTTGATACTTTAAATTATACTGACAATACATTAATGCCTAATTACACAGATGTATCCTCATTACCAGATTCAGTTCAATTTAATAAAACAACAACGCTCAATTTAGGCACAAGAAATAACACCTTAGAATCAAGTTTGTTTTTTGGCATTGATTATTTGCCTTATAGAGATTGTTATATTTCCAACTCTACTTCATCAATTACAATACCTTATTATGATCTTCCAGATATTGGGTTTGGATATATTGGAACCTATAGATTAACACTTCGTAATTGGACTGTAAAAACAATAAATACACGAAAATATTACGCTATCTGTGAACATATTTATTTAAAGAAAATTAAATTTTACAATTAACTGCACGTATACTAACGCTTACGCTTTTGATTTAGAACAAACTTGTATTGAAAAATTAATAGCTATAAAAAACTTAAACCTTTTCAATTTCAATTGTACAAAATAATCCTAATTGTTTACTAAACCGTTTAACCAACCATTCCATACTTTTTGCAAAACCATACATAAAAAAAGGAATTAATGAACTGCGCGAAACACCACCACTTAAAACATACATAAAAGGAGTGTGATATGATATTTTATTAATTTTGAGTTGAGGAAAATCTTTAGCAAATAAATCCAAATCTCTTTCAAAATAAATATGTGGTAAGGCTTGATTTGAATTACTTAATGGATTACCAGCTTTTATTTCTCTTGGGCCATTTTCCTCAAAAGGTTCATGATGAAATCGTTTATAAATAAATCTTCCTAAATTAGAATTAGCAGGTTCAATCATTATTATTTTCCCACCTTTTATTAAAGTGCGTTGCGCTTCTTTTAAAAATAAATACGGACGTGGTATATGATGAAATACATTCAACATCATAATGCTACCTAATTCATTTTCTTTATAGGGCATTTCCTCTGCGCTAAAAATTTTATCTACAACTGGTAAATCTAAAATATCAGAAGTTACCACTTCTGGAAATACATCCTTCAAAAAGCCACCACCAGAGCCAATTTCCAAATAAACACCTTTTCCAACTGATTTTGAAACAGAAATAAATTCTTGATACCATTCAGTATACAAACGTTTTAAAAAAGGTTTTTCTAAAATAATTTTACGATGTGCCAAACTTGCATTTGGATCATCTAAATCAAAATCTATTGTATATTTTTTAAACACGAGTTTTACTTGCAAAAATATTCATATAACTACTTTCTGGTAAATCCAAAAATGATTTTACTTTATCTTCAGATAATTCTGTTAAGGTATTAGTGTCGATTAAGTATATAAAAAAATTGTATTGTTTTAAATATTGAAAATATTCTAAAACACTTGTTCCAGCTTTTCGCATTCCATATGGCCAAAATTCTGAAAGCATTTTTAAATCAGGACTTTCCAATGTTTTATGCATACCTTTTACAGCGCTCATTTCAAAACCTTGAATGTCCATTTTTATAAAGTTTACTAGTTGTCCATTCAAATAATCATCTATAGCAATGGCTTCAATATCAATTTCCTGATCATAATCATCTGGTTTATAAGTACGATGATCAACATTTAATTGCTTGGATGTATATATTTTTAATATTCCCGTTTTATCAGAAACAGCCTTATGATTGACGCTTACATTATTTAAATTAATACAGCGTTTTTTTAAATAATTAAAGTTGGTTGTATCAGGTTCAAAGCAATGCACTTTACCATTTACACCAACAGCATTTGATAGTAATTCTGCATAAAAACCAATATTTGCGCCAATATCAAGTACTGTATCATTTGGCTTTGTGTATTTCTTAATTAAAGAAATTTCAAAAGCATCTTGTTTATGCTTAAATGATTGATAAGTAATTTTGTAAAGAGGAAAACAATTTTTAAATAAAAAATTTCCCAGTTTAATACTAAATGATGATTCCATTTATTTTGTAATTTCAAATAAATACGTTTGTTCACTTAACCCTTCTGTATGGATAAGTTTGAGTTTATTAGGATATTTTTCCATAATAGGCTGAGCAATATTGTGTAATGTATTTATCACTTGCCCTGAGTTTTCATTTGGATTTATCCTCAAACTTGCCAACATAATATGAGTAACACCTTTTTCTTTAAAGAAAGCTAAAGCGCTATCCGGATTTGATTGATTCGTTAATGAATCTTTTTTTATCACACTATAAATTGGGAAAAACTTTTTACCATTTGCATAAACAAAACTCATAGGAGCTTTCCGACTTGCGACTAGTGTATTTGGTGCCAAACTATCAGCACACCATTTACTACACTTCAAAAAGTTTTGCCAATCTGGGGTATAACCATAAAAAATATTTCCTGCAAAATTTTTCTTTACAATTGGAATATTTACTGAACCTCTTTTGATTGATGCTAATAAAACGGAACCAGAAATAATACTAATTATAGCAATATAAATTAATTGTCCCATACCAGATTGCTTCACTGAGGAGTAAAATAAATTATAAATTAAAATAAGCATAATTGGCATGCATATTAAAATAATACGAGGCTGATCCCATCGGGCTTGCAGAATTACAAATGACAATAATAATTGAGCTCCAGTAAACAATCCAAAAAACACTAACGGTTTGTTTTTTTGCTTAAAAACTTTAAATAATGAGAATAGAACAACAATAACTACAATAAATGCAACCATACTATATTCACCTTTTAATTTTTCAAAACCCTGAACCGTTTGCATTGCCTGAGGATTTTCTGAACGGAAACCCAATAATTCAAAAAAACGTTTTCCTAAATACAAATTACAATTATCAAAAAAACGACCTACAAAACCAGCCATATCATCATTTCCTAAAGCTTTATCATAAGGATCCTTTAATAATAAAATTTTACTTTGACCAGCAAATTGATTTTGTGTTCCCCAAATTAACTTTACTATTAATTCGTATGGTATTTTAAAAATTAAATAACTACCAAGCGCTAATCCAGCATTTTTCCATTGCTTTTCTAACACAAAAAATAGTATTAGAACAGGGACAGCAACTATTGCAACACTTTTACAAGTAGCAATTAAAAAAGTAAACAAACCAAGCATCACCCATTTTTTTAAATGTTTTAAACCATTTGGTTCATCCTGCAAAGCATCATATAATTTAAAAAAGAAAAAGAAAAAAAGTGATTGCAAAAACAAATAAAATGCTTCTGTAAAAGTCATACTAGCAAAATATTGAATCAGATGATTGCAACTAACAAATAACATTACTGGCACCAGAACAACAAATGGTAAACGCCTTACAAAAGATTTATAGAAAAAGAATACGGCAAAAAAATTAAAAACAACATTTATAAATTTAAATAAAAGCAATTTAAAGCCAAATATTTTAGTCATTAACCCTAAAAACATGACATATAATGGTGCATTTTGGGTATAAAAATAATTCGGAAATTCATTCACATAACGCCACCCACCTTCTAAATATAAAGCATCATCATGAGCCTCACTAATTCGTGCATTAAAGAGCATCACTGAAAACAAAAGAGATATAAATAAAAAACCATAAAATAGTTTTGTTTCATTTTTTTCTCCCCACTTTTCAATTTTATCAAACATCGTTTTTTCAGTTGTGTTACCAGAAAAAGATGTTGTTTTTTGTGTTGTTGTTTTTGCCATAATATTTAACCTAACGAGCAAAAATAACAAATAAATTGAGCTTTTTTGTTCATATTTATTACTTATTACTCTTAGTTTATTATTATTTTTATATTCTTAATTTTTCAATAAATAAAATATTTAACCTATGCCAATAAGAATGTCGGATGATGATGATTCATCAGGTGGTTACAGTGGAAATCAAGGTGACAAACGTGGCGGTAATGGTGGAGGCGGTATAGGTGGTGGAATAATAGGCATGTTATTACCATTATTATTACGTAATCCAAAATTGCTAATTCCAGCACTTATTATTGGTGGTATATTTTTTGCTTATAGAAGCTGTAATTCAGGCGGAGCATCTCATAATACTGAACAACGAGCATCTTATGGAACTGGTGCTACGCTCGACCCAAAAGTTTATGATAGCACCGAAGTTTATGCAGCTCTTAGTCCTGATGAACAATTGCCAGAAAGTGTTTCTTTAGAGCGCTTTGCTCCTACTCCTGGCGATCAAGGCCAGCAGGGTTCTTGTGTTGGTTGGGGAAGTACTTATGCGGCACGAACTATATTAGAAGCCGTTACTACTGGGCAAGATCCTAATAAAATTGTTTTTAGTCCAGCGTTTACATATAATCAAATTGGTTTAGAGGGGTGCCAAGGCACCTATATTGATAAAGCCGTTGATTTATTAACGAAAGATGGTGCTGTTCCTTTTAATAAATTTCCGTATGATGAAAATTCATGTTCGAAACAACCCGATAATTATGTGTTAAAAGAAGCTTCTCAATTTAAAATGAAAGGAGCAAATCGTTTATCAATTAGTGGTGATGATTACACCTGTGATGTTAATGCAATCCGAGAAAATTTAGCACACAATGCGCCAGTTGTTATTGGAATGGCCGTTGGTGGTTCATTTATGCAGGATATGGAAGGTCAGGAAATTTGGATTCCTACAAATAGTGATTACAATAAAAGTGGATTTGGCGGGCATTGCATGTGTATAATTGGGTATGATGATTTTAAATTTAAAAATGATGGTGGATTTTTAATTCAAAATAGTTGGGGTCCAAAATGGGGAAAAAACGGAAGAGCTTGGGTGAGTTATAGTGATTTTGTAACCTTTGCAAACGAGGCATATGGCCTTTATCCTATGCCTGATAGAAATACTAAGGACAAATTAAATTGCTCACTGGCATTAATCGAAAAAGAAAGTAAAAATTACATACCACTAGTAAACAAAGGAAATAATATTTATAGTACAATTAACCCTGTAAAAATTAGCACAAAATTTAAAGTTGAATTTAAAAATAATATGGAGTGCTATGTATATATTTTTGGTAAAGAAGTTGATAATGGTAGTTATGTATTATTTCCATATACTCCCAAGCATTCTGCTTATTGTGGCGTTACAGGAACACGAGTATTTCCGAGAAATCAAAGTATGAGTCCTGATGAAAAAGGCACTAAAGATTATATTTGTGTTTTAATATCTAAGAACCAATTGGATTATAAATCGTTAAACGAGAAATTTAATAATAATAAAACGCTTGATTTTCAAACTCGAATTAATCAAATTATTGAAGACGATTTAATTTCAGATGTTAAATATATCATTGATAATAAAGTTAACTTTACTGCAAACGTAACTACAAAAAATATAGTACCAATCATTATAGAAATAACTAAAAACTAATGTTTCACTTCATCTTACGCACTGTTCCGCGTCCCTTACTTATAAAACTAAGTTTAATATTTAGTAAAATAGCTCCCATAGTTTATTATGGAAAAAAATACGAAGACCCTATTAGTGGAAAAACGTACCGAAAATTTTTACCTTATGGATACGGAGGTAGAGCAAAACGCGACAATGTGCTTTGCCCAGGAAGCTTGTCGTTAGAAAGACATCGACTTTTATGGTTATACTTAAAAGAAAAGACTAACTTTTTTACTGCACAACATAAGTTATTACACATTGCTCCTGAACAATGTTTTTATAAGTTATTTAAAGCAATGCCCAATATAGATTATGTAACTGGCGATTACAATTCGCCAATTGCCGATCATCATTTTGATTTGCACCATGCTCCGTTTGAAAATAATTCGTTTGATGTCATATTTTGTAATCATGTATTAGAGCATGTTGAAGATGCGAATCAATGTATTAGGGAATTATATAGAATGATGAAACCTGGAGGTTTTGGAATATTTCAAATTCCGCAGGACATTAACCGTTATGAAACATACGAAGATAAAACAATTACAAGTGAAAAAGATAGAGAGTTTCATTTCTGGCAAAAAGATCACGTGCGTTTATTTGGTTTAGATTACAAAGACAAATTAGAGGCTGCTGGTTTTAAAGTAACCGTTGAGGATTACACAAAACAAATTTCTTCCGACTTAGTAGAAAGATATAGATTACCAAAAGGTGAATTATTATACATGTGCAGGAAATAAATTATTCAAATAAAACATCAACATAACATCATTATAAAATAAAAATAATACATTTACTTAAACAATTAATTCAATTTTATGACAATTAAAAAACTAACCACATTATGCTTTATAGCATTAAGCAGTTTGTCTTTTGCGCAAGCAACAATGACTAACGGCCCCGAACTAGAAAACGATAGAGATAGTAAAATGAATCGTATGCTTGGGGGCGATGATAACAATTATTTTTGTTACCGAGTAAGAAGCAAAGGAAAAGGAACATCATTTTTTGTTGAAAAATATGATAAAGCATCATTAAAGCCAGTTTTTTCAAAAGAAATTAGTTTAGAAGAAGAAAATAGAACTAAAATTGAAGATGTGTTTTACACAAATGGTAAAGTTTATATTTTCAGAAGACAATATGATAAAAAGGCTGATAAAATGACTTTATTTTATCAAACGGTATCAGCAGCAGGCGTTGTTTCTCCACAATTAAAAGAGGTAACAAATTATAGCTCTGATCACTATGAATTTGTAAGTTTTGATATCATTCAAAACCCTAGTAAAACTAAATTTTTAATTAAAGCTAGTCATAAAGCTGATAAAAAAGACCAATATAAAACAGATTTGATTTTAATGGATGCCGTTTCTGAAAAGAAATTGTGGACTAAGGTTAGTAATATTAATGGCTCTGATGACTTTACTGGATTTATTGGATTTATGTTAGATGAAAACGACAATATCTATTATGGTTATTCTTATGAAGCTTCTGGTTCAAATGATAAAGGTCGTAAATATGGCTTATCATTAGGAATCATTGAATCTGCTTCTCAAAATGCAGTATCTGTTGAATTACCATTTGACGATAGCTATTTAGTTAGTGATATTGAATTTAGTAAAAACAATAATAATGAAATCACAATTGGCGGGTTTTTAAAAGACGTAATCGAACGTAAAGGACGCGATTTGGTTAAAATCGGGATTTTTAACTTCAAAGTAGATTTAGCAACAAAAAAAGTTGTTTCAAAAACTATGAAAACCTTTGATGATAAATTATTAACTGCATTAGAAAGTAATCCTCGTCGTTCTAAATATTTTCAATACAAATTAGATTATATTCTTCCAGTTGGTGATGCTTCTTATTTTGTAGGAGAGCAATATCAAGAACAAATGGTTGTAGAACGTACGCAATATGGTGTAAATATTTATTGGACTTACGAATACATGGATATTATTATTGCTAAATTAAATGCAAAAGGTGAATTTGAATGGATTAAAAATAGTCCATTAAGAATTGCAATTGATAGACAAAATTATCGTTATTTATTTAAACAATATATTGCAATAGCTACTACTAAAAATTTATATATATTAAATGATGATCACCCAAAAAATATTGAACGTTACCAAAAAGCAGATTTTGAAGCAAAAGATTTGAAATCAGTACGAGGTATCCACGGTTCGAATTTTGTTTGTAATACGATATCATTAGCAGATGGTACAGTTAAGGAACGTAAAGTATTAATGGAAAACGAAGATTATTGTTTTGCTCCAATACAAGAACGTAATCCTCAATTTATCCCACCATCAAACTGCGAAATTTTTGTTCCAGGTAAAAACAATGAAATTGTAATTTATACGGAAGATAAAGGAAAGGATCGATTCTCTAAAATTAAATTCGAATAATATTATCTTAAAATTTAGTTTCAATAAAACCCCTTTAATATGATATTAAAGGGGTTTTATTATTATATTTATACCATATTATAAAATCAATGATAAAAACATTTTCCTTCGTCTTGTTATCGGTATCTTTTTGTTTTGCTCAACAAAATTTACAAGAAAATTACACCCCATTAAAATCATCTGGCTCACTTCCTGATATTTTCACTCAAAACATTCGTAACATTATTACAAGTGATATTAATGACCTCAATAAACAAAAAGAAACTGACAAATTAATAAAACAAACCTATTTAACGGAAGCAAATTACGAAATTGAAAAAATAGTAAAAAGCGGAAACACTTTAGTTAATGATGAAATTACAGTATATCTAAATAAAATAGCAGACGTATTATTAAAAAACAATACTGCACTTAGACAACAATTACATATTTATACGTTAAAATCTCATGTAGTTAATGCATACAGTTATGATAAAGGTTATGTATTTATTGATATTGGGTTAATAGCTCAAGCTGAAACAGAAGCTCAGTTAGCTTATATTTTAGCTCATGAAATATCTCACTTTACAAAAAAGCATCATATAAATGGTTACGTAAAAAACGAAAAAATTGATAATAGAAGTTATAACGGAGAAAATAGTGAAGATAAGCTAATTGAAAAATGTCAGTACTCAAAAGAGTTTGAAAGCGAAGCTGATTTAGAAGGATTTAAATTATTTGAACAAAGTAATTACAATTTGAAACAAGCTCAAAAAGCATTTGATGTTTTACAATATTCTCATCTACCGTTTGAATTGGTTGAATTTAAAAAAACATTTTTCGAAACCGATAAGTTTATCATTCCTCAAGGTTATTTTTTAAAAGAAGTTTCTTCAATAAGAAATAATTCAAATGAAGATGACACAAAACAAACACATCCAAATACAACAAAACGAAAGCAAGCTATTACAGAATTAATAGCAAATAGAAGTAATGATGGTAGGGTAAATGCATTAGTTAGTCAAAAAGAATTTGAATACATAAGAGATTTATCACGCATGGAATTGTGCAGATTATATTTAAAAAACAGAGATTATCCAAACGCATTATATGCAGCATATATCTTAAATTCTAAATACCCAAATAATCAATATGTTGTAGAAGTGATTTCTAAATGTCTTTACAGTTTATCATTATATGGAAATTCTCAATTAACTTACACACATGATTCTTACTTAGAAAATGGTGTACCTAGTCATTCCGATATTGAAAGCTATCCTCAGCAATTATACCATTTAATAAATAAAATGCCGAGCAATGAATTCACAATTATGTCTTTAAATTATGTTTATCGAATTCATAAAAAATTCCCTGATAATAAATTTATAGCATGCTATTCTGATAGTTTATTTAAACTAATGGGTAATGTAAACTGGAACATCGTTGATTTTGTTAGATTACAAAAAAAAGAAATCTCTCAAACTGAAATAAAAAAAGATTCAATTAAAGCGATTGAAGAACCAAACTCGAAAACTGATTTAATTGCTAATCTTCAAAAAGAAAATAACTTTAAAAATTATGATACAGCCTATTATAAGGAAGTTTTTTTGGATTTATTTTTAAATGATAAAGAATTTACTAATAAATTCCCAATGAATGGTCTGGGCAATAATTCGAGTTCTGGATTTTCAAATTATAATAAAAACAATAATAAATCTTACAAAAAGAAGAAAAATGGAGAATATATTTCTTCTGGCATAAAAATAGAAAAAGTATTATTACTTGAACCATTTTATGTTAAAGTTGATACTAGACAAAAATCAAAAGTTCAATATGTTGAAGCAGATAAAAAACAAGAAGATTTAATTAAAACAATAATTGATTGTGCACAAAAACAACATTTTGAACTTATTACTCTTGATCCTGGATTATTAACTACTGGTGATGTAGATAAAATGAATGATTATTCAGTTATTAATGATTGGTTTGATGAAAAATTTGATGCAAGTGAGAATGACAAAAACCCAATTTTCAATACAGATGAAATAGATAATATTATAACTAAATATGGAACTCAATATGTTTTAAAAACAGGAATTGTAAATTACAGAGTTGGTGAATTTAGAAACAAAACTTACTTCTATAGTTTTATCTATGATTTAAAGACAAAACAAACCATTTATAAAAAATTCGAAGCTTTTTCTGAAAAGGATTCACAAACTTTATTAAATGCCAAAGTATATCAAACATTTTATGAATTAACACATTCAAAATAAAATGAATAGGATTTATTTATTATTATTTTTTCTGATTATTTTTATAAGTTCAAATTCTCAAAGTTCTGGCTTTTTAGGAAGAAAAACGGTTATTAGTTATGGCTTTAACACAAGTCCAGCTTTGTTTGAAGCAAGTAAAAACAATACAACAGTTCTAGACTTTGCCGCAGGAGGTAATGGTACAGCTGAAACTGGAGATTTAGCATTTAATGCCTTACATGAACTTGCAATTGAACATGCAAATTCTAATAAATGGATGATGGGCATCAATGCAAAATATTATAAAACTGCTTATGATAACAATTATGATATTAAAGCATCAACAATTCTTGAAAATTACAAAACCACTATTAGGAAATATTATTCAATTACGGGCTATAATATTGGATTGTATTTTAAATATTTTGGAACAAGGTATGTGGCACCGTGGGGCAGATATATGATGTTTGGCCCATTAGTTAATTTTTCTACTGCCACTTATGATCCTAAAATGATGAATATAAAAGGTAGTTATAAAAAATATAACAGCATATATTCATCAAATTACACAACTACAGATACAATTTATTCTGATTTCGGGCCAACAACCCAAAAATTTACTCGGTTTGATATAATGGTTGGCTGGGGAAGAAGTAGAATTATTTCAAATAGAGTGGTGGTTGACTTTGGCGCTACAGCACAATGTATTTCTTTAGGAACAATTATTTTTGATATATTAGACACTAACAGCCAAACACCATATAGAACAGGTTATATTGAAAAAACAGAAAAAATAAGAGTAAGAGGTGTTAATCGATTTAATGTCTTTTTAAAAATTGGAATTTTACTTTAGAGAAAAAATAATGAATAAAAACAAAAAAACATTAATCTTAATCATTTGTATTTTCCAAATCAATATGTTTTTTTCTCAGGGTTCTGGGTATATGGGAAAGCGAGTTGTATTTTCTTATGGTATACACAGTAGCCCAGTAATATTTGGAACAACCAAAAATAATGAAACATTAATAGGTGACGTTTTACAAGGAAGTGGGAATGCGGAAACAGGACATGTTAGATTTAATACTTTACACGAATTTGCTTTTGAATTTGTAAAATCAAGTAAATGGATGCTTTGTCTAAATTTGAAGTATTATAAAACTGGATATGATAATCCAGAATTATTTAATAGTCAATATTCTCGTTCAAGCCATCCAAATGGTTTCTATACTATAAGAGGTTTAAGTTATAGCTTTTTCGTAAAGTATTATGGCAAGAAACATGTTGCTCCTTGGGGAAGGTATGTGATGTTTGGGCCAGTAATTAATACTGCAAAAACAAATTATGATCCAAAAGTAATGAACTATCAAGTATACAGATATAATGGTATTACTACTAATGATACAACTATCTCTAATTTTGGACCAACTACTCAAAAGTTTACAGGAGTAAATTTCATGTTAGGTTGGGGAAGAAGCAGAATAATTGCTAATAGGATAGTTATTGATTTTGGAGCTTCAACCCAATTGTTTGCATTATTAACAATTCCACTTGCAATTATGGATATTAACCTAAATACAATTCCACCAACTACTCAAACCTATATAGAATCAACATATAGAAACAGAGTAAGAAGTATAAATCGCTTTAATGTATTTTTAAAAATTGGTATTTTACTTTAAATATGACTAAAAAAATCTTTCTTATATTATTTGTTATTTTATGTTCCCAATTCGACAAATTAATAGCACAAAGTCCTGGCTATTTAGGAAAAAAAATATCAATTGGTTATGGTTTTCATACAAGCCCAACTATTAATGGTTCAAATGCAAATGGGAATTCAATTATAGGACGAAAAGTAGGAAGTGGGGAAACTGGATATTTTGCATTCAACACTATGCATGAAGGCTTTATCGAACACGCTCTAAAAAAACGTTTCTCTATCGGCTTATCTGCTAAATACTATAAAACAACTTATGACAATGGATTAAGCTTATCTGTTTATTATCAATATGCAAACAATACTGGTGGATTTGGCAATGTTAATTATTACGGCAGTCCAAAAGGTTTATACACAATTAAAGGGATAAATTATTTATTATACGGAAAACTCTTTTATAGAAAGTATGTGGCTCCTTGGGGAAGATATATGACATTTGGAATTAATGTGAAAACATATAAATGTGAATACAATCCAGATATCATGTATCTTGAAAGTGGAAATTCAAATTCAGGCTATTACAATCAATATGTTCCACCTAAATTTTCGGATTTTGGACCTACTAAACAAAAATTTATAAGATATGATCTATTGTTTGGTTTAGGAAAAACTAAAATTATTGCAAATAGAATTATCTTAGATTATGGCTTTAATACAAATGTTTTAGCATTTATGATGACTTTTTTTGATGCAATAGGAGAGGATACCTTTATAGACAAAGTCGATAATTCACATTATATAAGAAAAACAGCACCTTGGAGGGTTAGAGGAGTAAATAGATTCAATGTGTTTTTCAAAGTTGGTTATCTTTTTTAAAATTAAAAATTGAAAAAAAACTTATTTAATATATTTCTTTTTTTTTGTATAAGTAATCAAATACAATCTCAAGGGCCTGGTTTTTTGGGCAAAAAATTAGTTTTTGGGTATAGTTTAAATACCAGTCCTGCTTTATGGGGTAGTAGTGCAAACTATAAAACCATTTTAGGAACTGAAGGAACAGCACCATCTGGTCATTTTGCATTTAATTTTATTCATGAAGGTTCATTAGAATGTTCTATTTCTACGAAATGGGCTATTGGCATAAATGCTAGATACTATAAAACAAAATTTGATAATGCTACCTTTCTAACAAGTACTTCAAATGGAATAACTTTTTCTCAAAGAGCCACACCTTCTGGATACTATGATATAACCGGCCTTTCATATGGCATTTATTTTAAGGTTTTCAGGCCAACCTTTATTGCACCATGGGGTAAATATATTGTATTTGGTCCGGTTTTTAATACTGCAAAAGCTACTTATGATCCAAATATTATGAATATTGTTGGGAGAGTTAATAATTCGACTAATAATTATTCATACAATTATAAGGACACAATAATTTCTGATTTTGGGCCACCAGTACAAAAATATAAAGGATTCAATTTTCTGTTTGGTTGGGGAAGAAGCCGCATTATCGCAAATAAAATTGTTATAGATTATGGTTGTAATATGTATCTACTTTCATTTTTTCCAAATTTGGCACTAACAAGCAAAAACAATCTCTCTAATACAAATTACATACACCAATCAATAAATAGAAGAATAAGGGGCGTAAACCACTTTAATGTATTTCTTAAAATTGGGTTCTTATTTTAAAAAGTAAGATTCCAGTCAATCTATTTTCTTCATCTTTTTTTGTAGCTTTATTTAAAAATTACAATGAAAAAAATAGTTTACTTTTTTATAACTTTTTGTTTTTTAATATCAGTTTCTTTCGGCCAAACTTGGAATTTAAAACTAAAAAGCACAGTTGAGTTAAGAACTTGGAAACTGTCTAATAAAGCGCAAGAAAAACTTGACCTATTGCCAGGAGCTACAATTTCACTTTTAAAAAACGGGCAAGTAGCACAAAAAGTTTCAACGGATGCAAATGGTGTTTTTTCAATTGATGTTCCTCCTAATGGAGATTATATATTAGAAGTTTCCTATCAAGGATGTAATTCTAAACGGTTTTCAATTTCAACTTATAATGTAACCGACAATATTTTTAATGAAAAATATAATCCATCATTTAGTATTGGTGGGTTTGTTATGGCTAAACCTTTCCAAAGTATTGATTATTCAGGTTTGTCAAAGCCATTAGTTCATATTATGTATGATGCAAAATTAAAAAATTTCAATAAAGATGAAGGCATTACTAATAATGGACTTAATACTGTTGCAAACATTGCGCAAAAAGAAGATGAGTTAGTCCAAAAATTTTGTAATTATAACCAATTAGGAAATAATGCCTTAGCTAAATTCGATTGCCCTTTAGCTAAACAAATGTACCAAGATGCTATGCAAACTATTAGCAATGAAACTTATCCTCAGGAGCAATTATTAAAAACAGACATTTGTTTTAAAGATGCAGAAGCAAATGCAAAAAAATTACTCGAGCAAAAAAATGCTGAACGAATGAAAGACTCTTTAAATATTGCAAATAAAGAAAAAATAGCTGCTGATAAAAAAGCTAAAGAATTAGAAGCAATTAATGCAGCTAAAATTGCTAAAGAAAAAGCTGAGGCATTAAAATTAGCCCAACAACAAGCTCAAAAAGATAAACCTGTTGTAGTTCAACAAAAAACGGTTACTCCAAAGCCTGTTGTAAAACAAACACCTAAACCAAAAGAAGTAGAGACCAAACTAGTAAAAACAGAACCACTTAAACCAAATAACACAAATACAGAAAACAATACCGTTCCATCTAATCAGAAAAAAGAAGACAGTAAATATTCAATGCCTCAAGTTTTAGGAGCTAACCCTTACAAAGATAATATGATTAAAGGGAATGATTATTTCAAAACTAAACGTTATGCAGAAGCTAAATCAGCTTATGAATTAGCCTTAAGAGCAAAACCAAATGATGCTCTTGCTACAACTAAAATAAACGATTGCAATTTAATATTATCAAAAACAACAAAATAATGCAAGACTAAATAATTGAAAATCAATATTCTAATTAATTAATAACCAATATTAAACCTTTATACTTTTTAATAGTCAAACTGAAAATTTAATAATTAAGCATGCAACATTATTCCGATGAGGAAATATTAAGTTTATATCGTGACGAACAATCACGAAATATGGCATTGCATCATTTAATTCAAAAATACCAACAAAAATTATATTGGCACATTCGTAAAATTGTAATCAGTCATGATGATACGGATGATGTACTTCAAAATACATTTATTAAAACTTGGAAAGGATTAGCTGGATTTAAAGAAGAATCACAATTATATACTTGGCTTTACCGCATTGCAACTAACGAATCTTTAACTTTTTTAAAACAAAAACAAAGAGCCAATACAACTTCTATTCACCCAATTGAATATCAATTATCAAAATCATTGGAAAGCGATACCTTTTTTAGTGGTGATGAAATACAATTAAAATTACAACAAGCCATCTTAACATTGCCCGAAAAACAACGACTAGTATTTAACATGCGTTATTATGACGAAACTCCTTACGAACAAATGTCGGCTATTTTAGACACTTCTGTTGGCGCTCTAAAAGCCTCATACCATATAGCAGCAAAAAAAATTGAAGATTTTTTAACCAAAGATTAAACCTTGAGAGATTAATAGCATCAAACCTAAAATGAATACAAACGAAAATAATTTTAATGACGACCAAAATGCACCATTTGACAAAAATGGTAAAGCTTCTTTTGGTTTGCCTTCAAATTATTTTGATTCATTTGAATCCAAACTCAGACAAAAATTAGAACTTGAAAGTGAATTGCAAGAATATGCTTTATTAAGTTCGATAAAAAAAACAAACACATTCTCTTTACCTAACGACTATTTTTCATCTTTAGAAGCAAAATTAGAATTTCAAACTGAATTAGTTGAATTTCCTATTCTTCAATCAATTCAACCAAATTTATCATTTCCTATTGATTCTGAATATATCGAATCATTTAAAAATAAGTTGGTTTCAAAAATTGAATTCACTGAA
The DNA here is from genome assembly GCA_038327195.1 of Bacteroidota bacterium. GTDB lineage: Bacteria > Bacteroidota > Bacteroidia > B-17B0 > Aurantibacillaceae > UBA4416. The sequence goes on along the minus strand of JBBQKU010000002.1, from coordinate 18,923 downwards.
GAACTATCAGAATTTGTAATTTTAAATTCTATAATAAAACAGAATTTATATATATGTCCAAATAACTATTTTGAAAATTTATCAAACGAAATAAAAGAAAATATTCATAAACCAAGTATTTCTGTTTTTGGAAACCTATTTCATTTTATTTTCAATAAAAAATTGGCCTTATCTTTTAGTGTAATAATTATAGCCTTATTATCTTGGTTATTATATCCAAAAAACATAACAGAAACTATAAACGACAGCAATTGTAAAACATTGGCTTGTTTAGAAAAACAAGAAATTTTAAATAATACAAAAGCTATTTCAAGTTTTGATGAAGATCAATTAATTGAGTTAGTGAATTTAAAAAAACTAGATAATCAATTAAATAATACTAAAAAAGAAAATACTAAAAAAACAGAAGCTGACAGTTTTATAAATGATTCTAACCTTGATGAAATTATAGACGAATTATAATGAAAAAATATATTTACATATTCATTATTTTATTTTTTGCTTTTTTTAGCAATGCGCAAACTAATGCGAAGCGCGATAAAATTGATGAACTTCGCGTTTCATTTATTACTAATAAAGTTAATTTGACCAGTCTAGAGGCACAGCAATTTTGGCCTTTGTACAATGAATTAAATGATAAACTTGAAGTTTTAAAAAAAACATACAGAATAAATTACATTAAAAATTTTAATGCTGAATTATTGACAGATAAAGAAGCGGAAGCTTTATTAACAGCTGAATTTATTTTAAAACAAAAAGAAATTGATTTGAATAAAGAGTATTATGAAAAATACAAGAAAATACTTCCTGTTAAAAAAATTGCCTTAATTAAAATGGCAGAAAACGACTTCAAAAAAGAATTAATTAAAAATATTAAAAATTCTTCTCCCGAATAATGCATTTTATAAAACATAGCATTTTAATATATTGCGTTGTATTATCACATACAATGCTTTTTGCGTTTAAAAAAGATACATTAAAAACAATAAAGCCTCCAAAGCATTATTTTAAAACAACTACATACACTGACTTTTATAGCACATCGAAGAGAGATTTAGTATCTAAGAATTTTGTTGCAAACAAACTAAAAACTTATAAATTAAACCAATATGTGATTGGACTAAGTGCACCACTTTATACAAAAGATACTCATAAAAAAGATTCCACAACAATTTCAAATTTTCATTTATTATTAACGGGAAGTTATTTTGTTGTATCACCCATTTTTTCAGGAATTGAAAATCATAATCTAAGTAAAACATCATTGGGATTGCGCATGGTTTATAATACTGGAAAAAAAAGTATTTTCTTCACTGATATATCTCCCTTTGTTACACAAGATAACGGATACAATTACACACAGAGATTCAGAACAGCTTTTTCGTTTATCTATAATTATACAGCAAATGAAAATTTTAATTTTAGGTTAGGCGTTACACGTTCTTTTACGTTTGGTAATCGCTTAATCCTACCATATATTGGTTTAAGATTTGGTAAATTAAATGGAATAAATTTTAATATTCAATTTCCGAGAAGCATTAGTTTGAATTTCCCAATTGGAAAATACTTAAAAACAAGTTTATATACTAAACCACAAGGAGGTGTTTATTCATTTGCAAACAACGATTCATTATATTATTTAAATAATGATAAAACAATAAATTTTGGTCGCTATGAATATTTAATGGGGACGAGATTAGATATTTTTCCTACAAAATCAATAGGGATTTATTTAGGAGGAGGCATTTCAACCCAAAATGGTATAAGTATGTTTTCTGAAACTTATAATAAAAGAAATAGAGGCATGTTATCGCATTTTTATAATGAAAAAATATCTGGTGCAATTTTTATGAATTTTGGACTAACCATAAAACTAGGTAAAACAAAATCTATCTATAATAATTACAATTTGTTTGATGCTATTGATTTAAATAATTCTTCTGAAGCTGGAGATAATAATATAAACACTGGAAACTCTGAATTACCTAAAATTAATAAAAAAACTAGTGACATGAAGAGCGTAAAACTAAGTGATATTGAAGACTTAATTGAAACTCAAGATTTATATTAATTATTTTCTATTAAGATTAAACCTTTATTAAATTAATAAGTCTTAGATAGTATAAATAAAAACCTAAAAATAAATAATCATGAAAACGAAACATCTAACCTTAGGTATTGCAATCATAGCTATCGCATTTACCAGCATTTTATCTTCTTGCAAAAAGAAAACCAAAGAAGAAACCGACAGTGATACATCCTCTGCTACTGATCAATCATTAGCATCTTCTTCAGTAAACGATTTAACGAGTATTTCAGATGAAGCTGGCAGAAGTAATAGTGTATCTAGTTTTAAAACGTCAGAATCTAATGCAATATTAAGTACATGTTCAACTATTTCATTTGATACCTTAGCTGCTGCTAAAACGATTACTGTAAACTTCGGAACAACTAATTGCTTATGTAATGATGGCAGATACAGAAGAGGAAATGTGATAATGAATTTTACAGGTAAATACAGAGATTCATTAACCGTAATTACAATTACTCCTCAAAATTATTTTGTTAATGACAATCAAATAACTGGAAGTAAAACGATAACAAATAAAGGGCATAATGCTGCACATCATTTAGTTTATGAAATTAACGCAACTGTTAGTATTATTAAAGCAGGGGGTGCTGGCACAATATCATGGACATGTACTCGTCAAAGAGAATGGACTGCAGGGGAAAGTACACTTTCATGGATAGATGACACCTACTCTATTAGTGGAAGTGCAAGTGGAACAACTGCTAATGGAAATACATTTACTTCAATTATTACATCACCCTTAATACGTAACATGGCTGCTGGTTGTCGACGTCATTTTACAGCTGGAGTGTTAGAACATACGCCAGGTGGAAAAGCTACCCGATATATTGATTTTGGAAATGGCTCATGTGATGACCAAGCTACTGTAACAATTAATGGTCATGTTTATACGATAACATTACCATAATAACTAACACATAAAACAAAAAAGGAGAGCTAAATTAGCTCTCCTTTTTTGTTCTTAAATATTATATTTATTTACCACCTTTAGCAGCTTTTAACTCATCCATTGTCATTAATTTATAACCATCTGTTGACAAATTAAATTTACCATCAGAAACAGGATCCGTTGAAACCTCTTTTGCAATCATTTTAAATTTCATTCCTCCTTGACCTCCAGCATATTCAAACGGCATTCCTTTTAAGCCTTTCATAAATCCTTGGTTTGTTCCTTTTCCATCTTTATTTGGATTAGCAAATTTTTCGCTATACCAAACATCCATTTTCTCTTCTTTTTTATCTTTTCCAATCACTGTTACAATTGCTTTTTTGCACTCGTAACCAGCAATCGTTTTTGTTTCAGATATATATTCTATTTTGGGGTCAGGCTGTTTGTCCTTAGCTTTGGCAGCTTCTTTATCCATTTCTTCTTTGGTTTGTTTTACCGCCATTTTATTTCCCATTTGTTCCATTAACATAATCATTCCTTTTTCATCAACCATAGTTTGATTTGTAAACATCATCGAAGTCATTTCTGTTAATACCTTCCCGTTTTTAAAAGTTACTTTGGTTTCCATATCACCAATCATAGCAGCTTGTTCTGGTGGCAGACCTTCAATTTTCATATCATATAATACGAAACCTTCATTGTTTTGAGCAGTTACTGATAACACGGTTAGAGCAACAACTGCAAGTGTAGAAAATATTTTTTTCATGTTTTTATTTTTTTGTATAATTATTCAATTGATATGCCAAACTAATAATTTTTATTTAATAGAATTGTAAAAATATGCTAAAAGGTAAATATTCTGTATAAAAAGCAATTATTTCGATTAGAAATAACGCAAACTATTTCTGAAAATCAGCAAATAATTTATCCATTTCAGGACGGGTTACAATTTTATAATAGGAAGGGATTTCAAATGTTTCGTTTTTTATTTCAGCTTTTTTAACCGAAGTAGCTGTAAAACATAATTCTAAACCCAATTTTTTTAATCGGTATTGCATTAACATCCCTTTAATATCACGGTATGGCCCAATATAATTAATACTATCTTTCCCTAAATCGGTAGTATAATAAACATCAAAACAAGTCCCTGGTGAATTTACCATAGTTGCTTTTACTTTTTTACACTTGTATCCAGCAATAACTTTAGTTTCTTTTGTTTCTTCTAATTTAATTTCGTAATCCTTGTTTTCAGAAACTAAATCTTTTTCATTTTGAATACATGCACTTTTAATATCAAAAAACTTAACCATTTGCACAAGAGTTTTGTTACTTGGATTACTAATAAAAGATGTATTTAACACACCCATTACGCTCATTTCTACTTGTAAATTATTATCCTTAAAATTTACCATTGCACTTCCTGGAGCAAATCCAGCCATTGGACTAGTTTCATCAACTACAGTTGCTTTATATTCTATTATTCCTTCTGATAAGGCGTTTTCTGCCGATTCATTTTTTCCACATGAAAAAAACAAACCAACCGTTGCAATTAAAAAAAAATTAAAAATATATTTTTTTAGTTTCAAAAATAAAATTATTTAGAATCGACAAGGTAATCATTTGAAATTAAGACGCAAATTAATAGCCTAAAATTTTAAGCATTGATTTGTAACTCTGTTCTTTTGCGAATAATTTGGTGCTAATTTTACCATCTTCATCTCTATCAATTAACACATGCTTTGGCGCTGGAACCAAACAATGTTGTGTTCCTCCATAACCACTTAATGCTTCTTGGTATGCGCCTGTATGAAAAAAACCAACATATAAGGGCTGTTTATCAGTAAGTTCAATTTTAGGCAAAAACACTTGGTTTGTATGCGCTTCACTATTATAATAATCCATACTATCACACGTTAAACCACCTAAATTAACAGGTACATATTGTTTGTCCCAATTATTTACAGCTAATAAGATAAATCGTTGATTTATACCCCAAGTATCAGGAAGCGTAGTGATAAACGAACTATCAATCATGTACCATTGTTCTCTGTCGTTTTGTTGTTTTTGATCTATAATGGAGTATAAAGTTGCTCCACTTTCGGCAACTGTAAATGAGCCAAACTCAGTAAAAATATTGGGTTCATCTATCTCATGTTGAGTACAAAAGGTTTTAATTTGAGATACAATTTCCTCAACCATATACTCGTAACTATAATCAAAACTTAAAGAAGTACGAATTGGCATTCCTCCACCAATATTTAAAGAATCTAAACTTGGGCAAATTTTCTTCAATTCTAAATAAATGTTTAAGCATTTGTTTAATTCTGTCCAATAGTAAATGGTATCTTTTATGCCATTATTAATGAAAAAATGAAGCAGTTTTAGCTCAAATTTTGGATTATTTTGAATTTTATCCTTATAAAGACTAATAATATCAGTATAACGAACACCTAAACGAGAGGAATAAAAAGCAAAAGAGGGTTCTTCTTCCGTACTAATTCTTATTCCAAGTTGGCATTTGGCAACTTTAACGTTCTTTCTATAATGCTCAAACTCATCTAAATGATCTAAAACGGGTATCACATTATACCCGTCATTAAGCAAATCCGAAATATATTGTTTATAATTTGTTTTTTTATAACCATTACAGATAATGAATGTATCCTTAGTTATTTTTTTCTTTTTTATCTGCTCTCTTATTATTTGAATATCATAAGCAGAAGATGTTTCAATGTGTACTTCATTTTTTAAAACTTCATCCAATACAAATGAAAAATGAGAACTTTTGGTACAGTAACAATACACATATTTCCCTTTATAATCAGCCTTAGCCATAGCAACGTTAAACATTCGTTTGGCTTTTTGTATTTGCGACGTTATTTTTGGTAAATACGTAATTTTTAATGGCGTTCCATATTGTTTAATCACATCCATTAAGGGAATATCATTAAAATAAAGCTCATTATCAATTACTTCGAACGATTCTTGAGGAAAATCGAAAGTTTGTTCAATTAAATCTTGGTATTTGTTTTCCATATTACAAATGTAAGTCACTTACATTAGAGTACAAAGCTTATAAGTAAGTAATATGGATTTTAACTTAAATTTAATCTTTTATATACACAGTATAAAAACAAAATCTTAATTTCGCCTCATGATTCAACGAAAACAAACTCTTTTTTTATTAGCAGTTCTATTAATTGGAATAATCATGGTGTTTTTACCATTCCAAACATTAACTATTAATAACCAATTAATGGCATTGTGTTTAATGCCAACATGTTGTTCAGACATTATGGATTCAACAATTTATTATCCAATGGTATTGAACTTTTTAGTTATATTATTATCTATTTTCACCATTTTTCAATACAATAACAGAGTTTTGCAATATAAAATCTCTAATATATTAGCTTTATTAAATGTATTTATAACAGGTTTATTTTTTCTATTAAACTTTACAAAAGGTGGTAATATCGAAAACTTACATTATTCATTTGGTGCATTTTTACCAATAACAAGTGTCTTTTTTGCTTTTTTAGCAGCTCATTTTATTAAAAAAGATGAGCAATTAGTAAGAAATTCGGATAGAATTAGATAAATCAAACCTAATATATTTATTATCTGTTTGTTTTGTAAAAAAACAAATCTTAACTTGTTGATAAATAGCCTCTTTTTTTAACAATTCTCACTTTTTCGACCAAAAAGACATCAAAACTGCTATTTTTTGTCAAATTATAATACTTTTGTAGCCACTAACTAAAACACTAAAAAATGAAATTAACAGAAATTCAAGATTTAATTAAGTTTGTATCTAAGAGTGGCGTAAACGAAGTTGAATTAGAAACAAGCGATATTAAAATAGTTATCCGTACTGGTAAAACAGCTGCTCCTGTTATGTATCAGCAAGCACCTGTGCAATACGCACAAGCTCCTGCTACTATGGTTAATGCAGTTGCCGAAACATCTGCAACTCCTGTTGCTCCTGTTGCCGCAGCAGTAAATGAAGATGCAAAATACATAACAATTAAATCACCAATGATTGGTACATTTTATCGTTCTGCTGGTCCAGATAAGCCTGTATTTGTAAATGTAGGAGATGAAATTGGTGTTGGTAAACCGGTTTGTATTATTGAAGCTATGAAACTTTTTAATGAAATAGAAAGTGAAATAAAAGGTAAAATTGTAAAAGTATTGGTAAATGATGCGACTCCAGTTGAGTATGATCAACCTTTATTTTTAGTAGATCCTTCATAGAAATTAAAAATGTTAAATTTTAAATGAACAATTAAACCTCATTTAAAACCAATTCAACATTCAACATTTATAATTTAAAATTTCTAAAAGATGTTTAAAAAAATATTAATTGCCAATCGTGGTGAAATTGCTCTTCGAGTTATTAGAACTTGCAGAGAAATGGGAATTAAAACGGTTGCCGTTTATTCTACCGCCGATAAAGATTCGTTACATGTTAAATTTGCTGATGAAGCTGTTTGTATTGGCCCACCGCCAAGCAAAGACAGTTATTTAAGCATGTCTAATATTATAGCTGCTGCAGAAATAACAAATGCTGATGCGATTCATCCAGGATATGGATTTTTAAGTGAAAATGCAAAATTTTCAGAAATTTGTCGTCAAAATAACATTAAGTTTATTGGCGCTTCTCCGGAGATGATTAACCAAATGGGCGATAAAAGTAATGCAAAATCTACCATGATTAAAAGTGGAGTTCCTTGCGTTCCAGGCTCAGAAGGATTATTAGAAAGTGTAGAAGAAGGAATTAAATTAGCTGAAGGAATCAAATATCCAGTAATTATTAAAGCAACTGCTGGTGGTGGCGGAAAAGGTATGCGAATTATTTGGAAGCCTGAAGATTTTCAAGCTGCTTGGGATAGTGCTACACACGAAGCTACTGCTGCATTTGGAAATGGCGCCATGTATATGGAAAAATATATTGAAGAGCCACGTCATATTGAAATCCAAATTGTAGGTGATGCACACGGAAAAGCGTGTCATTTATCTGAAAGAGATTGTTCCGTTCAACGTCGTCATCAAAAATTAGTTGAAGAAACTCCTTCTCCATTTATGACTCCAGAATTGCGTGAAGCAATGGGTGATGCTGCTGTAAAAGCTGCCTTATCTATTGGTTACGAAGGTGTTGGAACTGTTGAGTTTTTAGTTGATAAGCACCGTAATTTCTATTTTATGGAAATGAATACGCGTATTCAAGTTGAGCATCCAATTACGGAAGAAGTTATTAATTATGATTTAGTTCGTGAGCAAATATTAGTTGCAGCTGGCGTTCCAATTTCTGGTAAAAACTATTATCCTCAATTACATGCTATAGAATGTCGTATTAATGCAGAAAATCCTTTTGATAATTTCAAACCATCTCCAGGAAAAATTACAACATTACACACACCTGGTGGACATGGAATAAGAGTTGATTCTCATGTTTACAGCGGTTATTCAATTCCACCAAACTATGATAGTATGATTGGAAAATTAATTACAGTAGCACAAACTCGTGAAGAAGCTATCGCTAAAATGAGAAGAGCATTAAGTGAATATGTTATTGAAGGTATAAAAACAACCATTCCTTTTCATATCAAATTAATGAATAACGAAGATTTTATTGCAGGTAATTATACGACTAAGTTTATGGAAACTTGGGACTATAATAAAGCTTAGTACATTTTATTATTGAAAACAAAAAAAAACGCTTCTTGGAGCGTTTTTTTTATGCGTAAGAATTATTTAAATCGAATTCCGTAATGAACCACTTTTTTAGTGTCAAAAAATTCTTCTTCAAAATAATCTTTTAAATCATAGAATTTTGCTTTTTCATAATACATTCCAAATTCTTCTTGTAAATCGCCACCCTTCAAGTATAAAATGCCATTAGGCAAATCATTAAAACTATCTTTTAAAATTTTACGACTCACCCAATTATAGAATACAGGAAACTCAGTAACAGCACGACTAACAATAAAATGAAATTTATCATTTACTTTCTCTGCACGCTCATGTTCGGCAAATAAATTAGTTAACCCAATGGCTTTTGAAACTTCATTAACCACTTTTATTTTTTTGCCAATTGAATCCACCAAATGAAAACTAGCTTCAGGAAACATAATAGCTAATGGAATACCAGGAAAACCTCCTCCTGTTCCAACATCTAAAACTTTTGTGTTTGGTTTAAACTGCATTACTTTGGCTATTCCTAATGAGTGTAAAACATGGCGCTCATATAATAAATCAATATCTTTTCGGGAGATAACATTTATTTGAGCATTCCAAAAAACATATAAATCGTACAATTGTTCAAACTGACTAATTTGTTTTTCTGATAAATCTGGGAAATATTTTAAAATAATATCTGGTTTCACGGTTTATAATTTATTTTCAGAATTCTTTAAAATATTATACAAAAACTCTCTTGCTCTGAATAGTTGTGCTTTTACTGTGCCTACAGGCAAATCAAGTTTTACAGCAATTTCATCATAACTCAATTCCTCATAATAACGTAATACAACTAATTCTTTATATCTAGGTTTAAGTTTATCGACAACGACTCTTAAATGCTGAATTTTTTGTTTTTTAATGATGTGTTCTTCTGGATCTAACGTTTCCGACTTTATTCCTTTAGAAAATTCTTGTCCTTCATCATTTTCAATTTTTGTATCTAATGATAATGCAAAATTTTTCTTTTTATTTCTTAAAAAATCAATCGCATTATTACTCGCAATTTTGAATAACCATGTACTAAAAGCAAAAGTTGGAGTATATTGTTCTAATCTTTTAAAAGCTCTTCCAAACGCCTCTATCGTTAAATCTTCAGCATCATCTTTATTGTTACACATTCTCAACATTACAAAGTAAACAGATTCACGATAGCGTTGCAAAAGTTCTGCATAAGCTTTCTGATCAGCATTTTTTAAAGCGCGCTGTATAAGATTATAATCATATACCGCTTTAGTTGTAAGGTTTTGATGTGGGTCTAACTCTTCCATTTATTTGGCTTATGTAATAATTTACTAATGTGAAAAATTGGGTAAACAATTAATAATATAAATTCATAAACAAATGCTAATTGCCATAAATCCGTTTCGTTTAATTTTTTGGATGCTTTTTTAAAGATAACTAATTGAATCATCACTTTTATAAAAAAACCAATTAATGCAATAATAAAAGCTGTTTTAAAAAATAATAGGCTAAAAAACATGGCATAAAATACATATTGACTTAAAAATCCAAACATGATTCTTGTTTTACTAGACACATTATAATGTGGGGCCGTAGTTAAATGCCTTTGCTTTTGACGTTTCCAATTTACAAACGAATCTTTAGCTAATGAATAAGTGGTAGAATTACATGAAATCGAAATATTTGTATTTTCAGCTGTTGTTGCTTGATTAATAAATAAATCATCATCTCCAGATTGAATATGATAATGACTAGCAAAGCCCTTTTCTTTATAAAACAATTCTTTAGTATATCCTAAATTACGACCAACTCCCATATAAGCTTTGCCTTTTACAGCTGCTGATAAATAATTTAAAGCAATTAAAAATGTATCGAACCTAATTAATGTATTTAAAAAACCAGATTCTTTTTTATAGGCACCATAACCTAAAACAATTTCTTTTTTATTGACAAAAGCTTTTGCCATATCATTGAGCCAAAATTCATTTGCCGGATAACAATCAGCATCAATAAATAATAAATTATTGTATTTAGTACCTTTAATACCAACCATTACAGCAAATTTCTTTCCTGTTTTATAGTAACCATCTTCTTTGATAGTAACCTTCTTTAAGTTTGGAAATATTTTAGCATACTCGTCAATTACATTTTCAGTGTTATCGAATGAACAATCATTAACAACAATGACTTCAAATTCGGGATAATTTTGAGTTAAAATTTTCGGTAAAAACTCTGTTAAATTATCATCTTCATTACGTGCGCAAATAATGATTGAAACTGGATCTTTAACATTACTTTCTTCTAAAAGATTATTTTTAAAATAACTAATTGGAGAAATATTTATTAAATAATTACAAATAATGCCAATCAATGAAATCGTGAATACAATTATCAACAATTCGGGTAAACCAATATGATTAAAATCAGGAACAAACATGTAGCAAAAATACCTTGCTAATCACATTATAATTGAAGAAAATAGATATTTATTAAACAAAGAAATTAACAATGGAATATTGGGGTTTATTTGATAAATAATTTTCCCATATCTTAAAAGTTTAATTAATTTTGGCCAACAAATTAATCAAAAAAATATGTCATTTATACACGCTATTGTTGCCCGACAAATATTAGATTCAAGAGGTAATCCAACCATTGAAGTTGATGTTATTACAGATCAAGGAATTTTAGGAAGAGCTGCAGTTCCATCTGGAGCATCTACTGGAATGCACGAAGCTGTAGAATTAAGAGATAACGACAAAAGCCAATATTTAGGAAAAGGTGTATTAAAAGCCGTAAATAATGTAAACACAGTAATTGCTGAACGTTTAAAAGGCATGTATATTTTTGATCAAAGCGGTATTGATGCTGCCATGATTGAATTGGATGGAAGTCCGAATAAAGGCAATTTAGGAGCTAACGCTATTTTAGGTGTATCTTTGGCTGCTGCAAGAGCTGCATCAGAAGCTTTAGGGCAACCGCTTTATCGTTATATTGGAGGTGTAAATGCAAATTTATTGCCAATACCAATGATGAATATTTTAAATGGAGGTTCGCATGCTGATAATGGGATTGATTTTCAAGAATTTATGATTATGCCCGTTGGAGCAAGTAGCTTTAGCGAAGGTTTAAGAATGGGAACTGAAGTGTTTCATCATTTAAAAGCAGTTCTTAAATCACAAGGTTTAGCAACTAATGTTGGGGACGAAGGTGGATTTGCTCCTAATTTCAAAAACAATGAAGATGCAATAAAAGCAGTGATGATTGCTATTGAAAAAGCAGGTTATAAAGCTGGAGAAGATATTTACATTGCCATGGATGCTGCAGCTTCTGAATTTTATAATACAGACGAAAAAATGTATCACTTTAAAAAATCAACTGGAGATAAATTAACGGCTTCGCAAATGGTTGATTTTTGGGCTGATTGGAGAAAAAGATATCCAATTATTTCGATTGAAGATGGTTTTGCTGAAGAAGATTGGGACGGTTGGAAATTAATGACTGATAAATTAGGTTCTTCAACTCAATTAGTTGGAGATGATTTATTTGTTACTAATGTTGATTTTTTATCGAAAGGAATAAATATGGGTGTTGCTAATTCTATTTTAGTAAAAGTAAATCAAATAGGAACTTTAACGGAAACTATTAATGCAGTTCAATTAGCGCAAACAAATGGTTACACATCCGTTATGAGCCATAGAAGTGGTGAAACAGAAGATACTACTATTGCAGATTTAGCCGTTGCATTAAATTGTGGGCAAATAAAAACAGGTTCAGCATCTCGTAGCGACCGGATAGCTAAGTACAATCAATTATTAAGAATTGAAGAACAATTGGGAGACAACGCTCGCTATATTGGAAAAGACTTTAAGTTTTTAAAAACAAAATAATTTACCCGAAAATTATTAACCATTAAAAAGAGGTAACAAAAGTTACCTCTTTTTTTATTTAGTCAAAAAAATAGATACAATACGTTGGTTAAATAAAAAACAGCTTTTCTCGTTTTAGGAAAGTAAAGTATATTCAAAAAAAAAATGACTCTAATAATACAAACTAAAAAATCATTTTGATGATTTAAAATCACCTATTCACATTTCTGTAAATGAGTGATTTTTTGTCAAGAAATTAATCTTTAATTTTGATAATGATAAATTCTGTTCTTCTATTTTTTGCATGCTCTTCTTCAGAACACGTTGGTTTTACTTTCCCTTCGCAAGCACAAGTATTTAATAGTTTGCTTTCACCATAACCCTTACCAATTATTCTACTTTTATCAATTCCACTTTTTACAATATAAGTTGCAGACGCTTTAGCTCGAGCGCCTGATAATTTCAAATTCGACACAGCTGCACCTCTACAGTCGGTATGAGCTCCAAGCTCAATAACCATTTTTGGATATTCTTTCATTACAGCTACCACTTTTGATAATTCAATAGCTGCATCTTTTCGAATAACAGATTTCCCCAAATCAAAATAAATTGGTTTAATGTCAATCATCTTTGCCAAATCCATCCCTACCTCAACTTTTCCTATACTTAAACTCAACAATTCATTCAACTGAATTTCACCTTCTTTTTTAATATCATAAGTGAAGTTTAATGTCTTAGTTAAAAATCCATCCTTTTCAATTGATACTAAATAATTAAGTTTATCTCCTATTTTTTTTCCTTTTAGCGGAATTCTGTACTCACCATTTTTTTCAGTTTCTTTTAATTCAAAATCAGTACTCGAAGAAATATCTGAAATGGAGCCCATTTCTTTAAATTTAATTTTCACATTTGGAATGCCAACACCTGTTTTAGCGTCGTAAATACCAGCTAATAATGATAAGTTTAAATCTTTATCTAATTCAATCACTTTTGTAAACTCATCTTCTTCTGCTGATGATTTTGTAGAAATTGAATCAGTCTCTGTAAAATATTTATTTTTAGATACAGTTAATAAATAATTTAAATCCTCTTCTATTACTGTTTGATATTCACCTTTTTCATTTGTTACAAATGAATCAGTATTTAATTTTATTTTTGTTAATGGTAGCAGTTCTTTCGATTCTTTATCTTTAATAATAAAATTTACCGTTTTCCCTCGAGAAACTTTTCTTAAAATATTTACGATATAAATATCATCATTCATTCCTCCCGTTTTTCTATTCGAACTCAAAAACCCTTTATTTCCTTCTGAATTTAAATTATAAGCAAAGTCATCATGTTCACTATTTACAGGTTTACCCATATTATAAACTTTTCCTGCTTTATCATCTTTTACTTTAACTTCAAAAATATCCAAGCCCCCAAGTCCACCCTGACCATTTGACGAAAAATATAAAATATCTCCTTGACCAACTGATGGGAAAATTTCATTTCCTTTTGTATTTACTTTTTCTCCAAGATTAATTGGAGATCCCCACGCACCACCAGCATCTTGTTTACAATACCAAATATCCATTCCACCTTGGCCGCCACCCATATCAGAAGCAAAATAAAGAGTTTTGCCATCATTACTAATAGATGGATGAGCGCAATTAAATTCACTGCTATTAAATTTCAATTTCATTAATGATTGCACCTTTCCATTTATAATAGCGGCTTGAAATATTTGTAATTTTTGAGAGCCATCGCTACTCTTATCTTTTTTGTTTTCTGAATTTCGAGTAAAGAAAATTGTTTGCCCATCTTTAGTTGCGCAAAAAGGACCATCGTTAAATTTAGATGCATATTCTTTTAAAAAAATAGTTGGTTTTGAATATTTTCCTAAAGTATCTTTTTCAACAACGTACATGTGACAATAGTTTTTTCCAGTCCAGCCGTGTCTTCTGGTAATCCATGTAGATTTGGTTTTGGTAGAAGTGAAAACTACTTTATTCTTAGAAAAATTAATAGCAGAAAAATCGTCATCGTTTGAATTAAAATTCACTGTATCAATTTTATAGGCATCAGCATTTTTCGAAAACTTTTGTAGGTTTGTTATTGCCTTTGAAAGTTCTTCTCCTCGTTTATCAGTTTTAAATTCATCAAAATATTTTTTCGCTTCATCATATTTTCCAGCTTCCATTAATGCCTGACCAAAATATAATTTTTGTAAATCTTCTGCCTTACCTGATTTAACAAGTTTTCCGTAACAAACTAATTGCCCATTTGTGTTATTTGTTAAACGGTAACTTTCACCTAAATTAGAAAGCACTTCAGTATTTGAGCTATCTTTTTTTAAAATGCTTTCGTATTTTGGAATTACTTGATTATACAATTTAGCTGAGTACAATTTGTTAGCCGCTTTAATAGAGGCAGTTTGGGAAAAACCTTTAAAAGCAAATAAACCAATAATTGAAATTAAAATAATTGACTTTTTCATATATTAGAAATATCTTGGTGTTACTACTTTATGTTGTTTGTAAGAAAATAAATACCCTAGCGTAATTTCGTGTGATCCTTGAGAGTATTTTTGAATTTTTGTTAAATTATAATCATAAGAATAATTCACTAAGAATTGAGGATTTACCTGAAGCCCTAATAAAACAGATATATCTGCACCACTTCTGTATGAAACGCCTGTCCAGATTTTATTTTTTATTAAAAAATTGACATTTAAATCATATTGTAGGGGTGCATTCTGAACCATTTTTACCATGGCCTGTGGTTTGATTTTTAAATCATCATTTATCTCGAACACATTTCCAATTGTCAAATAATAATGAAATTTACTAACATCCACCTTAGTTGATTTAATAATGTCACCAGTTTGATTAAATAGATAACTATCGTCAATCATTCTTGGAATTGAAATGCCAGCATAAAATTTCTTAGTGTAATAATAAATTCCTGCTCCAAAATTTGGTGAAATTAAACTTGGTGTATTTTGAGAAATTTGAATATCTCCTGTTTCAGTTGCTTTTAATTCAGATAATTTATTGACTTGATTATGAATACCAGCCATTAAACCAAAAGATAAATGTCCGGTTTCACCAACTTTAACTCGATAAGCATAATTTAAGTAAACAAGGTTGCGACTTAATTTTCCAATTTGTTCATTCAAAACACTTATTCCAAGTCCCATTTTATTATTGGCTAATGGACCATGCACTGTAAATGCAGTGGTTATTGGTCTGCCGGGAAAATTAACCCATTGTTGTCTGTGTGTTAAATTTATTGCCATGGCATCTTTTGATCCCGTGTAGGCTGGATTAATATACATTTCATTGAACATATATTGCGTAAACATTGCGTCATATTGAGCCTTTACAAAAGTGCTACTTAATAAAGTTGCAATTAGTAGGATGAGTGATTTTTTCATAATCTTTATTTCTAGTTTTTCAAATTAATATTGTAATACCACATACCCGTTAATTGGTTTTGTGATGCCATCGTCAAATTCAACAATGTAATAATAAGTGCCCTGAGGTAATTTATTATTTCCAATAATTAAACCACCAACATTTTGAGTTCCATTCCAAGTATTATCATATGCATCCACTTCGTACACTTTGTTACCCCAACGATTAAACACTGTAATTTTTACAGTTCTACCATTAATGCCTTTTATTACAAAGAAATCATTTTTACCATCCCCATCAGGAGTAAATACTTCAGGTATAAATAAATTGATGTCTGGTAATTCTAAAACAGTAGGGATATTTTCTCCAGATTCTGTTGCATTTCCATTTCCATTAGGATCGGCATTGCCACCCATGTTTGATGTATCTCTTACAATTCCACCATAAACTCCAACCCCAATTCCAATTGCACTATTTGTAATAGACGTAATATCATTTGGCGTGATATTTAAAACTAAAGTAATTGTTTCAACTGCACCTGGAGCTAGATTACTTAATAACGGATTTAATAAATTAATATCGCTAACACCATTATATAGGTTGTTTGCTGTCAAGCTGCCTGAAGCAATAGGTCCAGATTTAATAGTAAATATAGCTGGAGCTGGAATAGTTAAAGTATCTAATAC
Source organism: Bacteroidota bacterium (assembly GCA_038327195.1). GTDB lineage: Bacteria > Bacteroidota > Bacteroidia > B-17B0 > Aurantibacillaceae > UBA4416. The sequence continues at coordinate 2,283 of JBBQKU010000002.1, read as the reverse complement.
ATTTACTAATTTAAGTGTATCATTTCCATAATTTGTAACAGTAATTAAATAGGTTACATCATATGTTTTATCATCCAATAATGCAGAAACACTACCACTTTTTGCAACTCCTATTGATGTGTGTGGAATTAAGCTAACAACAGTTAATGTATCATTATTGGTTGGATCGCCATCTAAATCCGGATCCCATGCAAACCCAGTATTTGAACTATCAGATACGAGCGTACCAAGGTTATCATTTCCAAAACCAATTGCCGAATTATAAAACGGTCCAAAAACTCCATTTGGGTTAATTTGAACTGTAAATACAATAGTATCTATTTTACTTGCAACCAAAGTACTTGTTAATGGAATTAATAAATCATTTTGAGTTGTTCCATTAAATATAGGATTAATGGTTAAACTACTATTTATAGAAGTAACCAACGGAGCTGATATAATACTAAAAGTACTTGGTAAAGGAAATGTTGAATTCAAATTATCTATTATACTAAAATTAGTTAAGTCAACCGTTGAAGCATTTGTAGCCACAATTGTATAAGTAACATTGTAAGCATTATTATTTACAAACGTTGGTGTTCCAACTGCTTTTGTCATCCCTAAAACATTACTAGATACTGTGCATGTTACAACAGTTAAAACAAACGTATTGGTTGAAATACACCCGAAACCATTATCTCCAGTTACAGTATAGGTTGTTGTAATAATTGGGGCGTCTGTAATTGTATTTCCAACTACTGCCAATGGGCTCCATGTATAGGATGATGCACCACTTGCTGTTAATGTTGCTGTTGTTCCTAAACATAATAAAGTTGGTGTACTTACGATTGTAATTGTTGGATTTCCAACACCAATTGTAATCGTTTGATTACTCGAACAACCAATTAAATCAGTACCAGTTACTGTGTAGGTTGTTGTAACCGTTGGATTATCAACTACACTAGCTGTAAGTACAGCTGTTGGATTCCATGAATAGGTATTGGCGCCACTAGCTGTTAACGTTACAGAACCAGCCACACAAAGAACTGTGGGACTCGCAACAATTGAAACTGAAGGAGCTGCATTTACATTTATTACAATTGTTTGACTGCCCAAACATCCTAAACCATTATCACCATCAACCGTATAAGTTGTGGTTACACTTGGCGTTACAACTATTGGATTACTTGTTAATCCTCCTGGACTCCATGTATAAGTTGATCCTCCCGAGGCAGTTAACGTTGCAGCTGAACCGGCACAAATTGTATTTGATGATGCACTTATAGTAATCGTTGGCATTGGACTAACAGCTATTGATACAGTTGTTGAGTTTGAACAACCACCCGCTAACCCTGTTAAGGTGTATACTGTTGTAGCTGCTGGGCTAACACTCACCGTTGATCCTGTTAATGCACCTGGATTCCAAGTATACGATGTTGCTCCTCCTCCTGTTAATGTTGCTGATGAGCCAGCGCAAATTGCTGTTGGACTTGATACTGCCGTTACTGTTGGATTTGGATTAACTATTAAATTTAGTGTTGTACTCGATGTACAACCAACGGTTGTAGTTCCTACAACCGTATATATTGTTGTGGCAGTTGGCGTAACAACTACTGATGTGCCTGTTATTACTCCTGGACTCCACGTATAAGTTGATGCTCCAGAACCTGTTAAAGTTGCTGAAGAGCCTGCACAGATTGCAGTTGAACTTGAAACGGCTGTTATTGTTGGGGTTGGACTAACTACTAAATTTACTGTTTTAGTTGATGTACATCCTAATGCATTCGAACCTGTTACGGTATAAACGGTTGTTGCTACTGGCGAAACCGAAATCGTTGATGTTGTTAATCCTCCCGGACTCCAAGTGTAACTTATGCCGCCTAAAGCTGTTAATGTTGAACTACTACCTAAACATATGATTGTTGGACTTGCTGTTGTAGTAATTGTTGGATTTGTATTTACTAATAACGATACTGTTGATGTTTTTGAACATGAACCAGTTAAGCCTGTTACGGTGTAAACTGTTGTAGCTGCTGGACTAACACTAACCGTTGATCCTGTTAAAGCGCCTGGATTCCAAGTATACGATGTTGCTCCTCCTCCTGTTAATGTTGCTGATGAGCCAGCGCAAATTGCTGTTGGACTTGACACTGCCGTTACTGTTGGATTTGGATTAACTATTAAATTTAGTGTTGTACTCGATGTACAACCAACGGTTGTAGTTCCTACAACCGTATATATTGTTGTGGCAGTTGGTGTAACAACTACTGATGTGCCTGTTATTGCTCCTGGACTCCACGTATA
>JBBQKU010000001.1:0-200182 GCA_038327195.1 Bacteroidota bacterium | reverse complement strand
TGTAGTAATTGGTGTAACAGAAATTGAAGCAGTTGTTGGTCCAGTACTCCAAGTATATGAGGTAGCGCCGCCAGCTGTTATTACTGTACTTGCTCCAACACATATAGATGGAGAAGTTGCCGTAATTGTTGGTAAAGCATTAACTGTTACAGTTGTTGATTTCGAATTTACACATCCTAACGTGCTCGTGGCTGTTACTGAATAGATTGAAGTAACTGTTGGAGTAACGGAAATTGAAACTGTTGTTGGACCTGTTGACCAAGTATAAGTGCTTGCTCCACCAGCCGTTAAAGTGGCTGCAATTCCAGAACAAACGGTTGCAGTATTAATCGAAATAATTGGTAATGCAGAAATAGTAATTGTTTTTACAGCTGTATTAGTTCCTGTACTACTCACAACAGTTAAACTAATTGTTTTAACACCTGGTGTAGCATATGTTACTAGTGTGTTTTGAGTAATTGCAGATATAGGTGTTCCGCCTGGCATATTCCATATCCAACTTGTTGGCGAACCTAAAGAGGCGTCTGTTAGTGTAATTGGCTGTCCCACACAACCTGAATTTACAGATGTGATTGAGGCTGTTGGAGGAATTGGCATTACACCAGTAATATTTATATTATCTAAATACATTCCATCACCATACCAAGACCTGTTTACGAAAGAAATTAAAACAGCTGGGTTTCCAACATAAGCGGTTAAATCAACTGAATCTTTTACCCAAACTGTAGATAATGGAACGTACACTGAAGTTCCAGTACCTACTCCAGTTGATATTTGTGTTCCTCCTTTTAAGTATGCCTGAATATTTGTTGTGCCACAATTTGTTGAGATTTTAACTTCTAAAGAATCAATATTTGGAGCTGCATAAGTTAAACCATATGCTCTATAAAAGGTCATTTTTGCAGACAAAAAACCTGTTAAGTTAACAGACGTTAGTAACTCATCTCTAGTTCCTGAAATATCAATTCCTGGAGACCAGTTATCAAACAAAGCACTTTGTGTACTTGCCTGACCAGCTGATGAAGATAATTCCCATTTATAACCATCATTTCCAATATCATTTACCGCCCAGTTTGTTGGAACAAATGTAGATTGAAAATTTTCTAACAGAGGAAGTGTTGATGGGGAAAGAACCGTAATATAACTAGCAACGGAATAAGAACTACTTCCAAATGAGTTTGTAGAAATTAATTGAACGCTATATGTGCCAGGTGTATTATAAGTTATTGTAGGATTTGAAACAGCTGAAGTGCCAGGTGTACCACCTTGAAAAGTCCATGCCGTTGCAGTAGGAGAGCCTGTACTTAAATTTGTAAAAATAACAGATTGACCTACACAAACTGTAGTTTTATTAGATGTGAAATTTGAATTAGGAGAACCTAATACACAATTACTCGCTGTTAAGGGGGACATCATTGTTAATGCACAAACAGTACCACTCGCGTTTCTTGCCATAACAGCATTTCCACCAGCTAAATCGTTTATACTTAATACACGTTTAGATTGTCCATTAGCAATTGAATAATTCATAATCTCTAATGTATTAATAACATGCCCTAATTCGTGACCATGTCCAAGCTCATGAACAGCAACTGATTCAAAATCGTATTGTGCCAAAGTTGGTGCTGCTGGTCCAAAATTCCAAGTAGTTGCATCATCAAATACAATATCTAATTCATTTACAAACCAACTTTGATTAGGATTTACACCACAACCAGAAAAACGATTAGTACATCTACCTAATACACCAGCTGGTAATTCAGCACCAACATCAAAACGAATAACATTAACACCGTCATTTGCCGCAACATTCACAGTTGTTGTTGACGTTGATGTCCAATTTACATATGTTCCGCATCTCCATGATTGGAATGCCCGTAAAAATGATGCTTTTGCTAATGCGTTACTATTAAAGGTTGTATACATTTGCCAATTGTAACCACCAGCCTGTTTATTAACATGGCGTGTATTATAGATGGTTGGGGGAGCCGCAGAACTATAAACATTAATATGATTATATTGAATAGTTAAGTTTGTTGCGCTAGTAGATTTTACACCACCAACATCTACTCTTATTAATCCTGTACCAGCGGATGCATTAGAAGTTGAATTAGTTGAAGGCACTTTTACTAAAATTTGAGTTGCACTCCACGATACATAAGCAGAGGCATCTGGCTTTACGTATGTTGCACCTCCATCATCAGCGTTTTTAAACTCTACAAATGAAGTGCCTTGTACTGCCCCAAAACCAGACCCATTGATAGTTAAAACTGAAAATGTTCCTGCTGTGATTGTTGTAGGAGTAAAACTTGTTAATGCCGCAGGCGCAGCAATTGACAAGCTACTTGGAAAATAAAATGCATTGTAAGGTTTTATTACAGTAAAAGTTGATCCAGTAGCTAACTGAACTTCATTATAAAGTGTAGTTGATAAACTAGCATACGTTTTAAATGGTTCGGTGGCAAAATCCTCACCAACATTATACCTTATAAATCCTTGTGAACTTGCATAACAGTCATAAACTTGTTTTCCAAATTGACTCGGCAAAACATTCGTATTAATAGTAAAAACACCAATATCATTTAACGCTAGTTGCAAAGATGGTTCTACTACTTCTTTATCATTTCCTACAATCCCACCCTCAGTAATCACCTCAATGTAAGGTGCTGGCGTATTTTTAAACGTTTTATAAACCTCAATTAAATTAGAAGTATAAATATTTTGATGCAATGGATCCCAAAAACTTTTTTGGTCAATTACTTTTCCTTCAATAACCATAAGTGATTGGCTCACCCGTTGACTTAACAAAATCGGCTTCATCATACATTGAGAAATCCCTTGAGACATCATCAAAATAAAAAGACTGGTTGAGAATACTATTTTTTTCATTTATTAAAGGGTTATAGTTATAACTTAGTGTGTAAAAAAATCATGGGTATTAAAGGATTAATCAAACTAAAAGCGAGTAATTACTCTTTTATCACTTTATTATTAAAAACACCTTTCGATGTATTTGCTTTTAAATAATAAATTCCATTGCTGAACGAAGAAATATCAATAGTTGGATTTGGTGATTTCAAATTACTTTGAACATATACTATCTGTCCGAGTTGATTAGTGATTGTAATAGTATTCACAACTAACTCATCACTAAACTGAACATTAAATACCCCTTTATTAGGATTTGGGAAAATAGATATAGGATTTACAGAATTTAAATCTTCTAATCCTGTACAAGGATTTACAGTTAAAGTAAAGGTAGAATTTGAAGAACATGAAGAAGTAGTTCCAGTTATTGTATAGATGGTTGAAGTTGTTGGAGTAGCAACAACAACACCTCCAACAGAACTACTTAAAGATACAGAAGGGCTCCAAGAATATGAAGTTGCGCCAGATGCAGTTAAAACTCTAGTTTGTCCTACACACAATATAAAAGAAGAAGCTGTAACACTTACAGTTGGATAAGCAATAACCGTTATAGTCATTACGGCTGTACTAGTTCCAGTTGCGTTTGCTGAAGTTAAAGAAATTGTTTTTACACCAGCGGTAGAATAAACAACTGATGTATTTTGAGTTGATGAAGTTGAAGGAGTACCGCCAGGCATATTCCAAATCCAAGATGTTGGCGTATCAGTAGACCCATCAGTTAATGCAATTGTTTGTCCGATACATTGAGTAGTTGAGCTAACAGAAAAACTTGCCACAGGAGAACCTAATACACAATTACTAACAGTTAAGGGAGCCATTTTAGTTAAACCACAAACAGTACCACTTGCGTTTCGGGCCATAACAGCATTTCCACCCGCTAAATCGTTTACACTTAAAATACGTTTAGATTGTCCATTTGCAATTGAATAATTCATTATTTCAACCGTATTAATTACATGCCCTAATTCATGACCATGACCAAGCTCATGAACAGCAACTGATTCAAAATCGTATTGTGCCAAAGTTGGTGCTGCTGGTCCAAAATTCCAAGTAGTTGCATCATCAAATACAATATCTAATTCATCCACAAACCAACTTTGAGTTGGATTTACGCCACAACCAGAAAAACGATTAGTACACCTACCTAATACACCAACTGGTAATTCTGCGCCAATATCAAAACGAATAACATTAACACCGTCATTTGCCGCAACATTCACAGTTGTTGTTGACGTTGATGTCCAATTTACATATGTTCCGCATCTCCATGATTGGAATGCACGTAAAAATGATGCTTTTGCTAATGCGTTACTATTAAAGGTTGTATACATTTGCCAATTATACCCACCAAGTTGCTTATTTATATGACGCGTATTATAAATAGTTGCAGGAGCTACCGAGCTATAAACATTAAGATGATTATATTGAATAGTTAAATTTGTTGCACTAGTAGATTTTACACCACCAACATCTACTCTTATTAATCCTGTTCCTGCAGACCCTGCACCTCCAGAGTTTGTAGAAGGAACCATAACTTGAATTGAAGTAGCACTCCATGATACATAAGCAGAAGCATCGGGTTTAATATAAGTTGCACCACCGTCATCAGCATTTTTAAACTCTACAAACGAAGTGCCTTGCACTGCACCAAAACCAGATCCGCTAATTGTTAAAACTGAAAATGTTCCTGCGGTGATGGTTGCAGGCGCAAAACTTGTTAATGCTGCAGGCGCAGAAACTGACAAGCTAGTTGGAAAATAAAATGCATTATAAGGTTTAATTACAGTAAAAGTTGATCCGGTAGCTAATTGAACTTCATTATAAAGTGTAGTTGATAAACTTGCATACGTTTTAAATGGTTCAGTGGCAATATCTTCGGCGACATGATACTTTATAAACCCCTGTGCACTCGCATAACAGTCATAAACTTGTTTTCCAAATTGACTTGGCAAAACATTCGCATTAATAGTAAAAACACCAACATCACTTAACGCTAGTTGCAAAGATGGTTCTACTACTTCTTTGTTATTACCAACAATCCCACCTTCTGTAATCACCTCAATGTAAGGTGCTGGCGTATTTTTAAACGTTTTATATACCTCAATTAAATTAGAGGTATAAATATTTTGATGCAATGGATCCCAAAAACTTTTTTGATCAATTACTTTTCCTTCAATAACCATAAGCGATTGGCTCACCCGTTGACTTAACAAAATCGGTTTCATCATACATTGAGAAATACCTTGAGACATCATCAAAACAAAAAGGACACTTGAGAGTAAAAATTTTTTCATTTATTAAAGATTTAAAGTTTAGTTAATTTAAATCTAATAAATATAAATTAGATTGTCAAGTAATTAGACAAAAAAACTAATCATAAACGGATTAACAATTTGCTGTTTATTTCTATTTGATAGTATTTCTTTTTTAGTGTTTAAAATAAGATAGCTTTATGTAAACCTAATTAAACTTATATGGCAAAAAAAGTTCCGACCCCAAAGAGTAATGAACGTAAAATATTTGTACTTGATACATCTGTTATTATTTATGACCATACCGCAATAAAACATTTTAAAGAACATGATGTTGTTATTCCGATAACTGTATTAGAAGAGTTAGATAATTTTAAAAAGGGTAATGACACCAAGAATTTTTCTGCTAGAGAATTTACTAGGTATGTAGATTTGATGTCTGGACAAAATTCCCTTCAAGAATGGACGCCAATTAATGGGAAGACACATGGTAACTTTAAAATTGAAATGCATAATTCATCAAAAATTGATGCTGAAAAAATATTTCAAGAAAAAAAAGGGGATCATCGTATTTTGAATGCAGCATTATATACTGCAGAAACAAACCCTGACAGAAAAGTTGTTCTAGTTACAAAAGATATTAATTTAAGAATAAAAGCAAAGTCATTAAACCTTCACGCTGAAGATTATACTACAGGCAAAATATTAACTGTAGATGAGTTATACACAGGTAGCAGAATAATTGATAAAGTTGATGCAACGCTTATTAATCAAATTTATGAAAAAGGTGTATGTCCAGCAAAAGATATCTTAAAAAAAGAAGAGCCATGTGCAAACCATTATTATGTCATAAAAAATGGTAACGCTTCTGTTTTGGCAAGATATGATAAGCCTTCTAAAACATTGAAACGTGTAACAAAAACTTCTTCTTACGGAATTATTCCTAAAAATGCGGAACAATCTTTTGCATTAGATGCAATTATGAACCCTGATATTAGATTAGTTACAATACAAGGAGTTGCAGGAACAGGAAAAACATTATTATCATTAGCAGGTGCTTTAGAACAAAGAAGAAACTATCATCAAATTTATTTAGCAAGACCAATTGTTCCTTTAAGCAATAAAGATATTGGCTATTTGCCAGGAGATATTACTTCAAAATTAAATCCGTATATGGAACCGTTGTGGGATAATTTGAAATATATTAAAAGTCAATTTACAGAAAAAGATAAAGAGCTAAAACAAATAAATGAAATGATTGAAAACGAAAAAATCGTTATTTGTCCATTAGCATTTATTAGAGGTAGAAGTTTAAGTAATATGTTCTTTATAGTTGATGAGGCCCAAAACTTAACTCCCCATGAAGTGAAAACGATTATTACGAGAGCAGGAGATAACACTAAAATTATTTTCACGGGAGATATTTATCAAATTGATACGCCATATTTAGATTCACAAAGTAATGGACTGAGTTATTTAATTGATAGATTAAAAGGTCAAAATTTATATGCTCACATAACATTACAAAAAGGTGAGCGAAGTGAATTGGCAAATATTGCAAATGATTTGTTGTAATTTGACATTCAGCTTTTACAAAAAAAGGTTTATCAGTAGTGATAAACCTTTTTTTATTTTAAAACCTTAATTTAAGAGTTGATGGTAATTTATCTTTTAATACAGTAAAATATAAGCCATAACCAACAGCTAAACCAACTGTTCCACCTATTAACGCTTGAATGCGCCTCTTAGATCTCGAAACTCTTTCGTACCCCAATATGTAAGCATCTTGATCAATATAATTTGGGTTACTAATTGTATTATGTTTAATTCTAACTTTCGGGATTCCACTTAAACCCATATAAGCGTATGGAAAAATTGGTGCGAAAAAAATTCCTAGTCCACCAGTTGCTAATCCAACAACACCAGCTCCAATTAAAGAACCGCGGGCTTTAAACCCCTTTCTGGCATCGCGTTCTCCGTATATATAATACTCCATTTCATCTCTTGTAAAATAATTTCCAAGGGCGGAATCTTGCCGATAATAATAATCAGTAAATCCACTCGAATACTTTACACAATAAATTTGATCATATTCATAATGTAACTTCTCTGTTCTCTTTTGTGGATTAAATACTGTTACTGCACCAATCAATGTATCAATAACTTTTTCAACAACAATATTCCCATTCATGAGTAAAATTGTGTCTGATTTTTGTGCTTTTGCAGTTAAGCAAATACACATTAAACAAAAAACTAATATGCTAAGTTTTATCATTAAGAATTAGTAATAATCTAAAACAAGTGTAAGCATTATTTCTAATGTATACCACAATTTACTTAAAATAAAATATTAAAAAAAAATACGAAAGATTAAACTTCTTCTTCTAAAATAACGCGTTTAGCCGTTTTAATCGCTAAAGCATTATATTTTTTTTCCATATAAGTTAAAAGTTTTTCCAGAACAACTTTCCCATTTTCATCTAGAGAATTTATTTCTTTTGCAAAAACTTCATTAATAGCAAGTTCTTTAATTTGTTTTATTTGTTTTGGAATTTCACCGAAAGCTAATTCAATTTTCCGTTCCTGAAAAAGTAATTTAAATTCTTCAACTTTATTTTGAATTATAATTCTACAAGCTCCAATTTCACTTTCACGTTTTAATAAATTATCATCAGCTTGCATTTTAAGAGACTCAATATCTATATAAGTAATGTCGTTTTCGGAAATTACATTTTTTTCAATATCAGATGGAATTGCTAAGTCAATAATTACTTTTTTTGCATTTTCATTTTTCAACAAAGATTTATAAATATCTGTTGAAACAATTGGTAATTGAGAAGATGTACATGAAATAATAACATCAAATCCTAAATTATAATTTTTCAATTCATTTAATTCAAAAGCATTTCCATTTAATTGATCTGCCAATTTTTTTGCATTTTCTAAACTCCTATTAAATACAGTAAAATTAGCGTACTGATGTTTTTTTAAATACTGAGCCATACTACTGTTTGTTTCACCAGCACCAATAAAAAGAACTCTAGCATTATTTTTTATTCCTAAATTTCTTAATTGACGATATGCTAATGAAACTATTGAAACTGGATTTCTAGCAATATCTGTTTCTGTAAAAACTTGTTTGGCAGTTTCGATAGTTTGCTTAATAGCTAATCTAATAACATCTCCTGTTAAGCCTAAAACATTACAAAAGTCATATGCTTTTCTAACTTGTGTAATAATTTCTCTTTCACCAACTACTAAAGAATCTAAGGAAGCTGAAACTTCAAATAAATGAGTTAAGGCTTTTTCATTATCATAAACTACAGTGCCTTCAATTAATTGAGTTATTTCTATTTCAGATATTCTTGAGTTTATTGATAAATATAAATCATTCAAAACAGATTCTGAAATTTCATTTTCAGTTACAACTAAAAACTCAACACGATTACATGTGCTTAAAAACATCAACTCTTTTAGTCCTAACATTACTTTTGCTGCACCTAAATAATCATGTTGATGTATTTCATCTAAATGTAATTTTCCAATTAGATCTAAAGAAACTAATTTATGGGTAATACTGATTATCTTAAAAGAATTCACTGCTGTAAATTTCGGGATTAATAAAATTCATTTCGTCATAGAATTGTCATTGACTCTTATTTAAAATTATTCTAAATAAAATTAATTCATTTGTAAATAGCTTATTTTATGAGTTACTTCGAGCATTAAACATTTCGATTATGCAAATATCATCTTTAGAAGAATACAAGAAGCAATATAAAAAATCAGTTGAAAATCCTGAGAATTTTTGGGAGGAAATTGCACAAGAATTTTCCTGGAAAAAACCGTGGACAAAAACACTCGAATGGAATTTTGAGGAGCCAACTATTAAATGGTTTATAGATGGGAAATTAAATATTACTGAAAATTGCATTGACAGGCATTTACCTGATAAGGCCAGTAAAACTGCCTTTATTTGGGAGCCAAATGATATTGATACAAACCATAGAATTATTTCCTATCAAAATCTTCATGATGAAGTATGTAAGATTGCGAATACATTAAAATCATTTGATGTAAAAAAAGGTGATCGCGTTTGTATTTATATGCCAATGATACCAGAAGCTGTTTTTGCAATGTTAGCATGTGCGCGCATTGGAGCAGTTCATTCTGTTGTATTTGCAGGCTTTTCTGCTTCTGCATTATCGGGTCGAATTCAAGATAGTGATTGCAAAGTTGTTTTAACAACTGATGGATCTTATCGTGGCTCAAAAGAGATTCCTATAAAAGCAGTTGTAGACGAGGCTTTAGAAATATGCCCAGGAGTAAAAAAAGTATTAATTTATAAACACACAAATGCTCCAATAAATTTAAATGAAGGCCGTGATTTAATTTGGCAAGATGTGGTACCAAATGCTCAAAACACTTGCACTCCTGAAATAATGGATAGTGAAGATCCATTATTTATTTTATATACATCTGGTTCTACAGGCAAACCAAAAGGTGTTGTTCATACGTGTGGAGGTTATATGGTTTATACATGTTATACATTTCAAAATGTATTTCAAATGAATCATTCTATTGACTCAAAAGATTTATTTTGGTGTACAGCAGATGTTGGCTGGATAACGGGGCATTCATATATTGCATATGGAGCATTGTTAGCTGGAGCTAGTTCCGTTTTATTTGAAGGTGTTCCAACATTTCCAGATGCTGGAAGATTTTGGAAAGTTATTGATAAATACCAAGTAACTCATTTTTATACAGCACCAACTGCAATTAGAGCTTTAGAAGCGTGTGGATTAGATTTTGTTAAACCTTACAATTTAAATAGTTTAAAGGTAATTGGAAGTGTTGGCGAGCCAATAAATGAAGAAGCTTGGCATTGGTATAACACAAACATCGGAAAAGGGAAATGTCCATTAGTAGATACTTGGTGGCAAACAGAAACTGGTGGGATTTTAATTTCTGCTTTAGCAGGCGTAACACCTACTAAACCTAGTTTTGCAACATTACCTTTACCAGGGATTCAACCAATATTAGTAGATGAAAAAGGAATTGAAATAATAGGAAATAATGTAGAAGGGAACTTATGCATTAAGTTTCCTTGGCCTGCAATTATTAGAACCACATATGGTGACCATAACCGTTGTAAATTGGAATATTTTTCGACATACAAAGGCTTATATTTTACAGGTGATGGATGCAGACGAGATGAAAATGGTTTTTATAGAATTACTGGCAGAGTAGATGATGTCATGAATATTTCTGGTCATCGTATTGGGACAGCTGAGGTAGAAAGTGCTATAAACACTCATATAGACGTTGTAGAAAGTGCAGTTGTTGGTTATCCGCATGATATAAAAGGTCAAGGTATATATGCTTATGTTATTGTTCCTTCAACATCTAAAGATCATGAAACCTTAAGAAAAGAAATTATTGCTGAAGTCAATAAAATTATTGGTCCTATTGCAAAGCCGGATAAAATACAAATTGTAAGTGGCTTACCAAAAACAAGAAGTGGTAAAATCATGCGACGTATTTTACGAAAAGTTGCTGAAGGCGATATAAGCAACTTAGGCGATATTTCAACCCTACTCGACCCCTTGGTGGTTGATGAAATCGTGAAAGGTAAAATATAATTCATAAAAAAAGGTCTTGTAAATTACAAGACCTTTTTTTGTCGGGGTGGCCAGATTCGAACTGACGGCCTCCACGTCCCAAACGTGGCGCGATACCGGGCTACGCTACACCCCGAATTTCTAAATGTAAATTTAAAAATTTAGAGTGCAAATATACACTTTTTTTCATCAAAAAAAATTTTTTATAAAAAAAATCCATCCGTAATTAAACGAATGGATTTTTATTAAATTATTTTACCTATTACTTGCTTACTACAAATTTCTTAGTAACAGATTTATTGTTAGCCATATTAACTTGATAGAAATATAAACCATTACTTAGGTTATTTAAATCAATGTTAACTTTATTGCTGCCAGCAAATCCATTAATAGAACTTGTATAAACAACTTGTCCAACACTATTCATAACAGTTAATTCCATTTTAGCATTTTCAACTAAAATAACATCAACTGTACCGTTAGTTGAAGCTGGGTTAGGATAAAAGTTCAAAGTTGATACTAACGCTGACTCTTCTTTTACGCCAACTCCCGTTGAAGAAACACATCCAGGAGTATTAACAGTTACTGTAAATTCAGATTGAGCAAATGTATTGTCGCCAATATAATAATGACTTACTCCTGCATCACCACTATTTACACCACCATCGCCTTGAGTAATAGTTGTTGGTATTAAATAAGAAGTAGCTGTTGGTTTAACAACTGTAGGTGAAGCAAAAAAGAAAAATGCATTTAATTGAATACCAGGTTTACCAGCAGTCATATTCTTTTTACAAGTCATTTTATTAGCAGTTACATCATAACCTTTCATGAATACATCAGGGCTAATACTTACATGTGGAAAAGATGATTGTACGATATTAGAATCACTATCTGCCCAGCTATAGAAAATATTTTTTCCATCAGGAGTACGAGATATTTGTAAACGAGCATCATAAGTTAAGTTACCTGTAGAAGAAGGCCAGTTAGACTCAGCAGCAACTGGGCCAGCACAATTTAAAGAGTCAATAATCATTGCTCCCCAGCCTGTTGGTGTTGAAGTAAAATCATATAAATAATTCCATACTTGATTATAGTTTGGAGACAAAGTATAACCTAAACTATCAGCATGATCAGAAAACGATGAAGCCATAGAAACAAAAAGATGTAAATTGCCACTAGCATCAACAGTTCCTGAAGAACCTTCGCCTGGAGCAATGAATGGTTTAGCTAAAGTTGAAGAATGAACGCTAAATAATCTATCGCTTACAGCTGGAAGAGTTGTAAAGTTAAATAATGCAGCGTGACGAGCCCAAGTTAAACCACCATTTATTGTTTTATAAACATAAGGTTGGTAAGAGTTCATTGCTGTGTTTGGAAGTGCTAATGCATCTACACCAAAGAAATATACATAACCAGTTTGGCCATTTTCAGACCAAGCTTGTTGGTAAGAAGAATAAGATTGTTTTGCTCCAGTACCATCTAATTTAAAGTTTGGCTTAATTGAATCATGAGTCCAAGTAAAAGCACCCGCGCTAAAAACACCTTTATTCAGCATAGCACCTCTCCAAGCTTGTCCAGCAGCAGTAGTAGCATTTGCATCAGATACTAATTCTCCTAATACATGGGCAACACCATCACTAGTCACTTGCATTTCAACACGAGTAAAATCTTGCTTTTTTTGAACACCAGTTAAGGCTAAATTATCCATATAAGTTGTTGGACCAGGAGTTGCTGAATAGCCAGTACCTAATTGCTTAGAAGCAAAAAAGTTACCTTGCCAATTAGCGCCTGGGTGCCAAGGACCCGAACCAACGGCATAAGCATTAGCGGGAACAGTATTGCCTGCAGGATTATACATTGCTCCTGTTGGGTAACGATTAAAATGTGTAGCATCAGTAGCTAAAATTGTTGAATCCCAACTTGTACCATTATTAGAAGTCCAATTATAAACGATTGTACCAGAGTTTCCAGCTGATCCTAATGATCCAAAAACATTTGAAGTTGCACGACAAATGAATCCTATAGTATTTGTTCCAGGAATATAGTTAATAGCACGAGACTCAGCAACAATAATACCAAATGCATTAGAAGAACCGGAAATGCGTTTGTAAGCAACTACTGAAGCTTTGTTACCAGAATTAGAAGCAGGTAATGCAACAAAATTTGGTTCAGTTGCAGGTATTGCTTTAAATGCTTCCATTTTTACAGCCTTAGGATTGGCAATTGTTTTACTTGATCTTTGTGCATTCACTGACAAAGCAGTTATAGCAGCAAAACCAAAAAGTACTTGTTTTTTCATAGTTTTTATATTTTTATTTATTAAACAACATTTCACACAAATTTAATGATTTAATAATGAAAATTACTAATATTTAACAAAAGAATTACTACAAATATTCTACCAATTTTTCAAGCTTTATACCTCTAGAACCCTTAATTAATAAGGTAGAATGTATAACTGGATTGTTTTTCAAAAAATTAATAATACTTTCCAACTCTTTGTAAAATGAGAATCCTAAATATCTGTCTTTAAATTCATAGAATCGATTTCCTACTAGTAAACAAATAATATTTTTATGAGTCGCTAATTCTTCTAAAATATGTTGGTGTTCTTTTTCACTATAAATCCCTAACTCAAACATATCTCCTAAAATAATATATTTATTTTCAAAAGGTTGTTTTGCAAAATGTTTTATTGCTAATAACATACTACTAGGATTCGCATTATAAGCATCTAGTATCAAAGTATTTGAATCGGTTTTCATTACCTGAGAGCGATTCATTTCTGGAATATAATTGCTCAATGCCTCATTTATTAAACCTGATTCAACTCCAAAATAATTTCCAATACAAGCTGCGCATAATACATTTATAAAATTATAATGCCCAAACATGTGTGTTCTAACAAGTGGCATGTTTTCGCAATTTTCACCTTTCGTATTCCATTTAAACTCAACAAATTCACTATTTTCAACTAGTTTACCATGCACATGAAATAATTCATCCTCGCCGTAATATACTTTCTCAATATCTTTAGCCAAATCAACTAAAACAGAATCGTTTCCGTTTATGAAAATTTTTCCGTGCTTATTTTTTATATACTTATATAATTCACTTTTCCCTTTTTTAATTCCTTCTTCCCCTCCGAAACCTTCTAAATGGGCTTTTCCGATATTAGTTATAAGTCCAAAATCAGGATCACAAATTGAACTTAACAACTCAATTTCTCCCTGATGATTTGCACCCATCTCAACAATAGCTATTTCATGCTCTTTTGTTATTTTAAGAACGGTTAACGGAACTCCTATATGATTATTTAAATTTCCTTTTGTAGCATATACAGTGTATTTTTTTGACAATACAGCCTGTATTAATTCTTTATTTGTTGTTTTTCCATTACTGCCTGTTATTCCTATAAATGGAATTTTTAATTGGTTTCTGTGAAATCTTGCTAGTTCTTGAAGTGCGACTAATACATTTTCTACTCCTAAAATCGTTGTTCCATTGCATAAATTCAAATCATCCACTATAGCATAACTACAACCTTCACTAATTGCGGTTAATGCAAATGTATTTGCGTCAAAATTATCTCCCTTTAAAGCAAAAAAGATAGAGCCTCTTTCTAAACTTCTTGTATCAGTTGATATTTTTTGATTGCAGTCAATAAATAACTTATATAAATCTTCGATTTTCGTGATTGTGTTCATGCCATAAAATTAAAAAGCCCTTTCGATTTCTCGAAAGGGCTTATATTTAGTTTTCAACAGATTTATTTTCCTAAACCTACAGGACTTCCAACTCTAACCATCGCACATCTAAATCCAATATACGCAGTAGCTTGTCTTTGATCTAAATATCTTCGTGTTCCAGGGTTTAACCAATAAGCTCTATCTCTCCAGCTACCGCCTTTATAAACACGAGATTTATCATTTATTAAAGATGTTTTTGCATATTCATACATTAACTTATCTGCTTTATCTCCATATGCATCTTCACCTGACTCATAATACAACGATGAGTTAACATCACCATCTAAATAACTAATGTAATCAGATGTTTTGTAATTTCTGCGTTCATCTAAATTATCAGAAGAAATTGCAGCAGTAACTTCTCTCCATTTAACACGACCAGGAATGTCAGATTTTCCATCGGCTGGAGCATTCGCATATCCTTGAGCATCTTTAGTCAATGTTGTTAAAACACTATCCGTAGCTTCAGTTGTTTCGCCACTTACACCGTGAGCAGTAGGAACGTTTACTTTATGATTAAACTTTTGGAATATCGGACCATCTATGTTTGTAGAAATTGTATTATCAGTACTATCTTTTATTTGTGTAACAAATACATTACCACGGAAAGGTCTAAATTCATCGGCGTCTTGAGCAGTGCTCGCTCTATAAACATCCATTACCCATTCAGAAACGTTACCAGCCATATTATATAAACCGTAATCATTTGGCCAGTAAGAATAAACAGGAGCAGTTACATCGGCATTATCATTCAGAAACCCAGCAGTTCCCATCATATCACCATTTCCTCTAACAAAGTTAGCATTCATTTGTCCAATATATTTTTCATCAGAATTACGAACACCATGACCATTCCAAGGATAAATTCTTCTATCGGTGATACGCTCACCAATTGTATTTCCTATTAAACCATAAGCTGCATATTCCCATTCAGCTTCAGTTGGTAATCTGTATTTAGGTAAAAATATACCATCTTCCATTCTTACATCTCTTTCTGGGTTTTGGTCATCAAAAGAAGGAAGTTTTTGTTTTAATTGTCCTTGCCATTTACCTGACAAATATGCTTCAGTACTAAAATAATCTTGATCAGATGGATTTGGAACATGTTCCAATAACCCTTCACGAATTAATATAAATTCATTCACGCGGTCAGTTCTCCAAGCACAAAACTCATTAGCTTGAAGCCAATCAATTCCAACTACAGGATAATCTCTATAAGAAGGATGACGTAAATAATACTCAACATAAGGCTCATTATAAGCTAACTTCTCTCTCCATACTAATGTATCAGGTAAAGCTTTTTGATAGATATCTGGAAAAGTTGGTCCAAAAACACGATTAGTCCAATATAAATATTCTAAATATGAGAAATTACTAACTTCTGTTTCATCCATATAAAAAGAAGAAACCGTTACACGACGCGGAACATTATTCCATTCATAAGTAACGTCAGTTTCAGTACGACCCATTGAAAAAGATCCACCTTCGATTAAAACCAATCCAGGACCAGTTTCTTGTTCTTCATAAGGTACTTTTTCGAAGCCACCATTATTGGAATCATTATAAGCCCAACCTGTAACGCCAGAACGTTCTTTAGCACATGATACGGCTAAAACCGATAAAATGATTGCTAATGCTTTGCTACTTTTGATGAATTTAAACTGCATAATTTTTGTTTTATTTAAAGCTATAACGAAAGTTTTATAAAAAGGTTACAAAATATTTTAAAAAGATGGACAACTAATAGTTCTATATTTCTTTTTCTTTGGACGACACTCAAACTGCATTTGCAAAGAAATCTCATGAGAACCAGCGGTATTACTAGATAATTTAGAAACAGTAACATCATAACTATATCCAACTTTCATGTGATCCGTTTGAACACCAATTAAAACAATAAATGCATCCGAATTACGATACCAAATACCACCAACAAAAGAGCCTTTTACAAAATATAAACCTAAATTTAATTGAGTAAAGTTTTGCTGTTGCATAAATAAAACATTTGGCGAAATATACGATTCATTACCTTTTTCTAAAGGAATAATTGCCCCAGCATGTCCTGTAATCTTCATTGGAAGTTTAGATGGACCAAGCATCCCTTCATCAGGTTGAGTAATATGATGAAAAGCTGCTCCAATAAAATATTTTTTACTATATCCTAAAATACCAGCTCCAAAATCTAATCCTTGTTTATTGGTTTGAGGTAAAAATTCATTAGTATTCCAAACAAATCCACGTCTAGCGTCAATCATATCACCAAAATTCAATTTAGTTTTATCTAAAGCTTTTTGAAAAAAACCAGCTTGCAAGCCAAATTTTAAAGAAAATTCACGATTAACAGGTAATAAATATGAATACATTAAGTTAACAGATGTTGATTTTAAAGTACCACGTGCTTGATCATCCTGCATTACATTAACACCAATTCCTCCGCTAATAGCATCAACATGTTGATCATAAGAGGCGGCATACGTAACATAAGTTCCTGAAATATTAGGCCATTGATTACGATAATTCATACAAATACGAGGACAACGGGCTGTACCAGCAAAAGCAGGATTTAAATAAGTTGGATTTGCGTAGAATTGCGTAAATTGAGGGTCTTGCGCCTTTAAATCAGTAACAATACCTAAAACATTACAAATAACAAGCAATATTGTGAGTTTCTTAATCATATATATTATCTTTACTTTATTCTATTCCTAAATACAAATATAACAGAGTATTTCTATAAATAAAACTTTTTTACAACAATAATTGATTTTCTTTGTCGTTTTAATCAATATTCTAAGATATATATGGCTCAAAAAATTTTCAAAATAAATAAAAATCTAATTTTTTTAGGTATTCTAGTGTTTTTCAGTTTTTTTGCAATTGCACAAAAAAAACCAAAATTAAATTCTGATGAAATTTCGAATTCAGCTTCCGAAAAGAATTCTATATTTTTAGAAAATACGCATCCAGATGGGTCAAGAAATAATTTACCTTATTATTCTGAAAAATTAATTTTAAAAGAAAACAATCCTCCTGCCTTCTCACTTTTAAATATTGTTACTAGAGAATTAACAAATTCTGAAATTGATAAAATCAGTAATTACAAAAAATTTATTACCTCAGAATTTTCAATTTCTAAAAACATTGGTGTATCTAGAAATGAAAAAATAGTTTTTGCGAAAATAATTCCCTTACGATTAAATTCTAATAACAAATATGAATATTTAGTATCCTATACCCCAAATTGGGATTTAAACAATGTTGATGATTTAAAGCAATATGGTTCTCTAAATAAAACAACTAAAATTTCAAGCGTGCCTGTTTCGGTATTAGCAACAGGTAAATGGTATAAAATTGGTCTTACCAAAAATGGTGTTTATAAATTAGATAAAACGTTTTTAACTAATCTTGGGATTGATGTTGCTACTATAGACCCTCGCAATATAAAAATTTATGGAAATGGTGGAAAATTGATGTCTGAAAAAAACAGTTCTTTTCATTTTGATGATTTACAAGAAAACGCCATAAATGTTGTTGGAGAAACTGATGGAATTTTCAATGCAAATGATTATGTTTTATTTTATGGACAAAGCACAGATTCATGGTTAAGAGAAACTGGCAATGGAATACCATATCATCATTTATTACATTCATTTAGTGATACATCTTTTTATTTTATTAATGTAGATATAAATAGCTTAGGAAAAAGAGTTCAGCAGCAAAATTCGCTTTTAAATCCACCCAACAAAAGCACTTCTAGTCAGGATTACTATGATATTCATGAAGTTAATACATATAATGCCGTTAAAAGTGGGAGAGAATTTTACGGTGAAAAATTTGATTTAACAACATCTTATTCATTTTCATTTCTAATACCTGATGCTACTATTGGTGATAGTGTTTATGTTAAATCTAGATTGCTCTCAAGGTGTGATTTAGCTTCAAATTATCTTGTTTCATTTAGTGGTGGTTCTTTTAATATTTCATGTGCAGCAACAAATATCAATTATTATATTGCCGATGTAGGCTACCCTGGTGAAGGGCAAATTGGAGGACTTCTTAATTCAAGCTTCTTTAGTTTAGCTGTTTCTAAATTAACTTCAACCGCAATTGGTTGGTTGGATTATGTTGAAATAAATGCTCGTAGAAATTTGAATTATAATACTAATCAATTTAATTTTAGAGATAGACGAGTAGTTGGTGGGCCAGGATCTTTTGCCAAATATAATCTAATAAATATAGGATCAAACATCGCTTCCATTTGGGATGTTACTGATCCATTAAATGTCAAAAATCAATTATACAATTCAGCTTTAACTAACATTGATTTTACTTCAACATCTGATTCATTAAAAGAATATGTCATTTTTAATTCAACTAATGCACTAATACCAGCCCCGTATGGATTAATTCCAAATCAAAATTTACATGGCATAATGCAAGCAGATTATATTATTGTAACTCATCCATCGTTTTTAGATAATGCAAATAGGTTAGCTAAAATGCATTTTGATTATGATACACTAACCTATGCAGTTGCAACAACTACGGAGATTTATAATGAATTTTCATCAGGCACACCAGATATAGGAGCGATTCGTGAGTTTGTAAAAATGCTTTATTTTAAACCCTCTAATCCATTACTAAGCACTAAGTATTTATTACTACTTGGTGATGGTTCTTATAAAAACAGAGATATTTCATCATCAGGTAATTCAGCACTGATACCAACCTACCAAACACCTGTTTCAACATCTTATACCGATTCATTTGTTACTGATGATTTTTTTGCAATGATGGATAATTCTGAAGGTGATTTGGTATCTGGCGATTTGCCTGACATTGGTGTAGGTCGTTTTCCTGTAAAAAATAAAACGGAAGCTGATGCTGTTACCGTAAAAATGGAGCAATATTATAAACGTAATTTTAGTTTTGATGTTAATGCAGAAGAAAGCTCTTGCGATTTATCTTCTAATAACTTTCCTCAGGGAGATTGGAGGAATTCGGTAACATTTGTTTCTGACGATGAAGATAATAATGAACATTACAGACAAGCAGATGCCTTAGCAAATAGTGTTTATAATAATCACAAAAACTTTAACGTAAACAAAATTCATGCTGATTCCTACGAACAATTCTCTACACCTGGTGGAGATCGATATCCGGATGTGGTAAACGACATTAATAGAAGCTTTGAAAAGGGTTGTTTAATCTTTAATTATACAGGGCACGGAGGTGAGTTGGGATTAGGTGCTGAAAGATATGTTGAAGTTCCTCAAATACTGAGTTGGAAAAATATTAATCATATGCCTTTAATGGTAACAGCAACGTGCGAATTTAGTAGATTTGATGATCCTGATCGGACTTCTGCTGGTGAATATTGTTTATTAAATCCGAATGGAGGAGCTATTGGATTGATGACAACAGTTCGGTTAGCATTTTCTGGATTAAACTTTTCTTTAAATACAGCTTTTTACAATCATGCATTTTCACCAATGGTAGATGGAAAAATGCCTCATATTGGTGATTTATATCGATTAACAAAAGTGGATATTGGATTTAATAGGCAATACATGAACTTTGTTATTTTAGGTGATCCAGCTTTAAAATTATCGTATCCAGAACAAACAGTATATACTTCGAGTATAAATTCTCAAAGTGTGACTTTAACTTCATCAGATACTTTAAAAGCCCTTAAAAAAATGACAATCAAAGGTTATGTAGGAGATAAATTTGGTAATAAATTGACGAATTTTAATGGTGTGGTTTATCCTACAGTTTTTGATAAAGAAATTAAATTAACCACATTAGGTAATGATCCAACTTCACAAATTGACACATTTAAAATACAAAAAAACATTATTTATAGAGGAAAATCTGTTGTTACAAATGGTGATTTTACATTTACATTTTTAGTTCCTAAAGACATTTCTTATAGTTTTGGGAAAGGTAAAATAAGTTACTATGCTCACACAGGAGTTCATGATGCTAATGGATATTGTGATAATATAATAATTGGAGGATCTGACGCAAATGCAATTTCAGATAATAAAGGTCCGGAAATTAAATTATTTTTAAATGATGATAAATTTGTTTCAGGAGGAACTACTAATGAAGCACCAAAAATTTACGCCTTACTGTCGGATTCAAGTGGAATTAATACGGTTGGAAATGGAATCGGTCATGATTTAGTGGGTGTAATTGATGCCAAATCAGGAAATCCAATTATTTTAAATGATTACTATGTTGCTAATTTAAACACTTACCAATCAGGAAAAATTCGTTATGCGTTTAACGAATTGCCTGAAGGGAATCACACCTTAAGCTTAAAAGTTTGGGATGTTCAAAACAACTCATCAACAGCTTATACAGATTTTATTGTAGCTAAGGAAGCAAATTTAGCCTTAAGCCATATATTAAATTACCCTAACCCTTTCACTACAAAAACTAAGTTTTTTATAGAGCATAACCAATGCTGTACATCTTTGAAGGTTTTAATTCAAGTTTATACAATTTCCGGAAAAGTGGTAAAATCAATAAATCAAACAATAAATAACCAAGGATTTCGTTTTGATGGAATAGAGTGGGACGGAAAAGACGATTTTGGTGACAAATTAGCGAGAGGCGTTTATATTTATAGAGTGTCAGTAACTGACGGAAACAATAAAAAAGCAGAAAAAATAGAAAAGCTGGTAATTCTAAATTAATCTTATCTTTGAACCTCTCTTTTTAAAAAGAAAAATAATGCAAAAACAAATTTTAGGAACGATAAGTAGTAGCGTTTTAATTTCAAGTCAAATATTTGGACAGGCAGCGCCTAAAACTTTAACCACACAAGAATTAAGTGGTAGAGTAAATACAATTACAACTGCTGTTCCTTTTTTATTAATTTGTCCAGATTCGCGAAGTGGTGCAATGGGCGAAGTTGGAGCTGCTACACCAGCTGATGGAAATAGCATTCATTGGAATGTTGCAAAATTGGCATTTGCTGAAAAAAAATCGGGGGCAGCCATAAACGTAACGCCCTGGTTAAAACAATTAGTACCAGATATTTATTTGTATTACATTTCAGGATATAGTAAGATTAGTAAAACTCAAGCAATAGGCGCATCATTACGCTATTTTTCTTTAGGTAACATTACATTTACTGATATCGTTGGTAATACAACAGGGCAATTTAGACCTAATGAATTTGCATTAGATTTAGCTTATTCACAAAAATTATCTCAAACTTTTTCTGCTGGATTAGCAGTAAGATACATCCGTTCAAACCTAACTGGCAATTATACATTAAGTAATGGACAAGCTACAAAAGCTGGAACTTCAACTGCTGTAGATTTAGGGTTTTATTACAACTCTAAAAAATTAACATTAAACGGTAAAAAAGCAGTTGCAACTGCTGGTTTAGTTTTTAGTAATATCGGATCTAAAGTAAGTTATTCTGTTCAAAGAGATTTTATCCCAATGAATTTAAGACTGGGCGCTGGCTTAAAAATGATTATTGATGATTATAATACATTTGGGATTTATGGAGACATAAATAAATTATTAGTTCCAACACCACCCATTTATTTAAAAGATTCTCGCGGCAATGATTCAATAAATTCTAGCACGCAAGAAAAAATTATTACTGCTGGAAAAAACCCAAATGTAGGCATTGCAAAAGGCATACTTCAATCATTTAATGATGCTCCAGGTGGTAGCAGCGAAGAATTAAAGGAAATAAACTACAGTTTAGGTTTTGAATATTGGTATGCAAAAACATTTGCGGTAAGAGCCGGTTATTTTAATGAAGCAAAAACAAAAGGTAACCGCAAATTTTTTACTGCAGGTATTGGGTTAAGATATAACGTTTTTGGATTAGACATGGCTTATTTAATTCCAATAACTCAACGTAATCCATTACAAAACACGTTACGATTTACCTTAACTTTTGATTTTGATGCCTTTAAGTCTCAAAACAAAGATGAAGCAAAACCAACTGAATAAAAAATATTATTGAGTCGTTATCATTAATACAATTTTGTCTATATCTTCTTTCGAATTAAATGAGTGTAAACAAATCCGCATCCTTTCTTTATTTGTTTTTACGGTAGGGCTTTTAATTGATTTGACAAAGAAATTTTCTCTTGCTAATTTTTCTTCAAGTTTTTGTACGTTCTCATTTCCTGATTTCAAATAACAGTGAATTGCACTTTTACTTTCAATAAAAGTTTGATTGGATTTTATTGCTTGATTGAAATATTCAATATTTGATTTTAATTTTTCAAGTTCATTTGATTTGCATAATAAAATGTATGCAGCTTTAATTGCCAATAAAGTATGCTCGGGCATTGCCGTTGTATAAATAAATGATCTTGCAAAATTAATTAAGTAATTTATTAGCTCGGCGCTCCCAACAACAGATGCGCCATGGCATCCAAGAGCTTTGCCATATGTATAAATTCGTGCGAAGCAATCCGTTTCGATATTTAATTCATTACATAATCCTTTTCCGTTTTTACCAAAAACACCAATAGCATGTGCTTCATCTACTATTAAATGCGCGTTAAATAATTTCGTGATATTAACCATTTCTATTAATGGAGAACAATCTCCATCCATAGAATAAACACTTTCAACCACTATATAAATTTCTTTAAATAACGTATGGTACCTTTCTATTTTTAATTTTAAATCTTCTAAATCGTTGTGTTTAAATTTAAAATGGGTTGCAAAACTTAATCTAATACCATCGATAATTGAAGCATGAATGAATTCGTCATACAAAACTAAATCACCTTTTTGTGGTACAGAAGAAAGTAAACCAACATTTGCATCGTACCCAGAATTGAAAATAAGTGCGCTTTCTGAATTATGAAAATTTGCAATTTCCTTTTCTGTTTCATCAAAAAGCAAAGAATTTCCTGAAATTAATCGAGAGCCTGTTGATCCAAATTTATTGGATGATTGAAAGTTTTTTAATTCCTCTGAAAGTATTCCTTGAGAAGAAAAACCTAAATAATCATTAGTAGAAAAATCAATGCTTGGAAAACTGAAATTAAGTTTTCGTAAAGAAAAATTATTTTTTCTTAATTCAATTAATTCAGAAAGTTTTGCCGGAAACTTTTGTCCAAAAGACATTAGTTATTTGGTTTAATAATAACTTGAGTTCCATCAATATTTGTAGCTTTAATAACACCACCTTCTTCACAAGTTAATTTATCATATTTCACTTCAACAATTAACTTTCCTTCTTTATTAATTATTCCAGTCAAATTTTTTATTCTTACTGTAGCATTTCCAGAAACAAAATGACCGATATAATCATAAATATTATCTACAATAACTTTTCCTTCAGTGTTTATTAAACCCACTTTATTTTTTTTATACGTGTAAGCAATTCCATCTTTTCCAAAAGGAGAAATTCTTTCATACTCAGGTTTTATTATTTCTTTTCCATCTTTATCGATTAAACCAACCTTGTCTGATTTATATACAAAAGCACGTCCATTGTTGAACTTGCTAATTTTATCGTATTTACTAGATATTTCGGAAGACTGTGCGTTAATTGAATTTATAAAAACAATTGACGTTAGAATTAAAATTATTTTCTTCATTTTATTTTTTATTAAGTTGAATAACTATTTACAAAGACTATACCGAAAAAAATTAATAAAAGTTAAAAACTAAACCAATTCATTTTTCAACTTATCTACAAAAGCTTTTTTTGTGTTTAATCCAAGTATTTTAAACATTTCCATGTCTTGATTATATAAAGGATTTGGAGTTGTCAATAATTTTTCACCTGCAAAAATAGAATTTGCACCAGCCATAAAACATAATGCTTGACCTTCCATGCTCATGCTTAAACGGCCCGCAGATAAACGCACTGCAGTTCTTGGTAAAATGATGCGAGCAGTTGCAATCATGCGAACCATATCCCAAATTGGAACCGGTGGTTGATCTTCCATTGGAGTACCTTCAACTGCAACTAATGCATTTATAGGAACGGATTCTGGTTGAGGACGCAATAGGCTTAAAGTATACAACATCCCTACTCTATCATTTACAGATTCTCCCATTCCAATTATACCACCTGAACAAACAGTTAATCCAGCTTTTCTTACATTATGAATTGTATTTAAACGGTCGTCAAACGTACGAGTAGAAATAATTTTTTCGTAATTCTCTTCACTTGTATCAATATTGTGATTGTATGCATACAAACCAGCATCGGCTAATCTGCGTGCTTGATCTTCGGTAACCATGCCAAGAGTTGCACATACTTCTAAACCTTTACTATTGATTGTTTTTACCATATCAAGCACGGTATCAAAATCTTTATTATCGCGTACTTCACGCCAAGCAGCTCCTAAGCACATACGACTTGCCCCGCCAGCTTTAGCATTATTTGCAGCTTCATCAACTTCTGGAACACTCATTAATTTATGAACTTTAACCTCAGTATGATACCTAGCAGCTTGGGGACAATACGAGCAATCTTCTGGGCAACCGCCAGTTTTAATAGATAACAAAGAGCTTACTTGAACTTCTCCTACTGTGTGATGTTGCTTATGAACTTCTGCTGCTTTATAAATTAGCTCCATTAAAGGAGTGTTATATACTTCTAATATTTCTTCTTTTGTCCAATCTTTATTTATCATAATCTCATATTCTAATTCAAACAAATTTACTACAAAACCAATAAACATCAAAACACTATTTAAACAGTAAAACTGTTAGTAAAATAAAGTGCAAATAGTGTATCCATTATCAAAAACTGCGTTATTTGTAAAAGATGATAAAACAAATTATATATATTTTAGCTTTAACTATTATCAGCTCTTTACCTTTAAAAGCTCAGTTTACAGAGAGTAAAGAACGAAAAAAAATGTGGCGAAAATCGGGAAAGAGACATAAACCTCGTGAAGCATTTAACCCATATTTAGATAAAAAAGGGAAAAACAAACCAAGTTCTGAGTTAAGCAAACAAAACGCAAAAGACGTTAAACGCATGAACAGAAATGCTAAGAAACAAAAACATAGAAGCATGAAAAAATTAGGCATAAGGCCAACTAAGGTTAAAAAAGCTTAGTTATGCTTTTACTTTTTATTAGCAAAATAAAGAACTGTTCCAACTACTGCTAAAATTGCACTAACTAATAAGAAGATTTTTATTGCAGAGTAAGGTCTTTCTCCTTGCACTTCACCAGTGCGAGCATTTATTAAAAAACGATAAACCTTATCTTTATATTTATAAGAACTCAACCAAACAGGTAATAAAATATGCTTAAACGTTATGTCATTATAACTTGAGTTCATTGTTGTAATTTGCTGCACATCACCTCCAATATCTGAAATTACCGTTGACTTTATAACAGACTGCATTTTCACTTTTGCTTTTTCAAATCCCGTTCTTAAATCGACTTGGTAACTTTCAGTTATAAACCCACTTAAAAATTTATCATCATAGTTTACCAAATCAGGTAAATCCCAAGGCTCTAAGTCATTTGCCAAATTTTCAGGTAAAGATTTGGAAGACACGACTAACACATCATCAAATTCGTTATGAACAATTCCACTTGCTGGAAACCAATTGGTATGCTGAACTTGATGGGTTTGAGTTTTACCATCTTTATCCGTATACGTTTCTGTGACGTAATAATAAACGCCACGCATACCCGAATAATCCGTAACCGTATTTGAGTCATATGTCCAATAAGGCATATAAATTCCATTCAATTTTTCAGCAGAATGTTCGGCATATTGTTTTAATTTATTTGGGGCAAACCATAACCCTTTAGCCCAAGAAACGAATTCAGACGAAGCTTTTTTTCGATCTATTTTAAAGGGAAGTAAATAAGATGGCTTTATTATACTTGATGTAGAAGCATTTTTAATAACTAAAGGCGTATCGCAATAAGGACAATTACTAGACGTAACATTTGCTGGCAGTGTTGTTGAAGCTGCACAGTTTGTACATTTTACCGTACTGATTTCTTTTTTATCCTCTTGATGTTCTTTTTCAACTAAAAAACTTTCAAAATCATTCTCAATAATTACAGTTTCTTTTTCGGATTCAATTACATTTTTTGCTCCACAGTATTCACAATTTAAATAAGGAGTTCCTATTAAATATTTAAGATTTCCACCACAATCTTTACACTTTATAAAATTGCCAACCTCTGCTGTTTTTTCGTTAAAATCGTTTGCCATAATAAATTATCTATAATAAAAGTACATTTTTTCAATAAAAAAGGGATACTATTTAATATCCCTTTTTAAAAAATTATTCTTTAAAAATTATTGCAAAATAATTTTTTTAACTGAAACTTCATTATTATTTTTTAATGTTGCTGTGTAAACACCCTTTGGTAAAAAATCTAAATTAATTTGTTTTTTAGAATCAGTAGTTTGCTCGTTTAACGTGTCAAAATAAACGCTTTTACCTAACACATCGGTGATTTCTAATACCGTTTTATTTTTAGAAATTGGTAAATCAAATGTAATTAAACCAGAAGAAGGATTTGGGTAAATATTTAGTTTAAAATTATCATTGTTAAAATTTTGAGTAGACAATAATGTACCATTATATTTATAAATACCTCCAATACTTGCAGTAGTTGGATCAGAAAATGTTCCAGCCCAGCCTGAGGTAGAATTAGCAAAATCAATTTTCAAATATTGAATACCAAAACTTCCCCAATCAGTCCAAGTTAAACCTTGGTCTCCAGAATAAGACAATACTGTATTTCCAGTAGCTGCGCCACATGACACGTAATTATTTGTTCCTGGTACGGCGCAAATATCATTCATTCCTAATTCAACTGGAACTGGCATAGCCGTCCAGGTATTACCGCCATTATTTGTGCTATATAATCCAAAAACACTTCCTGTTGCATAACCGTAAGCTAAACCATTATTTGCATCAGTAAATGCTAGTGCTGTAACACCAGCAGTTGCGCCAGTAACAGTTCCAACTGTCCAGTTTAAACCTTCATCTAATGAATGATAAACTCGACCTGTTGATGTACCAAACCAAATATGTGTACCTAATTTAGTATATACATCCACAAAACCATATTCTGTAGTTGATGAAGGGTTAGGAATATTAGCGCCAGGTACAACTGACCAAGTTGCTCCAGCATCAGTTGTTCTATAAATTTCAAACTCTCCACCTTTTGGATCACCCATTGTAATACCAGTATTTGTGCTAGTGAAACACGTTAAATTTGCAAATGACGAAGTGTTTGAAAACATGGTAGCATTTCCACCGTTAGTCCAAGTTGTTCCACCATTACTTGTTTTAAATACTACACCTTTATTTCCAGTTGCTTTTACATAAGCTGTAACCCAAGCAGTATTAGCATCAATACCTTCAATGCTTGAAACCACGTATGTATTTGTATCAGGAAATACTTTTCCAACATTGTAAGAAGTACCACCATTAATTGTACGTGAAAATGAATTATAATTTCTAGAGGCAGCAAAACCATCATAACCAATAGCCCATAATACGTTTGAATTAACAGCATCCAAATATCTTGTTCCAGCAGATACATAAGGAAAATTAGTTGATTGATTGACACTCCAATCTGGACTAGGCGTTTGTGCAATTGCAAAACTGCTTACAGCTAAACTCAAGCAAAGTATTTGTTTTTTCATATGATAACTTTTTACGATTTATGTATATAAAGTTAATATTTATTTTCAAAAATATCCGATAAGGCAGTTATATTTGCAAACTATGGCACTAACAGTTAAAACATCACAACTACCAAATTCAGGTAAAGGTTTATTTACTACAACGGCAATTAAAAAAGGCGAAAAAGTAATTGAATACGAAGGCGAAATTATTGATTGGAAAGAATACGAAAAACGTGTTGAATTAAATAAAGACGGCTATTTGTTTTTTATAAATAAAAAGCGTTGTATTGATGCGTTTAACACGCCACAACACAAAGCGAGATTTGCAAATGATGCAGCTGGTTTAGGAAGAGTAAAAGGATTGAAAAACAATTGTGTTTATGATATCGAAGGTGATAAATGTTTTATTGTTGCTACAAAAAACATTTCAGCTGGAGAAGAAATTTTTGTAAGCTACAGCAAAGAATATTGGGATTGTATTCGTTACAATATCAAAATTGGAAGACACAAAGTTTAACCTTTCAATGCTTTTTCAATCGCATTTGTTAATTCAACAAACTCATTAACTGATAATTGTTCGGCGCGTTTATCCAAATAAACAGATTCAATAGGATGATTTCCACTTAATGTTTTTACAGAATTGCGAACTGTTTTTCGGCGTTGATTAAAAGATGCTTTCACGACTTTAAAAAATAAATCTTCATTACAATTTAAAGATACAGTTGTATTTCTTGACAAACGTATAACTGCCGATTTTACTTTTGGTGGTGGCGTAAATACTTGTTCGTGTACTGTAAATAAATATTCGATTTTATAAAAGGCTTGTAATAACACACTTAAAATGCCATACGTTTTTGAACCTGGTTTTTCGGCAATACGCTGTGCAACCTCTCTTTGAAACATACCAACAACGAAGTTTATATTATTGCGATGCTCTAAAACTTTAAACATAATTTGCGTCGAAATATTATATGGAAAATTTCCAATAATATTATAATGCTTCTCTGCTATGATTGTGTTTAAATCTGCTTCTAAAAAATCCTGAAAAGAAATTTTATGAGCATGTTGCGGATATTTTTCTTTTAAAAAATCAATTGATTCTCTATCAATATCAAAAGCTTTAAAGTTTTCTTTATCAATTAAATATTGTGTTAAAACGCCAGTTCCTGGGCCAATTTCAATAACGGCATCAGCAGTTTCGGGTAATGATTTTACTATTTTTTGTGCAATATTTAAATCATGTAAAAAATGCTGACCTAAATGTTTTTTTGCTTTTATGGGTTGGCTCAAAATATTATTTATTTAAATTTTGGAAATTTATATCTAACACACGTAATGATTTATTTTTACTAATTCTGATTCGTTTAATCGTAAGTTGTTTAATAATCAGACTAGCTGCTATTAAAGAAACGCCAACAAATACAGCTCTTTCATCAATAATTTTTGCTTGATAATTAATAATATTATTAAACGTATCGATTATAATTAATCCACTGCCGCCAATTAAAAAAAACGATCCAAATAATTTAGCTAACAGACTAGCATTTCTTAATTTAATACATTTTATTTGAGAAATTAAAATGGTTGACTCATTTTTAAACACAATCATACTATCATTCATATCTACCATTTTATCTATATGATATGTATGTTGTCCTTTTAATTTATATTCTAAAAATGAATTATTAAAAAGTTGAAATTTTTTAAAATTATTAAAATGGGTAATATCTATTTCTAAAAATTTTTGGGCATCAGAATTTCTGAAACAAAATAAAAACACTATTAATAATCCAAATTTCATTAAAGTATTTCTAATACGGTTCTAAATGCTGCGTATTTTCCTTCGTAACGTTTACTATGTTCTGCTTGTAAACGTGGTGCATGATTTTTTTGATACGAATCAATTTCCTCCATGGTTTCAAAAGTATATTGCACCGAAAAAGTTGCTCCTTCATCATCAACATTTAATACACGACAAATTTTATTTTCTACAAAATGCCCAGTGTTTAATACATCTGGCACATGCACAGTTTTCATCCAGTTTAACCAATCTTCGGCTAATGCTTTTTCAATACTAACGGTTACATTATAAATATACATATCTAAAATTTTGCTCTAACTTTTTTATAACTTTTTTCAATTTCCACATTTCTATTTTTTGGATATTTAATCGTATAAGTGAAAATAATTTTTTGAGTTTCTCCACTTGGTATAGTATATTTCCAACTTACTTTTCCATCATCTTTATTTACTAATCCTTTTGATAATTCTTGGACCTCAACCGTAATTTCACTGTTTTGAGAAATTGGTAATTGATCTTCTACATCTATTGTTATGGCTGTTTTACGATTATTTTTCACAATCATTTCATAAGAGTAAACCATTTTGCGACTATTTCCAATTAATCGTTCACTATTAAAATCTTTGATTTTTGTTCGCGTTACAATTACTTTACTATCACGACCAAATGATAAATCTAACGTATCATTTACGCTTTTTGGATTTACATAAGATTGCCCAACATAGGTTCCACCAAAATATACATTAGCTGGGCCTTCTATTAAATCCAAATCTTCCCAACCTGTTATTCTTGCTAATAAAAACGCATCTTTCTCAGCTTTTGGAATTGAAAAATGTTTGTAAGTAGCATTTAAACTATAGGTTGTAACCTCAACAATATAAGGCTTAGCATCAGATGGAATGCTGTATGCTTTTTTAATTTCAAACTCAGCACTTAATTCTGAAACCTGAACTTCTTCATAGATTATTTTTTTATTTACCGGTTTTTGCTGCTCAGATTTAAGTGTATTGTATGAAGAAATTTGTTTAGCATCAATTTCTTGAACACTAACAGAATTTTCTAAATTTCCACTTTCAATTTGTGATTTTTGATATTGCTGTCTGTTTTGCGCTGGTGCATTTGCAGATTGATCATAGTCATAAGCATTTTTTTCATAAGCAGAATTAAAATTCAAAAACCATGGATTAATAGTTGGTTTTGAAGCGTTACGAGTAGGATCAGAAGTTGATAATTTTAATTTTACATCAGACCAATTAATTCCAGTATTATTAAATACTCTTGCACGATAAACCAAAGTAATAGGTTTGCCAATATCTTCAGCTTTAAGCTCGTAATAAGGCGCCCAGCCAGCATCAGAAACCACATATTTTAAATCAATAGTAGTGGCAATCTTATTATCAGCTTGTACTAAAATAATAATTTCACCGGTCGGTTTATTTTCATCAGCATTTAATTGAAAAAGTTCATTTTCTAAACGCTGATTTAAAACATACGATTCATTTATCTTAGTATCTAATTTTAAAATTTCGGAGTTAATTTCTTTTATACGTATTCTGTAAAATTCCGAAGCAAGTTTTAATTCGTCAATTGAAACGCCTTTATCAGCACCTCCAATACTATTGTTTTTTATAAACAATTCTTTCTCTTGCGCAAAAGCATCTTTATCTCCAATAAGCACTTGTGTTTTATATTGATTCACTTTTAAAGAATCTCTTAACTGTTTTACTTTAATTGTTTCGGAATTAGAATTTAAAAAATTTAGTTTCTCTGTTACACTTAATACACTAATATTTTCTCCTGCATTAACTTGTATGCTTTTTGGAATAAGTTTAGAAGAAAGATTTGTAAAAACGATTGATGTAATACCCGCATTTAAATTAATTAACTTTTGCTGGTTTATTTCAGCACCATCTAAATATAAAGTTACTGCTTTAACAGGTGTTTCAATGCGTTGTTCGGGATTTTGAATTTGAGAAATTAAAGAAAAGGGAAACAATAAAACTAATATTGATTTTTTCATAAGCTATTTTTTAGGTGTAAGTAAATATAAATAAAAAAACCACACTGCTTTAGTGTGGTTTTCTCATTAAACATTAATTGTGAATTATTACGAAAACGCATTAAATCCAGTTATATCCATTCCTGTAATTAATAAATGAATATCGTGAGTTCCTTCGTAAGTAATAACTGATTCTAAATTCATCATGTGGCGCATAATTGGATATTCTCCTGTAATACCCATTCCACCGTGTATTTGACGAGCTTCGCGTGCAATTTGCAAAGCCATGTTTACGTTGTTACGTTTTGCCATACTAATTTGAGCTGGTGTTGCACGGTTTTCGTTTTTTAACACGCCTAAACGCCAAGTTAATAATTGAGCCTTTGTGATTTCAGTAATCATTTCAGCTAATTTTTTTTGTGTTAATTGAAATGCACCAATTGGTTTCCCAAACTGAATACGTTCTTTACTATAACGTAATGCGCTATCATAACAATCCATAGCAGCACCAATTACACCCCAAGCAATACCAAAACGTGCTGAATTTAAACAACCCAAAGGTCCTTTTAAACCTTTTACATTTGGCAAAATATTTTCTTTAGGCACTAATACATTTGCAAAAACTAATTCGCCAGTTGAACTTGCACGTAAACTCCATTTACCATGTGTTTCAGGAGTTGTAAAACCTGGCATACCACGTTCAACAATAATTCCACGAATTTCACCAGTTTCATCTTTTCCCCAAACAACAGCAATGTCAGCAAAAGGTGAATTACTAATCCACATTTTTGCACCATTTAAAATAACATTTTTACCATCGCCTGCATCTTTAAAGTTTGTAAGCATTCCGTTAGGATTACTTCCATGATCTGGCTCTGTTAATCCAAAACAACCCATTAAATCGCCGGTTGCTAACTTTGGTAAATATTTTTTCTTTTGCTCTTCACTTCCGTATGCATAAATTGGATACATTACTAATGAACTTTGAACAGAAGCCGTTGAACGTAAACCACTATCGCCACGCTCTAATTCTTGCATAATTAGTCCGTAAGAAATTTGATCTAATCCTGGTCCACCATATTCGGCAGGAATGTAAGGGCCAAAAGCACCAATTTCTGCTAAACCTTTAATCCATTGTTTTGGAAAAGTAGCCGTTTGACATGCTTCTTCAACAATTGGTGTTACTTCTTTTTTTACCCATGCACGAGCTGTATCGCGAATTAATTTATGTTCGTCACTTAATAATTCATCCATTAAGTAGTAATCGTGCGCTTGAAAGTTATCTGATGCCATTTTATTTATTTTATGATTTTGATATTATATGTATTAGTAACACGTATTTATGATTATTGTTTTTCTGAATCTTTTAAAACTTCAATTTTTGTAGGCTTTAAGGGTAATAATTTTGTTTCTTTAAATGTATCGTTCCATTTTAAAGTAAACCCTTTTTTTTGCATATCGCCTGCTCCTGGTATTTCTTCAACCACTACTGTAAAATCTTCGCTTTCACCTTTTTCTAAAATTGAACCGTTATATTTTTTCTTATTTGCATTCGCAGTTCCATTAGGCATAATAGCCGAACACTTATATGAATCTAATATTGCTACACCATCGCCTGTATAAACACAATCAAACTTAGCGCTTGATTTTGATGTTTCCAATTTAGAATTTTTTAAGGTGCATGTAAATCCGCCAGCAACAAATTGATTAGTCATTGCAGGAAAAACAAAATCAGGAGCAGCAAGTGCTTTACCGCCTGCTGATGCTTTGTAAATACCTTTTATTTCAACCGTAAAATTTGGAACTCTTAATCCGGCTGCCTTAAAATCAATCACTTTAAATGTTTCTTCATTAGGCGGCACTATTAAATTTTTATCTGTGCTTACTAATGTTTTTCCATCTGCTATCAAGGCAAATTCTTTAGGTTTAACAATTAAATAATCATTTGTTTTATTAAACACTTTCATTTTAAATTTACAAACTGCCTCTGTTGCAACGGCATCAATAATATAAATTTTATAATCATCCGTTTCTAAAACAACCTCTTTATATATAAACTTTACTTTTTCATTTACTTTCTCTTCTTTCTTATCCTTCTTTTCTTTTTTATCCTTTTGAGCAAAAGAATTAAACCCTAAAAGGAATACTAGTGTAATTAATAAAAATTTCATTTGACTTTGGTTTTTATATTAATGGGGTAAATATACTACTCTCTAAATTATTATTAAAATAATAGTAAATTTAATGCGATATTTTAATAGAAATGATGCGAATCGATATAATAACAGTTCACCCTCCTTTGCTGGAAAGCCCATTTAATCACAGTATTGTAAAACGAGCCGTGCAAAAACAACTCGTTGAGATAAATTTGATTGATTTAAGACAATACGGCCTTCCTCCTAACCGAAAAGTAGATGATTATGCCTTTGGTGGTGGAGCTGGAATGGTTATGATGATTGAACCTATTGCTAATTGCATAGCGGATTTAAAAAAAGAAAGAACCTATGATGAAATCATCTATATGGCTCCTGATGGCGAACAATTAACGCAAGCGCATTGCAACCAATTTTCTACTTTAAAAAATATTATTGTGTTATGTGGCCATTATAAAGGCATTGATGAACGCATCCGTGAACACATTATTACCAAAGAAATATCGATTGGAGATTATGTATTAAGTGGTGGCGAATTACCTGCTGCTGTCATGTGTGATGCCATTATCCGTTTAATACCTGGTGTTTTAAATGATGAAACTTCTGCTTTATCAGATTCTTTTCAGGATGGATTGGTTTCACCACCAACGTATACACGCCCTGCAGAATATAATGGCTGGACGGTTCCAGATATTTTATTGAGCGGACATCTTAAAAAAATAGAAGAGTGGAAACATGAACAATCTATTTTGAGAACTAAATTGAAGCGACCAAATTTATAAAACCAACATTTCACTGTTAATTATTACTTTCAATCCTCATTTTCTTCTTTAGTTTAAAAAGTAACTTCGTTAAACTAAAATTAGCGAAAACGTGGCATCAACAACACTATCAAAAAAAACATTAACCTCACAAATAACGGTTGTTATTAGTTTAGCCTTAGTGTTATTTATGCTTGGTTTATTAGGTTTAATTGTAGTTAATGCCAAACAACTATCTAATCACATTAAAGAAAATGTTGGTTTTCAAATAGTTTTAAAAGATACAACTAGCCAAGTTGAACTTGATTTATTAAAACAAGAAATAAGCTCATCGCCTTACACCAAACAAGCCGATTACATTAGTAAAGATGTGGCTGCAAAAAAATTGCAACAAGATTTGGGCGAAGATTTTATTACATTTTTGGGTTATAATCCCCTACTTTCTTCGTTGGATGTGAAATTAAATTCGGAATATGCCAACATAGACAGTTTAGCTTTATTTGAAAAAGAAATTTTGCAAAAACATTTTGTTAAAGAAGTGATTTATCATAAAGACATGATACAGCAAGTAAATAGCAATGCTCGCATTATTAGCATTTACATTTTAGTGTTTAGTGGGCTTTTATTAATTGTAGCCATTGCTTTAATTAATAACACCATTCGTTTATCCATTTACTCGAAACGTTTTTTAATACGCACCATGTATTTGGTTGGCGCCACACAGGGTTTTATACGCAAGCCATTTATTTTTAAAGGCATACGCCAAGGATTGATTGCAGGGCTATTAGCGGGTTTTTTATTAGCAGGGTTTTTAGTGTTGAGTACAAAATACATTCCTGATTTATTGCAATTACAAGACCCAAATTTATTGGCCATTTTATTTGCTTGCATTATGGTACTTGGTATTTTAATTTCTGGTTTAAGCGCTGCCATTTCAGTAAGAAAATACCTTCGTTTAAAAACAGACGATTTATATTTTTAAGAATACAAAAGATTTTGCAATACAACAGTTTACTGCACATTGAATTACCTTTATGAATCCTATCAGTAAGTTATGCACTATTATACCAAACTAAACGTTAATAAACAACTTACAAAAAATTAGTAATGCTGAAAGAATACTTTAAGGATATGTATAAACACTTCCAAAATAACTGGAATGTTGAAGCATCATTAGAATTATTCGGAGAAGGAAAAAGTAATGAAGGAAGTGATGAATCGAAATCAATAAAAAGATATTATATTGAACCTCGAGACAAAAGATTTCGTCAAATATTTTTAAACTTTGATGAAAATAGAAATATTGAATCAGTTGTTTGGTTTCTTAAGAAAAGTGAAGAAGATTTCTTAACTCTTATTCAACTTAAAGAAATTTTTGGGGCATTTGAAATTCATAATATAATTTATGATGAAACAACAGAAATGACATTTCTCCCAAATGAAAACAAAACTATTTCATATGTGAAAACTAATATTTTGGAATGGGTTGAAAACCGGAAAGATGGAACTCTATATTTTAAAAACGAAAATAAAGAATTCAATCTTAATGACGATTACAAAGTTTCAAATATTATTTTTAAGATAAATAACATTGCATAACATTACCTAAAACTTATGCGGGCGACATCAAAGCATTTGCAAAAGCGGTAGAAAAGTTTTTAATTTTTTCTTTGCAATTCCTAGCAACATTGTATCTTTAAACAAACATTCGGTAGACAAGTGTTCCAAACTGCAAACTAGGACTGCTTGCAAACCGATAGGGTAATGGCCCGGACATCACTCAAGACAAGTATGAAACCAAAATACAATAGAAAAGATGACTATATTGAAAATCCAGTTGGCGGTAGGCCTCTTCTTAGACCTCTTGTGCCTATCTCAGGAATAATTCTAGTTATTCTAATCATGTTTGTAATTCGTAATTACCGTGACACCAAATCAGTAAATAGAAATCTGAACAATAAAAAAACTTTTACTTATACGAACAAAACAACGAAAGACACAGCAAAGTTCTATGGTTATAACAACATAGACACTGCTATTTATTATGCAAGAAAAGAGAAAAAGAATATTTTAATTATTTTCTCTGGTTATGCTTGTATGAGTGAAAGCGGTAAAGAATGGAAAACTCTTTCAATATTTGGGGACAACGACAAAATACAAGACAATTTTATTATCGCTTGGCTTGCAGTTGACGACACGAGACCAACAAGTGACACAAATCAAGTAGTTTTTTGGTATGGCAAAGAACGTAAGCTTGTGAAATCTGGCGACAAAAATAAATACTTTGAAGAAGCAACTTTTAAACAATCCAGTCAACCTTTATTTTGTTTTGTTGACACAATAAGAAAACCTTTTGGTAAAATATTAGGCTACACTAATGACAAAAAGGTAGTTGAAGACTTTGTTTACAGTGGTATTATAGGTTATTAAAATGCGGACACTTAAAAATAAACTATATATGACGCACAACCTATAACTCACGGTTTATTCAATTTTGGTGTAA
Source organism: Bacteroidota bacterium (assembly GCA_038327195.1). Lineage (GTDB taxonomy): Bacteria > Bacteroidota > Bacteroidia > B-17B0 > Aurantibacillaceae > UBA4416. The sequence continues at coordinate 162,789 of JBBQKU010000001.1, read as the reverse complement.
GTATAAGCATTTGCAAAAGCTGTTCCTTCGGTAAGGACATTTATTTTAGCTTTGCAAATGGCTAAAAAACATTTAGCTTTGTTAAAAGCATTTCGGTAGGCAGTGTTTCAAAACCCAAATTGAAATAAACCGATAAAACGTTACCAGTAATTTAAAAAAACTATCATATGAAAAATTTAATACTTTCCATTTTCTTCTTACAATTTTCATTAATCGTATACTCTCAAGATATAACAAAAGAAACTTTTGAAAAAGCCGTCAAATTTAAAAAGAATGGCAAGTATCAAGAAGCGTTAATTGAATATGACAAAGTATTACTTATCAAACCAACTTTTGTAAGTGCGTTAATCAATAGAGCCAATGTTAAAAGCTTATTAAATGACAATAATGGAGCAATAACTGATTTAAATGAAGCTGAAAAAATCGACTCTTCGGAGCCCGAAATTTATTACAATCGAGGTAATGCAAAACATGAGATGACTATGTATAAAGAGGCTATTTTAGATTTTAACAAAGCTATAAGTATTAAAAAACACGAAGACTACTATTTAGCAAGAGGTAATTCAGAAAAGGCAATTGGAGAATACAAAGAAGCCATTGAAGATTATTCTAAAGCCATTGAAATCAATCCTAATTTTGAAGACGGATATTTCAACAGAGGAAATACTAAAAAAAAATTAGGAGATATGATTGGAGCAATAGAAGACTATAATAAAATAATTAAAATTAATCCTAAAAATTCTAAAGCGTACACCAACAGAGGAAATACGAAGTTGGCAATGACAGATGACGAAGGTGCAATTTTAGATTATACAGCTTCAATTGAATTGGAACCCAATAACCCAAGCTTATATAGTAATAGAGCAATTTCATACGGTCATATTAAGAAATATAAATTAGCAATAAAAGACTATAATAAATCAATAGACCTGAATTCTGAAAACCCCGAGGCTTTTTTTGGCAGAGCTGGTATAAAACATAATTTAGACGATAAAGTTGGAGAATGCGAAGACTTAAAAAAATCTGCTGACCTAGGTTTTGAAAGAGCAAAAAATATTTATGACAAAAATTGTAAATAAAAAAACTACGAGTAACAATACTTTCTATTGTCAAAAATAGCTAACACCAAAGCACTTACAAATAAAGTCCCTTCGATAAAGAAATTTATTTTGGCTTTGCAAATGTCTAAAAAGCATTGTATCATTGTCAGTAATATTTCGGTATACAAAGTTTCAAATCCCAAAATAAAATTTAGCTTCAAAACGTTAGCTGCTAGTGTATGACAACTAAAACAAAACTGACATTTATATTGTTTCTCTTTATTTTGAACAACTTAGTTGGACAAGAATACGCCTCTGAAATTCAAAATAATACCGGCAGAACTATACGTATTTATAGTACATTTTATACACAGGATACAACAAAAACACATGGTTTTTTGCTTCTATGTAGTAAGGGTTGTACATTAAAGAGTGGTGCTCAAAATCAAAAAAACACTTCTATTCGTGTAGACTATATAGCAATTGACGATTCAACAAAAGATACTGTTTATGTTAAAACTTTTATGAAGCCTGAATTAGATAAAATGCCGTTTATAGTTAGTATAACAAATGGCGACATCAGTAAAATTGCACCAGACATAAACCCATTACCTAGACTTATGATTAAAGCAAAATCATTTGAACGAATAATAAAATTTGCAGACCCAATAGACATAAAATTAATATGCAAAGACAAAATTCAAGGCTTTGTGAAAAATTTTGACAAAGAGACAATAACCGTTTTAGATAAAAATGATAAGATTATTGTTATTCAAAGAAAGGAAATATCTGGAATAAAATCTTGTGGTGCAATATGGGCAGTTGGTTCAAAAAGTTTTTTACATAATTGTAATTATACAGACCTTGAAAGTATTAGACTAAAAACAGTAAAGCAAATTAAAGTGAAAGAGCCGAACGGTGAATATCATTTTGAGTGGAAAGAATAACCCCAGAAACCAACAGCAATTCCAATGTAAAGCCTCTAAAGTTTCCTTAATAAAACTGTTATTGCGAAAACACAAATTTGCGCAAAAATAATACTTACTTTTGTGCACGAGTTAACTAATTGATGCGTATTTAAAAAAATTATAAATTGAGAGAGAAAAAAAGTACAGCCAACGATTTTGAAATGAAAGCAACCACCTTTCATGGCTTAGAAGATGTTTTAGTAAACGAATTATTAAAACTAGGTGCCAAAAACATTGAACCCTTTAAACGTGGTGTTGCTTTTACCGGCGATAAGGGTTTTATGTATAAAGCCAATTTATGTTTAAGAACTGCTTTAAAAGTGTTAGTGCCATTGTTTTCGTTTCATGCCGATAACGAACATGAATTATATGAAAACATTAAAAAATTTGAGTGGGAAACCTTATTAGGAACCGATGATACCTTAGCCATTAACGCTACCGTAAATTCAGAAATTTTTAATCACTCTTTATATGTTTCTCAAAAAACAAAAGATGCCATTTGCGATCGCTTTGTAGATAAGTTTTCGGTTCGCCCAGATGTAAATTTAGATAGGCCAACTATTCGTATTTACGTGCATATATTTCAAAACTTTGTGAATGTGAGTTTAGATAGTAGTGGCGATTCTTTATTTAAACGTGGCTACCGTGTTGATATTGATACTGCACCTATGAAAGAAGTATTGGCAGCAGGCATGGTTTTATTATCAAACTGGCAACCTCATTTACCTTTAATAGATGGCATGTGTGGTTCGGGCACATTAGGAATTGAAGCCGCTTTGTTTGCTAATAATATTCCTCCTGGTGTTTTTAGAGAAGAGTTTGGGTTTATGAAATGGCGTGATTATGATAAAGAATTATGGGATACAATTTATACCAGTAGTATTAACCGTATAAAAGATGATATGCCAAATATTATTTCGAGTGATATTGATATCGTTCCTTTAGAAATGGCCAAACGAAATGGTGCTGTTGCAAAAGTGGATGATGTGATTCAATACGAACATATTTCGTTTTTTGATTTAATGCCTACTAAACCACACGGTACTATTTTATTAAACCCGCCTTATGACGAGCGTATTAAAATGGAAGACACTAATGCGTTTTATAAACAAATAGGTGATAAACTTAAAAAAGATTTTGGTGGTTGGACGTGTTGGATGATTACCTCAAACATGGAAGCTATGAAATGCATTGGTTTACATCCAAGTAAAAAAATGACCTTATTTAATGCGTCCTTAGAATGTAAATTGTTAAAATTTGAAATGTATTCGGGTTCTAAAAAGGAATCGAAGCAAAAAAAAGGGGAAGATTAACATATCCTTAACGTATTGTGAATTAAGGGTTAAGGCATTGTTATATCTGTATTGTGGGCGCTTTTTTTATTTATGGCATCAAGTTTGTTTATTAACATTGAACCATCAAATTTTAATAAGATGAACACGACACAAGCAATGATTGTTTTAAACAACGGAATTAGAAAATACGGAACTATAATTAATGGTGAATATGAAGGAAGAATACAATTCATACCAACATCAGAAATTTTTTCTGCAAATGATAGTAATATGATGAGTTTAATAGAACATATTCCAATAAGTACTATTTACTCGATTGATACTTACTTAAAATAAAATGAGTATTTAAAATAAAAACTCCTTGATTATTTCAGGGAGTTTTTTTTATGGCTAATTTTTGTTCAATTAAAAATAACATTTATTTTCTTTACTTTTTTTCTAATTTTTTTATGGGCGTTGCCTTCGGGCAGGCTTTACGCTTCAATCTTTTTTCGTTCCTCAAAAAGGATTTCCACTGCAATCCTTAACGCAAATTTTTCCTTATCAATCCTCTCTATATTTATTTATGAAAATTACACATCAAATGTTAAGTTATGATTTTGTGTAGCAATAGCTGTCAAATGAATATGCGAAGACGTGTGTGAAAGAATTCATTTTAGCAGCGGTCCGCAGGAATTGCCCTATACCAAAAGAATATATATTTTAGTCCAATATACTCGCACTTTTTAATCAATATTTCTTTGAAAAATATTTCCGTAGTCAAGGCTACGCAAAGATTTTTGCAAATCATCTTAATAAAAAATGGCTTCGTATCTTTATCCTAAAACATAAATCCATTTGGTATGGCACAAAATCATAAGGTTTTGAATACTTTTGCCTTCAAAAGTATTTAAGAAATTTAATTATAATTTTTTGGGCGTTGCCTTCGGCCAACATGTCCCGATTTTTCGGGAGGCTTTACGCTTCAATCTTTTTTCGTTCCTCAAAAAGGATTTCCACTGCAATCCTTAACGCAGATTATACCGAAAATTAAATTTAATCTAAGAGTAAACTGCAAAAGGGATGCAAGCGTAAAGCTTTTTTTTCTAGTGTTTTTGGGCGTGTCCTTTCAGGTCGGGCTTTCCGTTTCAATCTTTTTTTCGTTCCTCAAAAAAGGATTTCACATCAATCCCTCACGCAAATTATAACGAAAATTAAATTTAATAGAAGAGTAAATAAAATTTTAATAAATGAATATTATCTCATAATAACCATTTTACCAATTCCTTTTTTAAAGAAAGAATCAGCTTGGCTTTGTTCTTTCTCAACAGCTTCGCCATTAAGTCTGGTAATTACACGATACAAATAAACACCATTAGCTAACTTATCACCAAATTCATCTTTTCCATCCCAAGCATAATCCGTGATATTTCTTCCAATATGAATATTACTTAATTCGTTACGTGTAATTTCTTTTACAACCTTACCTGTAATGGTCATAATTTGAATGATAAATTTATCTGGCACTTCCGAACCAGTTAATGTAAATACAAAGCGAGTAGATGTGCTAAATGGATTTGGATAATTTAAAACTTCGGTAACTGTTTGTTTATTGATTACTTCAAAATAAATATTATAATCAACTGAGCCTGAAGAATTTTTTGCTCTGTCGGTAGCTTGCACTCTTAATAAATATTTTCCATCCTGTTCTAAATTAGGCATCCATTCTATTTTACACGAATTACTGGGTAATTGGGCTGGTGTAAAACGCAATAGGTTTGCAAAATAAATTCTTTTTTCAGAAGATGTATTAGGGAACTTTACATACACCGCAAAGTTAGACGTATCATTTAATGCTAAAAATTTATTTTCATCTTTCAATGTAATTAATACCATAGGCTTTGCAGAAACAATATCGCCATTCAAAATATGCGTTCCATCAAACGTTACATCTAAAAGTGGATTAATTTTATCGGTATTAACTAAAAAAGGAATACGAGCAATGTTATTAAAATGATATTGCTCAATTTGATATTTTGCATTTGCAGGAGGATTAACATCTACCCATAAATAATTTAAACCAGGGTATTCATAACTGTTTACACTAATGGTATCAATAATAACTTGTGTTGAAACAAAAGGTGGTAGTTTTAATTTTTGCGGTAGCTGATGTGCAATTCTATTATGATCCTCTATCCAATACGTAACAACTAAACTATCATTAAATGGTAAAACGCCAACGTTTTCGATAGGTAATTTAATAGTGACTTTATCACCTTCTTGCAAAGTATCATTTAGAGCGGCATATCCACGTTTTGGATTAATAGCGCATTCGGGAGCTTGGTCGTAAATGACTTGCCATTTTTTTAATTGGGGAGGCGTTATAAAAATATTATCTCGCATTTGAGCAACCAATTTTATAAATGGATACACACTTGCATTCACATAATTATATAAATCTAAAATATCAGTTTGGGTATAATTAAAGGTTGCTAATGTATCCATTGTGCCATTAAACTTAATACCAACAACCTTAATTGAGATACTATCATTATTAGGCAGTTCAACAGGAGTTTGTTTCCAATGTAAACTATTCCATTTTGCTGAAGGTCCAATTTTTTCGGAAACGATGTAACCGTTACTCCACCTGGTTTTTAAAGTATCTTCTAATTTTATGATGGATCGATTATTTGCACCAATCACTTCGTGAGCGCTACCAATTGCAGCACCTTTTTTTCCAAAAATAATATATGGAAGTGTATCATGAGTTGTTCTGATATTTGCAGCACCAATACTTTCAAATGCATTATATAAGGAGTTTGGATAAGTTTCTGAATGATGATGATTAATTGTCCAAGCCAAAACTTTTGAATTAACAGGAATAGAATTTAGAAATGTTTCTATTTCTGGTTTCCAACTTGGGAATCCACAAAAATTACTAGCGCCAAACATAAATGCTTTAAGAGGATAATTTACACATAAGCAATTTCCAAAAATACCCGCTGCCGGAGGTGTATTTGTGTATGTTTCCCAGGCTTTTACAGATATTGAATCAAATACTGCAAATGACCAACCATCAGGAGCGCAAGAAAAATAATCTTCTAACGAACTATTCACTTTATAATTAATAGCATCAAAAGTAACATAAGGCATAAATCCATCATTACACTGTAAAGACTTAATATCATTTTCAAAAACAAAATTACGCGTAGCTCTTTTATATTTTACAAATTGATAGGCGTCATTTTTAAATTGATGAAAATGGGCTTGAGCCCAACCTGTTTTTGTTCCAATTACTTGGAATGAACTTTCTCTCCAATTAAATTTATCGGATAATGTTACTGAGTCTTTTGAAATTCTCCAAAAATAAACAGTGCTATCTGCAAATGGTAAATTTACTGTCCATTCGATGATACCACCAATACTATTTACACTTGTAGAATTTATTGGGCTTGTAAACCGATCATTTGTATCTAACTGAATGATATAATTGTTTGAAATAGCAAACGGATCGGCGGTTGAAGCTTTTAACGTAATTGTTGTTGTTTTGGGGACAATAGCATATTTGTAAGGATAAACAGGTACCACATCGCCACCTTGAATAAATAAATCAACGGTACCGGTTGTAGAATTATTGGTCTCTTTAAGTTCTGCAATTTCGTTATATGAATCAATGTATACTTTGAATTTATTTAATCCAATTCCATTTTCAAAATCTTTAATAATAAAAAAAGAAATGGTATCTTGATTATATGGGGCTTTTACTTTTTTCAGAAATGTAATTGAATCTCCAGTTGCAAAATAACGTTCTACTCTAACAATAAACGTATCTCTAACGGCTTTGCCTAAGTTTTTAATATGAACATTTATACCGATTGAATCGACATACGAAGTTGTATTAAAAAACACACTTGAATTATTTATTTCATAATCAGGTTTTGAAAAAGCATTTATTCGAATAGAAGGATCACCTTCTAACGTCATTTCCAAACAACCAATTTCGCGCAACTGATCAAAGAAAAAAGAATTTTTATAACTCGCATTTTTAACTGCATCACCAACTCCTTTGTAATACGTTTCTACTCCAATTGATTTATATAATTCGGTTGTAAATAAATGTAATGGTCCTACAACACCAGTTGATGAAGAAGCAATAAACCCTATACTTCCTTTTTGATTTATTAACGTAAATGCTTCACTCGTGCTGTTAGATTCCAAGCTATGAATATTACCTGAGTAACAGGAATTGGCAATCATAAATGGATACTTTCCAGTATTATTGTAGACATTTGGATCGTCAATAGCTTGGTCGAAACCACTTATGGATGCGTGACCAAAAAAAGTAATGATGGAAGTTCCGTTATTAATAAGATCTTTTACTGAATCGCTCACCGTTATTTGAATTGGAGCTGAACTGATTTTTTTAAAGTTGTATACTTTACCTCCAAACAACGTATCGGTAATTATATTTTCGTAAGATTTTAAATTATTTTGAAATAATGTTTGCTCACTAATATTTGTTCCACCAGCAAAGTGTAAAACTGTTTTACGCCATTCATCATGATTAGGCAATGTACTTTCGTGTGTGATTACTTTATTTAAATACCAGGTTAGCTCAGTGTTAGTTTTAGCAGAAACTCTGCCAATTGGAATAAAAGGCGTAATAGAATTTGCTCCATGAATTCCACAAGTAAGTAAATTATCTGATGAAGGATTACCCATTGTTGGTAATGAGCAAGCGTTCCAATGAGTAACACTAGTTTTAACTAGGCCATTTGAAATTGATTTACCTAATAACAATAAATATTTAGGAGGAACAGGCAAACTATCACTTAAATAACTACAGAAGTTTTTTATAGCTAAGGGATTTTTATTATTTCCATAAGCAAATTGCTCATACAACTCATTAATATTTGCAAGAATAACGTGATTAGAACCACCAGAAATACTTTGGCGATAGTTTTTATAATCTAAAGCTGAAGATTGCAAGGCATCATGACTAATCATTAAAAAAGCAGAATCTGAATTTGTAGTTTTATAATTTACAAAGTACCCAGTTGAATTAGCTGGTGTAAGAGTTGAAACTGTTGTAATATTTGCTGTAGTAGTTAAAAAACATTTTTTTTGGGCTGAAGAATTTGGAATCAGGGCTTTTACATTAGTTGATAATGTTTGAGTGTTAATATATTTATGATTAGTTAAATCATACAAAATAACAGAAGCAGCACCAACCGTAACATTTGAAATATCCAAAAATGTTTTTGTAGCGCTGATATTATCATCCACATACATTATCTGCTCCGAAGTGCCGCTAAAATCGGGAACTTGTGGGTATTTCAAATATAAATAATGAATATTTGAATTATTTGATATGCCAGAAAACAAGGGATTGTTAACACTTGAAATTTTTAAATGAGATGTGTTTTGTAATAAATCAGAGGTGATTTGCTTATCAATCAAAAGTTGCTTATAGCCAAAAAAGGTTGTGTCGTTTAGTGTAATGTATGATCCTAAATTATCAAAATATTCCAATTTCAATTCATGATCAAAAGGGGCGGAAACATAGTCTTGACTAGTTCCAGAAAAACTTGCCCGAATATAAACTGGCAAAGTTGATGATTGATAAACTTTAAAATTTGAAAATGCCGTGGTACTAATTCCACCCTGTGCCAAAGCAATTCCGTAACCTTCACCTGATACATAACGCGGGTCGGTAATGGAAGGATAAATAGTTTGACCGTAAGAATAATAAGAGTTAGATGTGTGAACCCTTTCACTGTAATAATAATTAGCTGGCGTATATCCTAAAAAACTCACATCCGTTTCAATTGTAACTCTATGATTTGTTGTGAGATTATTCCAGGTTAAATAGGCATAATTTGTATCGTTAAATAATGCATAGTAAGGATTAGGTAATCGATTGATATTGTAATAGGCCAATGAATCAAAACTACAATCATTTTTTTCAGCATAAAATTCAATGTAATCATTTAAATTAAACACATTGTCACTTTCGCCATTAATAAAAATATGCTGTTCTTTTCCTTTTATAAATAATTGAAAGTACTTCGGGTTTATAATACTTAATGGGATTCCAGAATTTGAAAGTGTTGTTGAATCTATTCGGTACAATCCAGTTTTTGGGATACTAATTCGGTAATGTTTTTGACTAAAATTAATCCATTCGTTTCCGTATTTCTGTGCACTTAGTTTAGATAAACTAAAAACAAAAAACATCAGATAGAATAACTGTTTTATCATTTAAGTAACTTCTTATTTATATCTATTTTAACAGTAAATATATGCGAATAAAGAGAAGTAGAAACATTACCAATATTTGTCATTGCATAATCTAAACCAAAAATTTTATATTTAATACCAACACCTATATTAGGTTGAACAGTTGTAGCATCTTTACCCAAAACCGTTTTTGCCTTTTGCACATTGCCAATACCACCTCTTAAAAAAATAAATTTCTTATAACCAATCTCTACTCCTAAAGCAGGCTCCATACTCCAGGCATTTGTTTTAATAACGGTATTACGCTTTCCATCAAACGTATTAATGAAATTTAATTCACCACCAATTGAGACTTTATCACTCCAAACATTCCAAGTGCGAGTACCACCTAAAATTAATCGAGGAACAGTAACTTCTATTGAATTACTCGGAATATCGTTTCCAGTTAATGCAAAAGTTGTTTTTACATCATCAGATAAAGTATAACTCCAAGCATTAAATGTTCCGGTAATATCACGTGCCATAGCAGCAAAACGCCATTTTTTATAATCATACATGGCACCAACATCAATTCCAAAACCCCATGCACCACCAAATTCCCCTAACTTACGTCTAATAATTTTAGCATTTGCACCAATTTTTACTCCTTTTAATTTTGGCATATTTCGAGCATATGATAGCAAAACTGCTGCATCTACAGCATTAAATGATTTTAATCGCGAATAATCAACATTACCATTAGCATCAATTAATTCAGTTGTATTTGGGATATTATCCACACCAAAACGAATAAATGTTATACCTGCTACGCTATTGCTATCAATACGTTTAGAAGCGCCAATAAAATCATATTTAGCGATTCCAGCAAAATATTCAGCATGCATTAATCCCACCTGCATATTACTTTTTTGTAAAAGCAAACCTGCTGGATTCCAATAACCCGCTGTTACATCGTTTACCGAAGCAACATTGGCATTTGCCATTGATAAAGCTCGTGCACCTACACCAACGCTCAAAAACTCGTTACTGTATTTGGCAATTTGAGCAGAGCCAATAACTGTAATAATTAAAAATAAATAAACTAAAGACTTCATATATGGTAATTCAAGTTAAAAATACATAAAAACGTTGAAAGAATCAACATCCCTACAACGAAAATTAGCGTGGAATATTGTTGTAAAATGCTGCAATTTTTCTTGTGTAAATCTGGGCGCCCAAATACAACATGTGATAATTATCTTCAAAATAATAATGGTGATTTGATACTGCTGAATCAGAACTCAAATTAATAAAATCAACATGGTGTGCTTTTGCTATATTTTGAAATTCGTTGATGATTTGAGGTTTATTTAACACCTCCATTTCAGCATTTTTATATACAGGAGAGATTGTAAATACCAATTTGCATTTATTTTTATTTGCAAAGAGCATAAACGAATCTAAATACTGGCGTGTTTCAGGATGAATAAACCCAGTAAATTGCTTAACATCAAAATGGTCATAGTTATCTACTACTGTATTTTTAAAAAAACCTTTATCGTAAAAAAAATCGTATGTCGCACTTTTTCCCAACCAACCGTGCAATGAAGGACTAAGGGAATTAATTCCACTAAATGGCAAACTGTAAAATGGGTTATATTTAAATTGTACAAAACGTGAATCTATTTTATTTAATTCAGAATATAAAACTGGATTTGAGAGGTAACAAAAGTACCTCGGGAAATTAAAAATTGTGTCTGTTTTTAAATGACTAATATGAAAATCAATTTCTAGAAAAATAGTTTTAGGCATTTGACTATTTAATAAATATGATTTTAAAACAATAAATGACATTTTTATTGACGCTCCCGAAACACCTGCATTAAAAGCATTTAAACCAGTTAATGAGTCAAGCAATTTTGTATCAAAATGCATTTCAGCTCTAGATGAACCAAGTATTAAAGCATTATAATTATTTTTATCTAAAAAGATAGTGCTGTATTTATGATAAACTCCTTCTTTATTTAATCGTAATCCTTTATAAATAAGCCATTGTGATAAATACATCAAACCAATGGTGATTAAAGCATATGTAATTATCTTTTTCATTAAAACTGAAAATAAATAAATTGGTTTGAATTAAAATTTCCTAAAATAAAAATTGAAACTAAAATAAAAATATAAAAAGCGGGTTTATAAAAATTTGAATATCCTTTTATGTTTTGTATTAAGTGATATTCTTCATTAAGTTCTTTTAAAAATAAAAGTAGGCAAACGATTAAACAAACAAGCAAGAAAAACACATCCACTACTTCACGTAATTCAACAAAACTCATTGAGATATTAAAATGAAAAATCATCTTTGAAACTATTATTCCCACATCGTTTATTGATAATGCTCTAAAAACAGTTAATGTGAGCGTATGAATTAAAATTAAATACAACCATCCCAAAATAGGATTGACTTTTATCGTAGGAAATTTTTTCATAAAAAGGATTTCAATAATATAAAAAACACCGTGTAATGCACCCCAAATAACAACCGTATAAGCAGCTCCATGCCATAAACCACTTATTAAAAAAACAATAAAAATATTTAGCAACCATCTCGAATTACCTTTTCTGTTACCACCAAGTCCAACATATAAATATTCTCTAAACCAAGTGGTTAATGAAATATGCCATCGACTCCAAAATTCATGCAAGGATTTTGAAAGTAAAGGTCGATTCCAATTTAAACTTAAATTAATACCAAATAATTTGGCAACACCTGTTGCAATATCAGAATAACCACTAAAATCGGCATACACTTGTATAACAAATAAAAACCCTGCTATTAATAATGTTGATCCTGAATAATGTGAAACATCTTTAAAAATAGGAGTAACAATCATTGAGAGATTGTCGGCAATAACCATTTTTTTAAAAAATCCCCAAATGGTTAATTTCGCAAAAGCTTCCCAATTAATTGATTTGAAATAATGTTTCTTTTTTAATTGAGGCATTAGATCGTTATGGCGCATAATTGGTCCTGCAACCATATGAGGAAAAAAGGAGACGAATAAAAGAAAATCCTCTAAAGAATCCGTTGCTTTGTATTTTTTTCGATAGACATCGATCGTATAACTTATAGATTGGAATGTATAAAAAGATAAGCCTGCTGGAATTATTATTGAATTAAGCGCTGAATACTCCGAATATATTATTGAACTAAAGGAATTATAAATAAAAACAGAATATTTAAATGCACATAAAACCCCTAAACTACTGATTAAACTAATTGCTAATAAAACTTTTCGTTTGTTTTCATTATCCGATTGTGAAATAAATTTAGCTAGATAATAATCTAGAGTAGAAGTGCCAATAAGTAAAATTAGAAACCAGGGGTTATATGAGAAATAAAAATAATAAGATGCTAATAATAAAAACCCTTGCCTATAATTTGATTTTAAAACCCAATAGCCTAAAAAAACTAAGGGTAAAAAAAATAAAAATATAATTGAGTTAAAAAGCATGTGATGTAAATATACTAACGATTTAATTTATATTATATTTACATAAAATATGAAAATTAAACAACACATACCTAATACGATAACGTGCTGCAACTTATTATGCGGTTGTTTAGCTATTGTAAAAGCATTTGACGGTGATTTAGTAATGTCGGCCTACTTAGTTGGATTGGCAGCAATTTTTGATTTTTTTGATGGATTTGCTGCCCGTTTACTTAGAGTAGTTTCTCCTATAGGAAAAGATTTAGATAGTTTAGCTGATATGGTAACATTTGGAGTAGTGCCAGGTGTTATGATGTATAAGTTATTAGGAATGGGAATAGAAAATTACAATTTGGGAAATAATCAAATTCCATTATCAGTGTCATTAATGGCCTTTATGATTACAATTTTTTCGGCAGTACGGTTAGCCATATTTAATAATGATACACGTCAAACATCTTCTTTTATTGGTGTGCCAACGCCAGCTGTTGCCATTTTTATTTGTTCTATTCCTTTAATTTTACAAAATGACAGCTATAACCAATTCATCATCCATCCTTTTTTTTTAGGATTAACAACCATTATTTTTAGTTTTCTATTAGTTTCAGAGTTACCATTATTTGCTTTAAAATTTAAAAGTTTTGGTTGGAAAGGAAATCGCACTAAATTCATTTTTTTAGGGATAAGTGTTTTGTTACTGATTCTAATTAAGTTTATGGGAATTCCAATTATTATCATTCTATATATAATCATGAGTTTAATTACTCATTTATATATGAATAGGAAAAAGGTATAATACCTATTACAATTCTTAATTCAGTTATTGTTCAGATCAAAAAAACTGGCTTTAAACAAAAAATCATCATTTTTAAATGCAAAAATAAATTATTGCGAATAAAAATGATGATAAATTAATATCTAATAGCAATGATATTATCTAGGTGTTTTTTCAGCTTCTTTTTTAGGTTCTGCCTTCTTTTCTGCTGGAGTGACAGATTTTGAAGGCGTTGGAGGTGGCACCTCTGCCTTTTTATCTTTTGAATTTACAGTTACACCTTTTTCTTTAATTGAACGTTGTTCAGTTGTTGTAGATGTTTCAGTTTTTTTTGTTGGTTCTTGTTTTGTTTGTGCAAATAAAACACAACTTGAAACAAATAAAGCGCTTGTTAAGATTAATTTTATCATTTTTTATTTTTTTAGGGTTATTAATTATTTTAATAATTCTTGAGCTTCTTGTATTGAAATAACTTCTCCTTTAAATACAGCTATTACAAATGCTTCCATAAATCCTTGTTCAGATAATTGTTGCCTATAAACATCTGCTTTTGAATAATCCGAGAACGAGCCAGCTGTATATCTTATCATACCTGAACTTGTTCCTTGTTTTTCAATGCCTGTTATAGATTTTGTTTTTTCATCCATATCAGTATTACCAGCTTTTCGAAGTGCACCTAATTGAATTTTAAATGTAATTTGATTTTTATCAACCGAACTAAATTTAGGAATTTCTGTTATGTTTTCTTTTTCTTTCGTTTCCATGGTTGCATTTGTTTGACTCATAGGAATTCGTTTACCATCTTTATATGCCGTAATAAAGGCATCTCCATACCCTTCAACTAACAGGTCGGCCTTTAAATTAGCGGCTCCTTGTATCGTTTTAAATCCCTTAGTGGCATATCTAAATACATTGTCATCAGACATTAGCTCTAAAACATTTCCAGCATTTTTAAATACCCCTTTTGAAATTCGGTGGGCATAAGCACCTAATTGAACTCGATATACAATATCTCCTTTTGCAAATTGATTTTCATCTGAATCAATATCACTTTGATTTGAGTTTGTAGAACTATTTGTATTATTAGCTGAAGCAGTACCAGTATTACTAGCTAAATGCTCGTCTTTTAATTTATTTATTTCTTCATCGGTCATTGATATTAAATTTCCATCTTTAAAATAACCAATTTGAGCATTTTTATTCCCTTCAGATCTAAACTCATCTCTGCGTTTAAGTGCATTTAAAATTTCCTTATATTTACCAGCTGTATATAAAACCGTTGAGTTATCAGACATTACTGTTGATTTAACATCGCCAATACTTAACAGATAGGTCATTTCATCACTTGGAACTGGGCCAGTATATCTAGCTAATTCAATCGTAAATTCTTTATCGTTTTTAGTTTGATTTTTTGCTGAATTTACAGCCGCAGCACTATCTTTTTTAGAGGCATAAAAATTTTCAACAATTTGAGTATTAGGTGCATTTGCGCCGCTATCTACATATTGATTATACCAATTTTGCCAATATTCATCATCTAACGAAACGCCTCTATTATTAACAGCCATAGCCGCAGGCGTTTGCAATTCATCATCCTCATAATTAGGAACCCCGTCAGCATCATCATCAAAGGGACATCCAGAAGCATCGACTTTAACATCTTTAGGAGTACCTTGACACTTATCTAAAAAATCATTAACACCGTCTTCATCATAATCGCCATTATCTATAGCTAAAATATCTACCCCATCATAATACCCATCAGGAAGCGTATCAGTTTTTTCTTTATGCTTTATCACTAAGTCGTATTGCAAAGCAAACGAGGTATAAACAAAATTATCAGATTGTTTTGTACCTGAACGATTACCCACACTTTTGTTTGAAATTCCATCTATGAAATCAGTTGTTGTAAAATAGTATTGAAATCCAAGTTTCAAATCAAACCGATCTGTAATTTTCATTAAAGCTCCTGCTCCTATTGGAAATGCCCAAGCACGTTCTTGATATTTCCCAAAACCATCTTTATTAGATTCTCTTATATCAGTTTCATATGTGTAATCTCTATTTAGATTAACAGCTAAGGACGCTGTTGGCGCGCCTTCCGCAATATTTTTTATGCTCCCATCGGTCCAATAAAAATATTCATTTCCATTTTTATCGTATCTATCGGTTTTGGATAGAAATTCAAAAGAATTAACTCCAGCTGATATCCATGGCCTAATACGACATCTTTCAGGAATAAAGTTCCCAAAATCATACATTAAACTTAACCCACCTGATCTTATTTCTGATTGAAAATTTTCCTGTCTATTTTCATTCCATTCATTAGCGCCTAGCTTGCCAAATAGGATATTAAAATTTAATTGTACTGATTTAAATAACCTTTGAGAAATATTTAAATCATATCCGATTCTTGCTGTCCAAGGTGCTTGATAATGCTTAGAGTAAAGGTCACCATGAAAAGAAAGCATCCCAATACCCAACGAGATTTTTGGTTTAAACACATCACTTAAAACAGGAGGTTCGGCTGATTCTGGCTTTTTCTTCTCCTCATTTTTTGGAATTTCTTTTTCTACACTTGCATTTAATGTGGTAGTATCTGTCTGCGCTTTAAAAAGCGAAACTGATAAAATAAATAATACTATTAAGTAGTTTTTAACCATTAAGTAATTTAATACACACAAATATAAGAAATTGATTTTACTTAAACCATTTTTGGCTAGTAATCATTAGGGCTTCTTGAACTGTAATTCTTTTTGCTCCATTATAGGCAGCAACAAATGCACTAGCGCAACCAGAATTTTTCATTTCTTCACGTTTAGAACGCGCTAATTTATACTCAGAAAAATTACCTACCATGAATTTATTAAAACCTTCAGTCATTTCGGTTTTAATAGTTTCATTAATTTTAAATTTTTTTGTTAAAACATCTGAAGCAATAGCATTTTTAAATGCACCAATTTGAGTGCAGTAAAAAACATTTCCTTCTTTATTAGCAACTACATTTGATTTTTGATTTTCAGTAGTAGAATTTAATGGCGTTGTTTCAGTTTTCGCAACAGCATCAACAGTAGGTTGAGCAGCAGCGTTATTCAATTCAGTTTGAGATACATTTTTTGTTGACGTCAAATTCCCAGTTGATATTAATTCAACGGGCATTGCAGTCTTTTTGCTTTGGTCATTTTCAAGATAAGAAAATTCTCCCTTTTCAAGTTTTGCATCTGCTGGAGTTAAATTACTTGTTTCTAAAACATAAGATATTAATAGCTCCTCATCAGTAGGCAATGAAACCCAAACAAATTTAGCTTTACCGTCGGATACTGAAAAAGAACTGCCATTTGTAAGTCCTGATTTAGCAATGCAACCAACTGGTAATACTTCTTGATATTTTGCAAAACCCTTAATCGATCCTTTTTTTATTCTTACATCAATATTAATTTCATTTGAATTAGCACCTTTAGAAAATGTTCTTTTACAAACTATTGATGGATTTTGCTCAGCTACAGTTTCGTTTGTTGGATTTTCAACTTTAGCAACTTCTGTTTGACTTCCTGTTGGTGTTTCTGCTTTAGTATCAACTGGGTTAGTTATTGGAGCTGTAGTAGTTTCAGAAGCAGTTATTGACTGCGGTTCACCTTCTCCAACAGTAATTTCTACTGGTGTCATTTCAATAACTTCTTTAACATTATTGTTTACGTAAGAGAATTTTGAGGATATTGTTTTTAAACCCAAAGTTGTAGCATCAGCAACTAAATTAAATTTTACTGTAAATTCAGGATCTACGGGTGTAGCTGTCCATATTATTTTAGCAATATTATTTTCAAAAGAAAAATTTCCGCCTTTACTTTCTACTTCCTTTACTGTAAACCCTTGCGGAACCTCTAATTGTAATTTTGCAAATCCTCCTAAAGAACCTTTTTTTATTAAAAGTTCAGCAGTAAATTCAGTATTAGGTTTTACATTTTTTGGAAAGTTACCAGTTATCGAAACGGGAGAGTCGCCAAAAAAGAAACTGAATAAAAAAACAGAAAGTGTGTTGAATACAATAATTAAAGATTTTATCATAAAAAAATATTAAAGTCAAAAAATAATACGCCAATAATAAAGAACGATTTAAAACATGGTGTATTAAAAATAAATAGACTTACTGCTCAAAGAAATAATCAATTAGCTTATTTATTTTTTCCACGTTAAAAGAATTTTCACCCTCAAAAAACCCATCAATTGTTTTAGTTATTTCAGCTGCAGAAATAATACCATCTTTATTATAATCTGCTTCTAATAGTTCTGCTGGAATTGAAGATGCTTTACCAGATTTTGATTGGTTGGCCTTTGCCTTTTCTTCCATTTGTTTTAAATAAGCCAAACTTGGAGCATTATTAAATCCTTCACTCCTTTCGGTTGACAAACTATCCCATAATAACTGACGGGTTGCCATATCTTCCAGATTTATTGAAACACCATTTCCATCAACGATAGCACCCTTTTTAGAATTTAATTCCTTGTCCATATAATCATAAATACCATCATCATCTTTGTCGTCAGGACATCCTTTACCATCAACTTTAACTCCTTTAGGTGTGCCATGACACTTATCATTCAAATCAATAATACCATCACCATCATTATCAGAATTATCAACTTCTTTAAAATTAACACCACTATAAGCATCTTTCGGTTTTTTTCCGAAATGAATATTTAAACCAATATTTGCAGCCAACCAACTATCATTTCCACCTTTTTTATAATTATCAATATAATCTGTCAGTGCAATATTATAAGTTGCTCCAATTCTTAAATTAGTTCGGAAACCCATTTTAAATTTAGCACCAAAACCAACTGGAATAAATAAACAATTTCGAGCATAATTAACTACGCTATCTTTTAATTGTGTTTCATAAGTATAGTCTCTTTTAATTGTAATAGATAGTGGATCATTTAAAGCTGATTCAGATAAATTACGAATCGACCCATCAGACCAATAGTTATAAGAAGTTCCGTTTTTGTCTCTCAAATCGCCGTGCGCATCAAACAATAAATAACCAACACCTGCATGTATATAAGGCGATACATCTTTTTCTTTGTCACCTAACTTATCAAAAAAAGCAAATAAATTTAAACCTCCACCCATAACTTTAGATTGAAAATTCAATTTTGATGTTTTATCATTATCAGTGCCAGCTAACTTTCCGTAAATACCATCAATACTAATTCCTAATATTTTTCCAATGCGATATTCAATTCCAAAGTTATATCCCAAACGCATATCACTAAAGAAATTAGCGTTATTTTTTTTACCAACATCGCCTAAAAACTTATAACCACCTGCCTGTCCAGTAATAGCTAATTGAGAATATGAAATACTAAAATACCCTATAAAAAAAGCTAATAAATATATTTTTGTAGAAATTTTGCCCATAATTACATCGTTTAAAAATTTCGACTAAATTAGTTTTAATTGCGATGAAATCAAAAATAAGACAAAAAAGGCAAGCGAAAACAAGTGTAACTACTTGATTATAAACAACAGTATGTTAGCAGAAAATCTCAAAACAAATAGATTGAGAAAAACCAATTCGATTTAGATTATAAGTAAATCAAATAAATTTCGAATAGAAAATTTTATTTAATAAGTTGATTATTAAATTCTATCAAAAAAACAAATAGTTCCAATTCAACAGCATGTAACTATTTTATTACTAATATTTTTATTTTTTTATATGCCTTAAAAATAAATTAATTTTAATAAATAAATTCATTATTGTTATGTTTTGATAAAAATTCCAATTTCTTGGCTTTCGCTTTATTTTTTCCAATTTTAATAAATACTTGCCCTGTTGTTCTTATAGCCGCACCAACTAAAGCACCAATCACAATTGTTTTAACGGCATAATCGACATTATTATTAGCATAATCAAAAGCGTAAACTACAGATACAAAAGAAACAACTGCAGGAACTGCAAATCCAGATATAAAAAGCGCCGTCCCTATTCCTTTTTGGGCTTTACCAGTCATTTTCATATTTTTAATTTCCGTAATTATATTTCTTTGATTTTCGGTTAAAGCATTACTCTTTATTAATTGGTTTGTTTTTCTGACACCTAATTTATTTCCTTCATAAAATAAATCAACACCTCTTAGCTGTAATTTTGATTCGCCAACTTCTGGATGATACTTTTCAGAACTCATATTCGCATTAGCTTGTAAAACAATAAATGAAACAGAATCGATTTCTCCGTTTGAATATTTAACGCTTTTAATGTCTTTCTTTAAAACACTATAAATTGGTCCAGTTAAATTATCAAATCTATGATATTGAATTTCTGTGATACCGATTTCAATAATTTTAGAACTAATAATTGATTTATCTTTAAAATAAATTGTGTCTTGAGATTTCATTACAATAGAAACTATAACAAGTAAAAATGTAATGGATATAATATTCATGTTTTTCATAATTTATTAATTTAAAATTTTTAGTACAAAATGGGCCTAATTTACAAACCGAAAAGAAAAAGGAATATCACGCTGTTATTAAAAATAAAATAACATTTTTAAATTGATTTAAAATATTAAAAATGTTTACCTGTAATACTAAATAAAATTATATTACTTTAATTTATTTATTTTTAGCGTTAAACCCTAAAGATGCTCCAATTCTGAAACCACTTTTTCCAGGAATCACATACATGTTTACAGGTAAATTCAATTTTCCAGATTTAAAAGTTCTACCAAAAGCCAAAACAAAACCAGTTTGAATAGCATAATCACCACGACTATCTAATCGCTCTTTAATAATATATGGATTTTTAATATTTAAATGTGATGTATCATTTGACCAATCTTGTTCGCGATGCCAAGTATTCGAATCATCATAATAACCATTTGACTTTGGTATTAGATTAATAGTTGGCCCCAGAGCAAATTCCCAACCATTTACATTACTACGCAGGCCATGTAATAATGTGAAACTTGGAATAAAATAACCTTGATCAACACCGGTTATCATAGGTATAAATTCAAACAAGGCTTGTATTTTTCCTTCGTTTAAATATTGTTTTTCAAATTGGTAACCAAATTGAAACATTAAAGGGACGGCTTCAAAGCCTCCTACAGATTTGTCTGCACTTAAAATAGTTGAAACATCGCCAGTATACGTTACAAAACCCAAACGAGGGCCGTCAAGTCTGAGTCTTTCATTATTCGGATTATTTGTGGAATTATCAAATGAGTTTCGTTGCGTTAATTTTGTAAATAAATTAATATCAACAGATTTGTTAAACATTTTTCTAACAATTACAGAAGTAAAAGCTTGAAGCTCTTCGGGCAAATTTAAAAATTCAACGACTGTCGTTTTTTCTATTGTTTTTGATTTGACATCTATTAACCTTAACGTATAAATAATAGATTTAGGGAATTTTTCGATACTACCACTCAACATTTTATCAGAATGAATTGTTTCTCCAATTTCGGTAAGACAAAGTTTACCATAACAATTATTTATACTCAGTTTATTTTTTTGAACCATGTAAGCAACATCATACCTGTCCATAACTTCAAACGTATCTAACTTCTCTAGTTCAATTCTAACTAAATTTCCCATTTGGGAAGCTGTAAGTGTAGGCATTAAATTATCAACATCGATAGAAAGTACCGTTAACGTTGGTTTTAATTTTGTTATAGCTTGAGCAAATCCATTAAATGAATTTAAATGAATCAAGATGACTATTAAAATGATTGTGATTTTCGTTTTCATATTTACTTGTTTTAATTACTATTATTATGCTGCCTTTAAATTGCTTACTTCGTTAAACATATTTGCTACAACTTCTTTTGCATTTTTACCTTTACAATAATGTACATCTCCAAAAATCACTTTACAATTAAATGGAATTGGAACGTGAGCTTCTTTTGGTAATACTTTACCTGTGTTTTCGATATATGTAGGAATGTATGCAATATGAGGATACTTCAATAAAATGTGACCAATTCCGTTTTTAAATTCTTGCATTTCATTTGCTTTTCCCCTTGAACCTTCTGGATAAACAATAAGTGATTGCCCTCTTTTCAATGCTTTCATCATGATACGAAATGGATCTTTACTTTTATTTTTTAATGAACAACATCTAGGAATTAATAAAGCATTAGTAAATAAAACTGTGAAAAATGTTTTCATTTTACTAGAACCAAAATAATCACCAGCTGCTACTGGTTTAATTTCCAAAATTTTATGTTTAGGCATGGCGCTCATTAATGCTAAAGTGTCCAAATGACTATTATGATTTGCGATAATAATAAATTGTTTCACTTCAGCTAAAACTTCTTTATGCTTGTAAGTGATGCCTGTGAGAGGCTTTAAAATAAAAGGAACAATTCCTTTATAAATAATATTTAAAAATAATTTTCTCATAATTTTTTAATTTTAATTTGTGAAATAATATACTAAATGAAAAAAAACAGGAGCGGCTACAACAAGAGAATCAATTCGATCCAAAATACCACCATGACCTGGGATTACTGTTGACGTATCTTTTAATTGTAAATCTCTTTTTACAGCACTAATTATAACATCGCCAATAAAACCAGCATTAGCCGTAATAAAACTTATTACTAATACCTGCGGAATATTAAATGGTGTCAAAAATTTTAAACTTAATCCTAACATAGTAGTTGTAATAACACCACCAATAAATCCTTCCCACGTTTTATTTGGACTAACCTTTGGCAATATTTTATGTTTACCTAAAATTTTTCCCCAAACAAATTGAAAAACATCATTCATTTCTGTTACAAAAACCAGAAAAAATAAAAGTCCTCTTCCGCCTGGTATTGTTAATAATAAACCTAGGTGGCTTAAACCAAATAAAGCAATCATTAATACTGCTGGCAAAATAGCCATTGATTGAATAATGCCATTAGTTTGACCAACTAATACTAAACGAAATGGTAAAGCCACAAACATAAATACAGGTATAAAAACCAAACTTGCAACCAAATAGCCATGGTAGGTAAAAAAATATTGAATTGGGATTGCTAAGTAACATAACAACATTGCTCCTCTATCTTCTTGTCTCAATTTTAAAATTGTAAATAATTCTCTTAAGGCCACAAAAGATAATAAAGCAAAAGCGATATAAGATACTTTAGCACTAAAAACGGTTGCTATCAAAAACACGGTTGCCATTATCCACCAAGATTTCGCGCGCATTTTTAATTCGGTAAGCTTAGCTTTTGGGTTTATTTTTCCCCAAAGAAAAAATAAAATACTGGCAAAGGATAAAACTGAAAATACAATTAGTATAAATGAAAGTAAAGTTGGATCGATATGATTTAAAATATTTTTCATAAAATTTATTTTAATGAATTTGATACGCGTTTATATGTAGATACCACTAATAAAAGAATTACTAAACTGAATATGATGTTAAATAAATAACCAATTCCTGGAAAAATGAAATAACAAATACACCATACTCCTATTAGTAGCGCGCGATCACTTTTACCCATTGGCCCATCATAGCGACGAATACCAGAAATTGATTTTGCTAACACACCAGCAAATTCATTTATAATTGAAAGACATATTACAACAAACAATACTTTTGGATTAACAAATGAATAACTAAATAGCCCACAAAAAATAAATGTATCAGATACAACATCACCTAGTTCATTTAATATTTCGCCTAACTTAGTTTGTTGATTAAAAGCACGAGCCATCATGCCATCCAAAGCATTTAAAGCCATTCTAACTAATAATCCAAATGCTACCAGAACTAAAAAAACAGGATGAGCTGGAGAAAAAAATAGTAATACACTTAAAATAGCCGACCAAATAATTGCAAAAATAGTAATCTTATTTGCCGATAATTGTTGGGCGTGTAGCCTAACTAAAACAGGTATTAATAACTGTTGGAACTTTGGTTTTAATTGATATACAGAAATCATGTCGTTATTTTTTTAGAGTTATATATATAAGTAATAAAAATAGTTGGTGTCTAAATTTTTCCATGGTTATGATATTATTGAAGTATATCAAAAAAACAGGTTATTCCATTTCCTGCTGATTCCAAACCATATAGGTGTTTAATGTTATTAATGATGTTTTTTGTGATAATTGTAGATGTAAGTATTACAGTACAAACTATTACTACATGAAATACTTTTTTAATGGTTGATGTTTTCATAATTACGTTGTTTAAAATTATAGGTCAAAATTAGGTGGATGAATCAGGCTAATGAAACGGACAAATAGACTTCATTAAAAATGAGTTGCATAAAATCAAAAACGAGTAATAAAGGGTGGATAAAACCTTGACTTTTGCGCAAAACAATACGCAACTTAACGATATTTGCATTTTTTGCAAATAATGAATACATTTATTAGCAATAAATACAATAAAATGGCAACTAAAAAAGCGGAATTCGAAATGCAGGAAGTGTTTATTAAACACTTAAAACAAATTGTTCCAGCAAATGTATCACTAGTTGATGATATTGCAGATTTACTAAAAATAAGCAATGACAGTGCATACCGAAGACTAAGAAATGAAACTGAATTAAGTTTAGATGAAACCTATAAAATTTGTAAGCACTATAAAATTTCAATTGATTCTGTTTTCTCGAATAAAGGGGATTCGGTTACTTGTAATTATATTAAACTGACTGATTCATCTGACAATTTCGAAAACTATTTAACCACTTTATTATCACAATTAACACGTTTACAAAAATCAGAAGATGCGAAAGTTATATACGCAGCAGAGGAAATTCCCATTTTTCATTCATTCTTCTCAAAAGAATTAGCGGCATTTAAAATGTTTTATTGGCAACGATCTGTTTTAAACGTTCCCGAATATCAAACCAAAAAATTTGATTTTGATGTAATTCCTGAAAAACAATTACAATTAGCAAACGAAATCCATAAAACTTATTTACAAATACCAAGTACTGAAATATGGACTAACGAAACGATACAAACAACTATAAAACAAATAGAATATTATTTTGAATCAGGAGCTTTTAAAACCAAAGAAGACACAATTTTAGTACTTGAAGAATTAAAAAAAATGGTTCAAGCTATTAACCGTTATGCTGAAAGCGAAAATAAAAACGAAGTAATTAAATCATTAATAACACCATTTAATTTATACAACAGTGATTTAGTAATTGGAACAAATTGCATTCATGTAACAGTAGGTGGTTCAGTTTTATCTTATATATCATTCAATACCTTAAATTCCTTAACCACAAGCAATCAACAATTTTGTGAAGAAATTGAACATTGGACTAAAAACTTGATAAAAAAATCAACTTTAATAAGTGGAATAGCAGAAAAACAACGCTTTCAGTTTTTTAACCAAACCTATAAAGCCATTGATGCGAGTATTGAAAAGGTAAAAAATTATTGACGAGATGGAAGGCATTTAAGAGACTGAAGAGAAAATAAAGACTTGAGGAATAAATGGAAACGAGAAATATAAAGAGATTTAAAAAATAAATACAAAAAAACAATCAGCAATTGACAATATGAATTAAATAAAATCATTTTAATCATATCTATCAGCGTCATCTGCGTTCCATAAAAAACAATTTAAAAAATGAATTCACATTATAACATCATCATAGTAGCAGGCGGAACCGGAAGTCGAATGTTATCAACCATACCAAAACAATTTATAGAAATAAAAGGTAAGCCAGTTATAATTCACACCATCGAAAAATTTATTGAGTTTGATGAATTTATAAACATCATTGTGTGTGT
Organism: Bacteroidota bacterium; assembly: GCA_038327195.1. GTDB lineage: Bacteria > Bacteroidota > Bacteroidia > B-17B0 > Aurantibacillaceae > UBA4416. The sequence continues at coordinate 137,255 of JBBQKU010000001.1, read as the reverse complement.
GCATAAAGATTATATAACAGATGCTAATTTTATGTTATCAGAATATTTTCCTGAAAAAAATATACAAACCGTTTTAGGAGGTGAAACCCGATTTCATTCAGTAAAGAACGGATTAAATTGCATTACTAATAAAAATGATATTGTTGGTATACATGATGCGGCAAGACCATTTGTAAGTATTGAAACCATTAAACGTTGTTTTGAATCGGCAGCAAAACATGGAAATGCAATTCCGGTTTCATCAGTAAATGAAAGCTTAAGAATGATAATAAACGGAATTAATAAAGCGGTTAGTAGAGATGATTATAAAATTGTGCAAACGCCACAATGCTTTATTGTTTCAAAAATAAAATCAGCTTTTGAGCAAGATTATTCGCCATTTTTTACAGATGATGCAACTGTATTAGAAGGCATTGATGAACCTATTTATTTAGTAGAGGGTAATTCTGAAAATATTAAAATTACAACGCCAAGTGATTTAAAATACGCAGAAATTTATTTATAATGACAACCGAAGATATAGCAGATGTATTTGAAATAACTTCAAAATTAATGGAGTTACATAATGAAAACTCGTTTAAGATAAAAGCCTTAGCTAGTGCAGCATACCGTCTTAGTAAAACAAGATTGGATTTAAATGACAAAACCATTGATGAACTCATACAAATTGAAGGGATTAGTAAAAGTTTAGCTGAAAAAATAATTGATTTAAATTCACGAGGCACAACTAAAGAATTAGAAGAACTATTGCAGAAAACGCCACCAGGTGTAATTGAAATGTTAGGAGTAAAAGGTATTGGTCCAAAAAAAGTGAGGCAACTATGGTTAGAATTAGGATTAGAAAGTGTTACGGAACTACTTTACGCCTGCCACGAAAACAGATTAGTTACATTAAAAGGGTTTGGAGAAAAAACACAACAAACCATTATAACCAATATTGAATTTAAAAAAAGTAACGCTGGTAAATTTCACTTTTCTTACGCCGAAAAAATTGTTAAACCAATTATTGAAGCACTGTTAAAACTAACAGATTACGTTTCATTAACTGGTGCTATGTATCGTAAATGTGAAATAATTGATGAAATAGATATTTTAGTTGGGGATGAATCAATAGACTTAGATAACTATTATTCTGAAAATATTCCAATCAATTTTATTCAAGTAAATGAAACTATTTTTTACAAAACACTCATTGAAACTTCATCAACTAAAGAGCATTTATCCGGTATTCAATTTCAGAATCTTGACATAAAAAAATACAACTCAGAAAAAGATATTTACTCTAATTTAAATATACAATATTGCGAGCCCGAATTACGGGAAGGATTATTTGAATTAGAAAAAGCAAAAGCACACGCTCTTCCAAAACTTATTGAATTAACGGATTTAAAAGGCATTTTACACAATCATTCCACTTACAGTGACGGATTGAATACTTTGGAAGAAATGGCAATTTATGCCAAACAATTAGGATACGAATATTTAGGAATGTGTGATCATAGTAAAAGTGCGAGCTATGCTGGTGGATTAAAGGTTGAAGAAATTATATTGCAACATAATGATATTAATAAGCTAAATAAACAATTATTTCCATTCAAAATTTTTAAAGGAATAGAAAGTGATATATTAGGAAATGGGGATTTAGATTATGACGAAGATATTTTAAAATCATTTGATTTTATCGTTGCTTCCATTCACTCCAATTTAAAAATGGACGAAGAACGTGCAACAAATCGATTACTAAAAGCAATTGAAAATCCTTACACAACTATACTTGGGCATCCAACTGGTCGCTTATTACTCGGTAGACCAGGTTATCCAATTGACCATAAAAAAATTATTGATGCTTGTGCTGCTAATAATGTTGTGATTGAATTAAATGCACATCCATATCGTTTGGATATAGATTGGCGATGGATTCCTTATTGTTTAGAACGCGGAGTTATGATTTCCATTAATCCAGATGCGCATCAACTAAAAGGATATCATGATATGTATTATGGAACATTAGTTGCACGTAAAGGTCTGTTAACAAAAGAACACTGTTTAAATGCAATGGATTTAAGTGAAATTGAAACCTATTTTAAGTCGAAAAAATAAATCAAAACCAAAAGATGATTTTCAAAAACTTAAAACAAAAAATTGTTCCAACCGATTTAAATTTTGATAAAATATATCCTAATAAATATCAGGAACATTCAGCAAGACATTTTACCCCAGTAAAAATTGCAATTTCAGCTACTAAATTCTTAGCTAATAAACCAACAAATAAAATACTGGATATTGGCTCTGGTGTAGGTAAATTTTGTTGTGTTGGATCAACCGTTAGCGATGCGCAATTTTATGGCGTTGAAAAACGAAAAACACTTACTAATTTATCCAATAAAATTAAACGAAACTATAAATTACAAAATACTCATTTTATAAATGATAATTTTACGAAATTAGATTTTTCACAATTTAACGGGATTTATTTTTTCAATTCTTTCCACGAGAGTTTTGATTCTAGCTGTGTATTGGACGAAACTTCAAAAGTGTCCTTGAAATCATATAAAAAATTTCATAATGATTTGATTTTAAAACTAAACGAATGCCATTCTGGAACAAGGCTAGTAACATTTCATACCTTTAAAAATAAAATTCCAGCTTCATTCCAATTTATTAAAATGAATAAAACAGGTTTGTTGAAATTTTATATTAAAAAATAATGAGATAACTTATACCATTAGCCAATATAGATTAGTCTAATTAAAATTTGTCACATCGAGCGTAGTCGAGATGTAGCAATGGGTTCTCGACTACGCTCGAACTGACATTAGACTAATAATAAATAGCTAATGGTATTACATCTTAAATCTGCAAAAAAATTAACATAAGATAACTACCAAAACAAGCTGATTTTAAATACATTTGAAACCTAAGTTTGATTAAAAAAAATACATATTTAATTTTCACTTTATTTATAGGTGCAGTATTTACTTCGCATCTAACTTTGGCACAAACTACCCAAACAGATAGTTGTGCATTCTTTAAAAATAAGTCCATATATCCTTATTACTATGCAAATGGAATAAGCAATAGTAAAGATTTTTATACCCAAAAAAAAGAATTTAGAAATACTATTACTGCCAAAACTAATTTTAATGGCATTATAACTATATATTTTTTCATAAATGATGCTGGAGAAACTAATTTTTACACAATGCAATTATGTGATTTAAATTATAAAACTATATCAATTACAAATGATAATAAAATTTTATCTAACCAAGTTTTAGAAGCAGTAAAAAATACTTCGCCTTGGAAACCGATGTTGGACGAGAATAAACAACCAGTAAATTGTAGAAAATTTTATTCATTTAAATTTAATAACGGAAACCTTAGTGAAATACTTCCGAAATAATTATTTTTTGATCATTGTATTTTTGAGTTATCAATTAATAGCTCAAAAAGACACAGTATCTTTCAATTACAAATTTGAAAGGTGTGTTATGGAATGCAATCCAAAAACACTATTAGATTATTTTGAAGCAAAACATTACAAAAAAGAAGATATAATAAATGCAGCATCTTATTTAACATATCACGGAAATGATAAGTGCGGAAATGAATTAGCAAAACTTTGCATTGCTAAAAATGATTCTATAACTGCTGGAAATTGGCACGCCTACTCTGTACAAAATACAAAAAATGGAAATTATGCTGAAGCAATTTATGGATTAGAAAACAGTTTAGCGATTGCCCCTCACGAAATGGAAGGATATTATGGCTGGGTTTTATTATATTATTACAGAGATTACAACAGAGCATTATTACATCTAAATCAGTACGATTCATTAACACCAAACGTTATTGATGCCCCGGTTGGAGAAAATATTCATTTTTTAAAAGGTTTGTGTTATTATCAGCTAAACGAATTTGAAAAATCAATCACTGAATTTAAAATAAATGAAAATTTTGAAATAAAAAGTTTTAGTAAAAAAAATGTAAATGCTTTTATCTATTTTTACATTGCGCGTAGTTACGACAAACTAAATAACTTTAAACTTGCTGAAACATTTTATAAAAGAGCTATTAAGCAAGCGCAGTTTCCTGTAGAGGCAAATTATTATTTAGGGATGTTGTATAAATACAAAATAAAGAATTCTAAAAAGGCGTTTAATTATTTAGATAGATCATTTAAAGATTTTTTAAAAGGCTACAAGCAACAAGATATTTATATAGAATTATTTGATGAAGTATACTATTTACAAATAAAAGAAGAGATTGAAAATAAAATTATAATTAAATAATACATGGCAATTCTTAATTCCATAGCATCTTGGCTCATGAAAAAACGCATGCACCAAATTGAGTTGTTTATGAAATATCCTCACGATGTACAAAATGAATGGTTGCTTAATTTAGTGGATAATGCAAAAAATACAAGCTTCGGAAAAACACATGGTTTCAAGTATATTTCAAATGCAGAACAATTTAAATCAATTCCTTTACAAGATTATGAATCATTAAAACCATTTATTGAACGAACACGAAGAGGCGAACAAAATTTATTATGGAATACAGAAATTAAATGGTTTGCAAAAAGTAGCGGTACGACTGACAAAAGCAAATACATTCCAGTAAGTAAAGAGTTTTTGAATGGCTGTCATTACAATGGCGGAAGAGATATGATTACATTTCAATGTATTAACAATTCAGAAACTAAATTATTTACAGGTAAAAATTTAGCACTAGGAGGAAGTTATAAAACTGATCATTTTGGAGAACATAATTCGTTTCATGGTGATGTGAGTGCAATTATTATTCAAAATTTACCTATGTGGGCAGAATATTTTAGAGCGCCTGATGTTAACATAGCATTAATGGAAAACTGGGAAGATAAACTTGAAAAAATTGCGCAAAGTATGGCCAATGAAAATGTGACAAGTTTAGCGGGCGTTCCAAGTTGGATGCTTGTTTTAATAAAACGCATTTTAGAAATTAAAAAAACGAAAACTTTAAAAGATGTATGGCCTAATTTAGAAGTTTATTTTCATGGTGGCGTAAGTTTTACACCATACCAGCATTTGTTTGAAAATTTATTCGACAATTCTCAAGTAGCCTATATGCAATTATACAGTGCATCTGAAGGCTTTTTTGGAATACAAGATGAAAAAGTTAGCAACGAAATGTTATTGATGTTAGACTATGGAATTTACTATGAATTTATTTTAGTAAGCGATTTGCAAAACTCAAACCCAAAAACATATAATTTATCTGAAGTTCAACTCAATAAAAATTATTCATTATTAATTACTACCAACGCAGGTTTGTGGCGTTACCAATTAGGAGATACAATTCAGTTTACAAATTTATCGCCATACCGTTTTATTATTACTGGCCGCACGAAACAATGTATTAATGTATTTGGAGAAGAAGTAATGATACATAATGCTGAACATGCCATTAAAATAGCGTGCGAAAAAACAAAAACTCATATTATTGATTATACTGTTGCCCCCATTTTTATGGATGGAAATTCAGGTGCACACCAATGGCTCATTGAGTTTGAAAATGAACCTGAACATTTAGATTATTTTATAAAAATATTAGATGATAATTTAAAAGCTATCAATTCGGATTACGAAGCCAAGCGCTTTAATAATTATATTTTACAATTACCAACCATAACATCTTTACCAAAAGGAACATTTTATAATTGGTTAAAATCAAATAACAAACTAGGCGGACAATTTAAAGTGCCACGCTTAAATAATACAAGAATAATTGTTGATGAAATTTTAGGAAGTTTAAAAGGTTAACCCAGTCCTGGCAACATTCCACTTGCCGCTTGCTTCATCTCGTTATCATTAACTTCTTGGGCTTTGTTTAAAGCTCTGTTTAATGTCACTACTAACTGTTCTTCAAATTCTTCTTTATTACCATGTTGCAAAGCGGGAGAAATAGTAATAGATTTTATTTCTTTATTTCCAGTTAATGAAATTTTAATATCGCCGCCTGCGCCTTCAATATTTAAAATAGTGTTATCTAATTTCAATTTTATTTCTTCAGTTTTTTGCTTCATTTCTTGAAGTTTTCCCATCATATCACCAAATTTTCCAAACATAGTTTTTTGTTTTTAATAATTAATCGTGTAAATAATTTATTTTAAAATTCTTAATTCGTTAGGTAAATAATTATTAAACCTATTTCCTAATTGTTTTATCCAGCCTAAACCAAAATTTTTATAGGTCATTAAAATCCAACCATTATCACATTCGATTTTAAAATTTTCTTTTTTCATAAAACGAATCGCTTCCTCGTAATCACTTTCATGAGTTTTTATCTGATCGTTTTTATGAATACTCAATGCCAAATCATGATGAGGAATAACCTCATTTTTAATTAAACTTCCAATAGTAGTTCCAACTTTTTTCAAATACAAATGCGTGTATTTATTAATAAAATCAACAGCTAAGGCATTCGTCAATAAATAATCGTCTTTGAATTTAATTATAATTTGATTGTTTACATTTTTTATCCAATTTACAAAAAATTCTTTTTCTTTAGGTTTAATATCGGAAAACGTTTCGTGCTTGTTTTTTTTAGTAGAACGGTAACTTTTTACCTCACTCTTTTTCACAAATACAGAACAGAAAAATCCCTCCGACTTTGTTTTGTCAGGGTAAAATCGATAGCCGTAAGCTTGCGTTTTTTTTCCAGTTGTTTCAATAATTCCCCACTCTTTTTGAAGTGGAATTTGAATACTTATTAAATTAAATTCTTGCACTAGCCAATCTGTAATTTCTTCATTTTCTTTTTCCGAATAAGAACACGTTGAATAAAGCAACACACCATTATTTGCTAAACTACCTGCAATGTCAGCTAAAATTCGTTTTTGGCGTTGTGCACATAAGTTCACATTATCTTCGCTCCATTCATCAATTGCATCATGTTGTTTACGAAACAATCCTGAACCACTGCAAGGTGCATCAACTACAATTACATCAAATACGTTTTCAATATTACTAAATGCGGTTGGGTCATTATTTGTTATAATCACATTACTAGTTCCCCATTTTGTTATGTTTTGAGATAAAACCTCAGCACGTGGTTTCGAAACTTCATTAGATACTAAAACGCTTTCAGCATTAAGTAACGAATTTAGCAAAGTACTTTTTCCACCAGGCGCAGCACAAATATCTAAAGCTAATAGTTGATTATTAAAATCAACGCAACTTAATAAAGCGTGTTGTATAAACATTGAGCCTGCTTCTTGCACATAATAACATCCTGCTTGAAATGCTAAATCATTTGTAAAATTAGGGCGTTCATCTAAATAAAAACCATTTTCAATCCACGGCACTTTTTTATCTAATTCAAAATTTAAAATTGCTGGTTTAAATGGATTAAGGCGAATACTTGTTGGTGAATCAATTTGATGTGCTTCAATAAAGGCTTCTTTATCAAAGCCACAACAATTTGAAATGGAACTTAAAAACGATGAAGGCAATTCTAACATAATTATTCAAATGTAACAAAGAAATATTATTTTTACATGTGTTCGAGAAAAAACAAACCGATAAAATAACAAATCCCGAAATTGCATTAATCAAAATGCAAAGTTGGTGCGCGTATCAAGAACGTTGTCAGCAAGAGGCTCGCGATAAATTATACGGTTTCGGCTTATGGCCCGAGGCAGTAGAAAATATTATTTCATCATTAATAGAATCAAATTTTTTAAATGAAGAGCGTTTTGCAATGCAATTTGCGCATGGCAAACATTCAATAAAAAAATGGGGGCGTATCAAAATTAAAATTGAACTGAAACAAAAACGAGTTAGCGAATACTGCATTAAAAAAGCAATGCAGCAAATTGACGACACAGAATACATTCATACTTTGAGAAAATTAATTGAAACAAAACAACGATTAACGAATGAAAAAAGTCCTATAAAATTAAAACTCAATGTCTTGAATTACGCTTTGAGTAAAGGTTACGAAAGAGACTTAGTTTTTGATATTTTAAATGATAAAGAAATTGATTGATAGTTTTGTTATTTTAAGCAAACAATTCACTTGCTATTTTATCTGCAAATAATTTTCCGTTACTTGTTAATACATACTTATTATTATTAAAAATAACCATGTCATTAAAAATATATGTTTTAATTTTTTCGTTAAATGAATTTAAAATATTTGAATTAAATTTATTTTTTAAAACCATCGCATCAATTCCCCAAATGGTTCTTAATGAAGTTAAAATGTATTCATTAAACTGATCGACTTCCGATAAAATTTCTTTTTCAAAATATATTTCATTTTTTTCAGTCACATTTTTTATATATAAACTGTTATTAGAGATATTCCATTGCCGAGAAACCCCATCAAACGAATGGGCAGAAGGACCAAATCCGATATATTCAATACCTTTCCAATAATTAGAATTATGATTACTAAAATAATTTTCTTTACCAAAATTAGATATTTCGTATTGAATAAAATTATTTTTCTCTAAACGATCTATCATTTCTAAAAATAATTCTGAACTTTTTTCATCATCAATTGCAATTTCTTTTTTTACTTTAAAATCATGCCCGAGTTTTGTTTTGTCTTCTATTGTTAAGTTATAACTCGAAATATGCTTTACGTTTAAAGCAATGGCTTTTTCCAATGTTTTTTTCCAATTTGTGATATTACTGAATTTTGAGCCGTAAATTAAATCGATCGAAATGTTTTCAAAACCTTTATCCTGAGCTCGTTTCACGCTTGCTTCACTTTCTGTTGCCGTATGCGCTCTATTCATCCAAATTAATTCTTCATTATTAAAACTTTGCAAACCAATACTTAATCTATTAATTTCTAATCGCTTTAACTCTTTCAGTTTTTCAATACTTAAATCATCGGGATTGGCTTCTAAAGTTATTTCGGCGTTAGACGATACATTGTAATTTTTATATATCTTTTCTAAAATTAAAAATAACTCTTTTTCAGATAATAAACTTGGCGTACCTCCGCCAAAATAAATAGTTTCAATGTTTTTGTTTTCTAAATAAGAATTTCTTAAATCAATTTCGAGTAAAATAGAATCAATTAAATTTGCTTTTAATTTTAACGAAGTTGAAAAATGAAAATCACAATAATTACAAGCTTGCTTACAAAAAGGAATATGTATATAAATGCCGCTCAAATTATTTTTAAAAGAAATTAACGCAAATCTTACACTTTTTTCACAGAAAACAAATCTATTTCATTGAGATTCCAATCAATTGGCGTTTTACCCTTTGAAATCAAAAACTCATTACATTTAGAAAAATGCTTACAGCCAAAAAAAGCACCTCGTGCAAGTGGTGATGGATGCGCGGCTTCTAAAACTAAATGTTTTGAAGCATTTATTAATTCTGCTTTTGATTTTGCGAAATTTCCCCACAATAAAAAAACTGTATTCTCAGTATTTTCAGAAATATATTTTATTATTTCATCTGTAAAAACTTCCCAGCCTTGTTTTTGATGACTGCCGGGTTGTGCTTCTTTAACAGTTAATGTAGCGTTTAATAATAAGACGCCTTGTTTAGCCCAATGAGTTAAATTTCCATGATTAACAATAGGGATATTTAAATCTGATTTTAATTCTTTATAAATATTTACTAATGATGGTGGCGTTTTTATTCCATAATTTACAGAAAAACTTAATCCATGGGCTTGATTTACTTTGTGGTATGGATCTTGTCCAATTATAACAACTTTTAGTTTTTCTAATGGAGTCAAATCAAATGCCTTAAAAACCTCATTTGATTTTGGAAATACATTTCCATTAATGCGTTCTGATTTTATATATTCATCTAAATGGATATAATACGGCTTTGAGGTTTCAGTTTTGAAAATATGTTCCCAATTCATTGGCTTAAATTCCCTTATATTAATTAAACTTTAAAAAAAATCTGACATTTGTCATAATATTTTTTTGATTTTAGGCAATTTACTATATATTTGTTATTATATATATTTAAAAAAATCATTTATGAAAAAATTAGCTTTACTATCAGTTTTATCAATTGCATTATGTTCGGTTTTATCTTCTTGCAAATCGCACGAAAAATGTCCAGCATATTCTAAAGCTAATACTACTATTTCTGCAAAAAAATCAGTTTAATTTCTAATGCTTTGGCATCAATTAACTGATAAAAATCAGCTACAAGAAATTATTTCAATATCAAACAAACAGCCTCAAGAAAATTTGGCTGTTTTGTTGTTTAAGCACAGCACACGCTGTTCTATAAGTTCTATGGCTCTAAATAGACTAGAAACAAGGTGGAACGATGATGAAAAAATTCCAGCTTATTATTTAGATTTATTAAATCACCGAGATATTTCTAATGAAATAGAATCACTATTCAAAGTTGAACACGCTTCACCTCAAGTATTATTGATTAAAAACGGAAGTTGTTTTTATTCTTCTTCTCACACCGATATTAGTGCAAATTCGATTTTAGAAGCTATTACCAAACAAACTCAATAACCTGTTTTAAATCAGGATGCAAACTTTTTGCTACTGGGCATGTAAGAGCAGCATGCTCATAAATCTTTTTTTCTTTTTCAGTGAAATCCTTTTTGGGAAATGAAATCTTTAAATGAATTTCTCCAATTCTTCTAGGATCTGTAAACATAATTTTTGTAACCTCAGCTATTGTTCCTTCTACAGAAGTTATACCGTCTTTTAAAGCTACTATTCCCATTATAGAAATCATACAACTTGCCAAAGCAGTAGCCACTAAATCTGTTGGAGAAAATGCTTCTCCTTTTCCATGATTATCTTTTGGTGCATCTGTATTAATAATCGTATTTGACTGCAAGTGATTAGCTTCAGTTCTTAATTCTCCTTTATAGATAACTTTGCTTGTAAGCATATTGTATAGTTTTTACATTAATAATTTCTTGTTAAAATTAAGACAAAAAACAAATTATACATAAATAAAAATTATAGCTACTTTTGTTTATACGTGTTTACGAAATTCTCATATTTAATAATTGCAGTTTTACTAAGTCAATTAGCTAATTCTCAAAGTTCATCTCAAGCAATTGCAAATGGTAATGATCCAAATGTACTTTATAGAAACGAGATGTCTTTTGGTGTTTTCGCTCATAGTAGAGGTTTTGGAGTTAATTTCATGAGGGCAAAACATGTTTCCGGAACAAGAAAGCGACTTTTAGAAGTTGAAGCTCTTAATTTAAAACATCCGAAAGAAATAAAAGTTTCTAATCAATCCGATAATTCAAAACGTTTTATTTACGGAAAACTAAATAGTATTTTATTATTTAGAGCTGGCGTTGGTTACCAAACTACTATTTTTAAACGTGCGGATCGAAAATCAGTTGAAATTCGCACATCTTATTATTTAGGAGGAAATCTTACGTTTGCTAAACCTAATTATATTTTAGTTTACAGACAAAATAGCTTTGGTACAAAATACCAGGAATCTGTAAGGTATGATCCAAACAGGCACACCATAGATAGTATTTCAGGAAAAGGTCCGGCGCTTGATGGACTTTCGGAATTAAAAATTTATCCAGGACTTTATGCTAAAGCTAATCTAAGTTTTGAATATGCTCCATATTCAAACAAGGTTAAAGCTATAGAAACAGGTGTGATTTTTGATTATTACCCTAAAGCATTACCAATAATGGCTCGTAATCCTGCCGAAAACTTTATTGTAACGTTATATGTAGGTTTCGTATTTGGAAAAAAATGGTTTTAAAAAAATGGAAGAATCTCAAATTAAAAATATATTAGATAAGCCTCGTAAACCAGATTGGTTGCGTGTTAAATTACCAATTGGCGAAGATTATTTAAAAGTTAGAAAAATTGTAGCAGAACATAAATTACATACTATTTGCGAAAGTGGTAACTGTCCAAATATGGGTGAATGTTGGGGTGCGGGCACAGCAACTTTTATGATCTTAGGAAATATTTGCACACGTTCTTGTGGATTTTGCGCTGTTGCAACTGGCAAGCCAAAAGCGGCTGATTGGGATGAACCAAAACGTGTTGCTAACTCAGTTAAATTAATGAGTGTAAAGCATTGCGTTATTACTTCAGTTGATAGAGACGATTTAAAAGATGGTGGTTCTATTATTTGGGCCGAAACTATAAAAGCTATTAGAGAAATTAGTCCTGCAACAAAATTTGAATGTTTAATTCCTGACTTTGCTGGAAAATGGGAAAATTTACAACGCATTATTGATGTAAAACCTGATATTGTATCACATAACATGGAAACTGTAAGACGTTTAACAGCTCAAGTTCGAATACAAGCAAAGTATGATCGAAGCTTAGAGGTTCTTAAAAGACTGCATGAGGCTGGAGTGCGCACTAAATCAGGTATTATGGTTGGATTAGGAGAAACTGAAGAAGAACTCTTAGAGACTATTAATGATTTATCATCTGTAAATTGTGATGTTATTACAATAGGGCAATACTTACAGCCAACACCAAAACATTTACCTGTAGATAGATTTGTTCATCCCGATGAATTTAAAAAATGGAAAGAAATTGCTTTATCTAAAGGTTTTAGATATGTTGAAAGTGGTGCATTGGTTAGATCATCCTATCATGCTGAAAAGCATGTTTTTTAAAAAAAAGACTTCTTAGAAAAACGCTTGGTTTTTATTTGTTACCAGAAAACTAAATAATCCTACCAGTTGTTAATTAAATGTGACCATTTTTACACTTTTTTTACCTTTTGGGGTAAAAATAGATTATATTTGTATTTAGAACATTATTGAAAAAAACACAATCGCCATGAAACTAAATTTTAAAACCCTAGCTTATTTTGTTAGCGGAGCTATTTTGATAGCTGCTCCAATAACATTAATCAAATCGTCGCACTATACTGCACGTTTTGAAAGTAACGAAAAAAATAAAGCTCAAAGTTGGGCAGGAGCTGCTGCATATTACCATATGCTTCAAGCAGATCCTATCACTGGAATTATTAACGAAGAAGCTCGAACTATGGCGCAACAAGAAGCGTTACTTCGTATGCAAAATTCTTCTTTATCTAAGACTAATAGCAGTGCTGCATTAGGATTAAATTGGACTGAACTAGGCCCTGACAATGTTGGCGGACGTGTTCGTGCAATTGTTTTTGATAAAAAGCATCAAAATGTAATATATGCAGGCGGTGTATCTGGTGGTATTTTCAAATCAATTGATGGAGGAAGTACTTGGAATCCAATAAACGATCAATTAAATAACATGATTGTTGGTTGTATGGATCAAGATGCAAGTGGTAATTACATTTATTTTGGTACAGGTGAAGAAAATTCTGGAGGTGATGGAAATTCAGCTTTTATTGGTAATGGCTTATACAAAATGGATTTATCAACAAATGCTATTACTTCTGTAACTTCTACAACTACATTGTACCGTGATATTAAAAATGTAAAATGTCACATATCTGATGATAATATTATTTATTTAGGAACATATTCTAATGGATTCAAAATTTCAAAAAATGCAGGCGCTACATGGGGAACTGCAAAACTTGCTAGTACTAGTGCTTCAGTTGCAACTGGCGGTTTTATTAATGATGTGAAAGTTGGAAGTGATGGCTCTTATGTTTTTTCTTATAGTTCTGCAATTTATAGATCTGCAACTGGAGATGAATTTGTAACTGCAATTACTCCTCCTGCAACTGCAATTGCTGGTACTGATCGTTTTTCTACTGAATTAGCAATTGCGCCTTCTGACCCTAATGTTATTTATGTAGCCGGAGTTAGAGGTGATAGTAAATTAGGTGGCGTTTGTTATACTGAGAACGCTGGATTAACTTGGTATAAAATTGCAAACTCTAGTTCTACTATATTTGATCCTTATATTTCTGGTGGAAATGGCCAAGGTCAGTATGATAACGCAATTACTGTTCATCCATTAAATTCAGGATTAGTTTATTTAGGAGGTGCGGCTTATTGGAAATGGACTAAATCATCAACAGGAGTTGGAACTTGGAATTATGCAGCTTATCAATTTGCTGTTGGAACTCAACAATATGTACATTCTGATATTCACGCTTTCGAATGGGATCCATTTAACTCAAGTAAACTAATTGTTGGTTGCGACGGAGGTTTATTCAGAAGTATTGATGGTGGTGCTAATTATTCTGCAATTAATAAAGGATTTAATGCAACACAACCTTATGCTATTGCGTTTGAAAGATATCCAGTACTAGGTTTATCTGGCACTTTTCCAATGGGTGGAGTTGCTTGTGGTAACCAAGATAATGGAACGACATACGTTCCAGGAAACTTCAATGGCACAAAAGGATCTTATCCATTAGGTGGAGGCGATGGTAACTTTTTAGATTTTTCAAATATTGCACCTGATGCCGTTTTTTCATCAATCTATTATGGACAAGTTCAAAGAGCAGCAAATAAATCTCCATATGGAGGAAGTGACTTTGTTGATGTTCAATACGGCGCTTTAAATGGTGGACCTGGAGCTCCTACATTTGCAAGTTTTGTTACTCCAATTAAATTATGGGAAAATTCTTCAGATCTGACATCTATTGATTCTGTTTGGTTTACAGCTCCTGTAATTATAAATAATTCTGCAGGCTCTACGGATGGATTTACAAAAACATTAAGATCAAAAGTTATTCGTACTGATAATTCTGCAATTTTAGATTCATTATATCTAACATTAGGATCATCTAATGTTGGAATAAATTATACGTCTCCAGCTTTAGCATCAGTTGGAACAACACCAACAACGTCAGTAACATTTATATTAGGTGCTTATACTGGAACAGTAATTGGGTCTCGTTTTGGAACAGCTTTCGGAATGAATCCTGAAATTGATTCAATTAAAGTTATTTTATCAAGTGCTCCTCCTAGTGGATTAGTATTAAAAACGTTAATGACAGAGTCATTCAATTCTGGCGCTGATGTTAAAGTAACCACTGAAGCTACATCTAGCACTAAATTCGGATATTCTCTTCCAACTGCTTTAGCTGCTAGAGGTAAAATTAAAGTTCCAGATATTATGCAAGCTCGTTTAGCAATAGGGATTAAGGGTAGAGTTGTAGTTGTAAAAAAACCATTAAATTTTGCAATAAATCCAGATTGGTGTACAGTTGCAAGTGGTGTTTCTCGTGATGAAACAGGCGCTAGCTCAGGCTTTGTAGGTACTGTTCAAGTAATGGAGTGGGATCCAAGCGGAGATAATTTGTACGTAGGAACACAATCGGGTGGTGTTTACCGTATCTCACATTTAAAAAGTTTAAATGATTCTGTAGGTGTAAAATCAATTGATTCATTATATGCAAATATGATTGACTCTACTGCGGGATTGCAAAGAAAGAATAGTCCTATTCGTTGTACAAGAATTGGAACATTTTCTGGTGGGGTAATTACATCTATTGCTGTTGATCCAATTTTAGGAAATAGAATTATTGTAACTGTTGGTGGATATGGAACTCACGCTCATGTATATTATGCAGGAAATCCAGCGTCTCATCCAACTGCAACTGGTGTTGGTTTATTTGTTTCTAAAGTTGGTGCTGGTGCAACCGGTTTAATAACGGGCGATCCAATTTATTCTTCACTAATTGAATTAAATGATGGAAAAAGAGTTTTGGTTGGAACAGAACATGGTTTATATGCTACAGCAGATATAACAGCAACAACTCCAATTTGGACTAAAGAAAATAATAGTAAATTACCTAATGTGCCAGTATTTATGATTCGCCAGCAAACTAACCATAGTGGTTTTTGCTATAACTCTGGGATAATATATGCAGGTACTCACGGACGTGGTATTTGGGGAAGTGATAATTATTACAATAAGTCTGTTGTTGGAATTAATGAAATAGCAGTAAAAGATAAAACACAAGTTAATGGTATTAAACTATATCCAAACCCAACTAGAGATATTGTAAATCTATCTTTCAATATTTCTAAATCAGAAAACTTATCATTATTAATTTATGACTTAAAAGGTGTTTTAGTTGTAAATAAAGTTTTAGGAAAATTACCAGAGGGAGAACAATTAATGCAAATTAGTACTGATGATTTAATATCAGGAACATATATTGTAAGTTTAAATTCTAGTAATGAAATTGTAGGAACTAATCGTTTAGTTGTAATAAAATAATAAAAATAAATTAGCACACAAATTCTTTTCAAGGGATTTGTGTGCTTTTTAATTAAAATAAAATATATGATAAAAAAACTACTTTCGTTATCAGCAATATTGATTGGGATTAATGCTTATGCTCAATGCCCCACTTCATCAATACCTAGTAAAAATTGTACAATTGGGGATAAAATAGAAGCTTTTACTTTAAATTCAATTGCAGCAACTGGTAATTCTGGATGTGGAGCTTCAGGTTATAGTTCTTCAGCTCAAACTTGGTCGTTAAGTGTAGGTCAAACTTATAATTTTACGGCTACAACTGGTCAAGTGGCTGGTTTACCTCAAGCATTTGCACTATTTATTGACCTAAATGGAGATAATCAATTTACTGCTAATGAAATGTTAACTTCAAGATCTTTAGCGTATACACACACAAGTACATTAACTATCCCTTACAGTGGTTACACGATTGGTGGTCCAAAAAAAATGAGAATTATTTGTAACGCAAGTCTAATAACAAATACAATGGCATGTATAGGTGGTGTAAATCCGAATGGAGAAGTTGAAGATTATAATGTAATATTAACATGTCCAACATTAACACCTACTGTTTCAACTCCAACTATTCTTTGTTCTGCTAAAACAGAAACATTAAATGCCTTAAATGCAGGAAATACATTTACTTGGATTCCTGGAAGTTCATCAACATCTAGTTTAGTTGTTGCTACAACTGCTACAGTAGCTGGTACAACAAGTTACACAATGATAACAGGTGTAGCAGGTTGCCCTGCAACAACTTCTACAATTTTCACATTAGCTGTTAGTCCAAGCCCAACAACTACAATTTCTGGTATTACTACTATTTGTCCTTCAGCAAGTGGAACAGTTAACTTAACAGCTTCTGGTGCTGCTTCGTATACTTGGAACCCAGGTGCAATAAATACTGCAACTGCTTCGTTTTCACCTGTAGCTACAACAATATACACAGTTGATAGCCAATTAGGCTCATGTGTATCAAGTCAAACATTCGCTGTTACAATAGCAACCACTATTACACCATCAGTAAATAGCGGTTCATTATGTTCAGGTAAAACTAAAACATTAACCGTAACTGGTGGAGGAGATACTTATTCTTGGTTACCAGGTTTACAGTCTACACCTTCTATATCAATTACCACAACTGCAACAACTGTAGGCACGCAAAACTATACAGTTTCAACTGGATTTGCAGGCTGCCCATTAACATTTGTAACTACAATGCTTACAGTTAATGTGGCTCCTTCTCCAACAATATTAATTTCACCTTCAAGTATATTAGCGTGTAAGTCAAACACATTAATGTTATCAGCATCTGGAGCAACTTCTTATTTATGGTCTATTGCTGGAGCAACAACTTCAACAGTTATTATTACACCTATTGCAACGGCAGTATATTCCGTAACAGGAACTTTAGGATACTGTCCTCAAACAAATACAATTAACATTACGCCGCAATCTCCAACTATTACAGCAATGGCTTCACCAAGTGTTGTATGTATTGGTTTACCATCTACTTTATCATGTTCTGGTGGAGTAAGTTATGTGTGGAGTAATGGATCAACTTCTAGTTCAATAACAAATACTAATGTTGCAGCAACTACTTCTTACACAGTAATTGGATCAGATGCTGCGGGATGTATTTCCCAAGCTGTTGTAACTGTTATTGCACAGTCATGTGTTGGATTAGATGAAACTGAATCAAATCAAACTTCAATTTACCCTAATCCATTTAATAACGTGATTACTATTTCAGTTAATGATAATTTAATTAATAATTCAACTATTGAAATTTATGATGCAATTGGTAAATTAGTAATTAAGGAAACTATTAATGCTTCTAAAAAAATCATAAACACTAATAATCTAATTGAGGGAATTTATATTTATAAAATTCAATCGAATGGAAATACAACAAAAGTTGGTAAAATAATTAAAAACTAATTATTTAAATAATAAATTGAAAGCCTTAGATGAAACAATCTAAGGCTTTTTTTATGCTTTTATAATGACAATTACGGGTTAATATCTTATGATTATTTAGCATAATTACCTTTAATATAAACTATACATTTATTACTTGTAAAACTATACTATTGGCAAATCCATTAAAAAAACTCGCTTCACAAACTGCCGTTTACGGTTTAGGTAGTGTTTTACCACGTGTAATTACTTTTTTATTTTCTTTTATACTCACTTATTTATTTAAACAACCCGCTGAATTATCAGCAAACACAGAATATTATGCGTACATAAGTTTTATAAATATTTTATTTACTTATGGAATGGAAACAGCATTTTTTCATTTTTCAAATCATTCAGAGAATAAAAATTCAGTTTATTCAACTGCACTAATATCAATTATTTGTAGTAGTATTGGATTATCACTCCTATTCTTTTTATTTTCGGGCTCAATAGCTGATGCTATTAAAGATCCAGAGCATGCTAACTTTGTTATTTGGTGTGTACTAATAGTTGCAACTGATGCTATTATGGCTATTCCATTTGCACGATTAAGATTAAATAATCAAGCTAAGAAATTTGCAATTTTGAAATTATTAAATGTCTCTGTGTTTATTTTAATAAGTGTTTTCTATTTTAATATTTGCAAGCCTGCTTATTTTAACGAGCCAGAATCCTTTTACGGTTCCTTTTATAATCCTTCAATTGGAGTAGGATATACATTTTTAGCAGGATTAATTGCTAATATTATTTGCATATTATTTTTAAGAAAAGAGTTCAAGGGAATAGACTTTAATTTTGATGTTGAGTTATGGAAAAAAATGCTGCGATATGCTTGGCCATTATTAATACTGGGTTTTGCAGGTATGATAAATG
Organism: Bacteroidota bacterium; assembly: GCA_038327195.1. Taxonomy (GTDB): domain Bacteria; phylum Bacteroidota; class Bacteroidia; order B-17B0; family Aurantibacillaceae; genus UBA4416. The sequence continues at coordinate 118,270 of JBBQKU010000001.1, read as the reverse complement.
AAACCTTTGATAGATTTATATTGAAATATTTATTACCAGAAGACATTGCAAAAACACAATTGGGCATTTATGGTGCTTGCTACCGAATTGCAATGCTAATGACCATATTTACAACTGCTTTTAAATATGCTGCTGAACCATTTTTTTTCAATCATGCAAAACATAAAGATTCAAAAAATCTGAATGCCATCGTCATGAAATATTATGTTCTGTTTTGTTTATTTTTATTTTTAGGCACAATGATGAACTTACCTTGGTTACAAAAAGCTGTGAGCGAAAATTACCGTTCAGGTTTGGATGTTGTTCCAATATTATTACTTGCTAACTTATGTGTTGGTGTATATTGGAATTTATCAATTTGGTTTAAACTGACAGGCCAAACAAAATTTGGAGCAATAATTACAATTTTTGGCGCTGCCATAACATTAATAATAAATTTTATTGGCATTCCAATATATGGATACATGGCTTGTGCATGGGCTACATTAATATCTTATGGAACAATGATGGTAGCTTCTTATATTTTAGGTCAAAAATACTATCCAATAAAATATAATCTTCGAAGCATTTTTGTATTTACCTTTTCTGCTCTTGTTTTATATTTAATTTCGACAACTTATTCAAACATGGAAAATGTATTTTTGAAATTAATTTTCAATAATATACTATTGATTATTTATTTATACCTTTTCTATATTTTAGAATTTGAAAATTTAAAAAAAATAAAACACATCGAACATGAAAATTAATGTTGTAAACAAATCAAAACATACATTACCAAACTATGCAACTGAATTTTCTGCTGGTTTAGATTTAAGAGCAAATATTGAATCTCCAATTGAACTTAAACCATTAGAGAGGCAATTAATTCCCACAGGTTTATATATTGAATTACACAAAGGATACGAAGCACAAATAAGACCAAGAAGTGGTTTGGCATTTAAGAATGGGATTACTGTTTTAAATTCGCCAGGCACGATAGATGCAGATTATAGAGGTGAAATTAAAGTATTACTCGTCAACTTATCCAACACGGTATTTATAATAAATGACGGAGAGCGCATTGCACAAATGGTAATTGCAAAACACGAACAAATTAGTTGGGAAGAAGTAAATTCACTTGACGAAACAGAAAGAGGTAGTGGTGGTTTTGGGCACACGGGCACAAAATAATATTATTCGTCTTTGAAGTAATCTAATTTTCGTAAATCAATCAATTGAGTATTTTGATAATAAAAATTAATTACATCCATATATTTATATCCTAATTTTGCCATTCGCATAGCTCCTTCTTGACACATGCCTACTCCATGGCCAAATCCTCTTCCTTTAAATACAAGTGAATCTCCAAGCGAATAAATGCTAAAAAAAGTAGATTTCAATTGTAAATCTGTTCTTACATTTTTTAATGGCACTTTAATATTATTTACTTCTAAATAGGCTTTCCGAGTATCTTGCTTAAACGTAATAGCTAACCAACGCGCATTACTATCTTGAATAGGATAATTATGCTTCAATTTTAAATACGAAAACCAATCTTCTTTTGCCATTTTGCGTTCCCATTTTGCATTTGGCATTTTTGTACTAAAACTATCATTCACACTTCTTAAATAAGATAATTTACTGCCCCAAACATCTTCCGAATTTGCAGTTTGACCGCCACTATTGCTATGAAACGCAGCTTCAATTAAATTCAAATTTTCATCAACTACTACCCTATCTTTCGTTTCAGCAACTGCTTTCATAATATCCAATTCTGTTGTTCGTCCAAAATATGCCTGACAATGTGTATGGTCGCAAAGACTAAAACCCTCTGCGACGTGTTTTTGAATATGTGATAAGGCAAATGTTCTTGCCAAAATAGCTTGAACTTTATAAAACTCTTGATACGAGCGCCTGCCTGACTCTGCTTGAACAACTCCAGCAATATAATTATCTAATTCAATTTCGTTAACACATTTTAAATATCCGGCTTCTGTATCTAGAATTAAATTATCCTGATAAAATCTTGGTTTTTTATCTGGTGAAATTAATTTTACTCGAAAAGACCTTGGATCATCAGTACTAGATATTTTAAGATGTTTAAATTTTCCAATTACGTTTTCAAATGTTTTAACTTCGATTGAATCATTACTATAACTAAATTTTATTACAGGAAATTTAGAAGTATTAACAATTTCAACTCCATTTGCCCATACACTATAATTTCCAGCTTCAGAACTAAATGTAAAAGATTGAATTTTTAACTGCGAAAATATTTTTATGTATAAAATTTCATCTGTTAATGAAAATTTTAATTTTGAAGCTTCATTTGTAATTCGCCAATTAGCAAATAACATTATTATGAAAGATAATATTAAACTAATTCTTAGCATTCAAGTGCTTAAACATTATTTCTGCTACTTTTTTTGATGCTCCACTATTACCAAGTAATTTTATTAATCCATCATATTCTTCTAACATTTTTTCGCGTACATTTCCAGAAAGGATTAATTTCAATTCCGTTTTTAAATTTTCAGAAGTTAAATCAGACTGAATTAATTCTTTTACAACAGGCCTATCTAAAATTAAATTAGGCAAAGAAATATATTTAACTCTGTTTCCAACAACCATTCTAGCAATTGAGTATGAAATTACTCCGCCCTTATAACATACAACTTGTGGTAATCTAAATAATGCACTCTCAAGAGTAGAAGTTCCTGATTTTATAATACCAGCATGTGAACTATTCATTAATGCATATGTTTGATTAAATACAACTTTCAAACCCATATCAATTGCCATATTATAAGCATCTTTAGGCAAATTAGTTGTTCCTGCAATTACAAATTGATAATCCTTAAAATCATTTACGACATCAAGCATAATCGAAAACATTCGTTCTATTTCTTGTTTTCTACTTCCTGGTAATACTGCAATAATGGGACGATTATCTAATTTATTTTCTGAAATAAAAATTTCCTTACTTGGCAAATTATGCTTCTCTTGATCTATTGCGTCAAGTAAAGGATGACCTGCATAATCAGCATTATAATTGTGTTTTTTGTAAACCTCAACTTCAAACGGAAGAATCACAAACATTTTCTCGACACTTCGTTTAATAATTTCAACACGATTTTCTTTCCACGCCCAAATAGTTGGAGAAATATAATAAATCACTCTTATGCCTTGTTGTTTTGCCCAATCTGCAATTCGTAAATTAAAACCAGGATAATCAACTAATAATAAAACATCGGGTTTGTATTCTAAAATATCTTTTTTGCAAAAGGCAATGTTTTTAAAAATGGTTCTTATATTTTTTACTACTTCAACAAAACCCATAAAAGCCAAATCTTTAATATGCTTACGAGGTTTTTGTTTTGCAACACTTTCCATTAAATCACCACCCCAAAACCGAAATTGAATTGTATTATCAAGTAATAACAATTCTTTCATTAAATTGGATGCATGTAAATCTCCTGAAGGCTCACCAGCTAATACATAATATTTCATTTTTATAATAAGGAAATATATAATACAACTAAAACATATGCAAAACAGGCAAACATAATTCCCTTGCTTAAAGCATATGCTTTTTTATTTAGAATTAAATAAAATGCCAATAAATCAACTGCTACGCAAACAATCGCAATTTCCTGAAATGTATTTCCTCCTCGCAAATAGCGAATAAAGCCCGATGGAAAATTTAACTGGCTATGGAAAAATAACCAATAACAAAAAAAACTAAATAATGGTAAAAAAACACCAATTAATAATCCTATCCAAATTTTATCTAATTTATCCAACATAGTTTATAACATATTTCTTAAATGATTAATATAATTGTGTGCTGTTAAATCATGTAGTGTAGGCACAACTGTTGCATAACCATTTTTTAAAGCCCATTCATCAGTATCTTCTGCATCTGGTTCAAAATTTACAAACTTACCTGTTAACCAATAATATGGTTTACCATGCGGGTCATGCCTTTCTTCAAAATCCTCAACCCAATTTGCTTTTGCTTGCCTACAAACTTTTAATCCTTTTATTTCCTGTTCATTTAATTTAGGAAAATTCATATTTAAGCAAACACCATTTGGAAGTTTGTCATTTAAAACAGATGTTATTATTTTCTGAATGTAATTTGTTGTTCCACTAAAATCAGCATCATGCGCATAATCATTTAAGCTAAAACCAATAGCAGATGTTCCTTCTAAAGAACCTTCAATTGCAGCACTCATGGTTCCAGAATAAATAACATTGATTGAACTATTACTTCCGTGATTAATACCCGAAAGAACTAAATCAGGTTTACGTGGCAATAATTTATTCACTGCCATTTTCACACAATCAACTGGTGTTCCAGTGCAACTGTATTCTAATAATGCCCCATTATGATAATGAGTTTGTTGTAATCTTAAGGTAGCGTTTATTGTAATAGCATGGCCCATCCCTGACTGAGGTTTATCTGGTGCAATAACACAAACATCACCAAATTCCTTTGCAATATTTGATAAATGTAATATCCCTAAAGCATTAATGCCATCGTCGTTTGTAACTAAAATTAAAGGTCTTTGTTCCATCATTGTAAAGCTATGGTTTTTATGTGTTCGTTTTATAAAAATTGCTTATTGTTACTAATAGTCGTTTGTTAAATTCTCTATAGTAGCTAATACACCATTTTTTATTATTTTTGTTTAACTAATTAAACCAACTTATTATTATGAAAAAAATCATTAATACACCAAATGCACCTGCCCCAATTGGACCTTATAATCAAGCAGTACAAGTAGGAGATTGTGTTTATGTTTCGGGAGCAATTGCGATGGACTTAGGCTCAAAACAATTGATTAAAACCAATATTAAGGATGAAACTAAAATAGTGATGGACTATTTAGGAGAAGTACTTAAAGCAGCAGGTTTAACTTATGACAATATTGTTAAAACAACCATTTTTTTATCTGATATGAATAATTTTGTTCATGTTAATGAGGTTTATAGTAGCTATTTTAAAGGTGATTATCCTGCTAGAGCCACTATACAAGCTGATAGGTTACCAAAAGATGCAAATGTTGAAATTAGTGTAGAAGCTAAAGTTTTTTAGATTAAACAGTTATTAATAGTCACTAACTGTTAAAATTTGTCGCCGTAAGTTGTTTTTTTAATCAGAAAATTTGTTTTTGTAATTTTTTGTTATAAATTTACTTAAACAATTTTAATTAGATACGGTTATGAATATTTTTGTCAGTAACATCAGTTTCAAAGTGAGAGAAGATTCTCTTACTGAATTATTTTCACAATATGGTGAAGTAACTTCTGCTCGAATAATAAAAGATAAAGAAACCCGCAGAAGTCGTGGTTTTGGATTTGTAGAAATGGCAAATGACGAAGATGGTCAAAAAGCGATTGATGCATTAAATGGCACAGAACACTATGAAAGAGCTATCGTAGTATCACAAGCTAAAGGAAAACCTGAAAACGCTTAAAAAATAAATTTACAAATTAAAAAATCTCAATTACGATGTAGTTGAGATTTTTTAATTTCTGATAGTTAAAGCTCCAGTACCGCTATCGAAATTTGTGAAATACTGACGTAAAGGTAATGTTGCAGGGCCTTGAGTAACAGCTCCATCAATAATTTGCCATTTACTTCCGCTGATTGTATCTTTTAATGTGAAGTTGTCTGATTGCACTTTAACTTTAGCATTTGTATCATCAGGAAAATAAGTTGACGTGCGCTCAATTGCAATAAAATCATTTGCACCGACGTTCGTTTTACGATATATTATGATTCCATTAATTCCTCCGCCATAATAAATCCAACCACCAACAACTTGTAATTTAAAATTTAACGGGTCGTTTGGATAAATTGTAATGTTTATGTTTTGATAAGGAATATTATCTTGAATTGTTTTCTTTTTGCATGCAAAAAAAGTAAAACAAATAATAACCACACAAAAAATGATAATTTTTTGGAAATTAGCTCTACTGTATGTTTTAAACAAATACATTTGCATTACAAATATACAATTCTTATATGGATTTTGATCAGCCAAGCCAACCTAAAAAAAATAACGTTTTCTTACCAATTATATTGTCTTTAGTACTTATTATTGGGATATGGCTAGGTTATTTTTTAACGCTTAAATTCTCAAACGGCTTAAATTCACAACAAAACCAACATGCTTCGAGCAATGAAAAAATAAATAGTTTATTAAACTATATAGAATATCAGTATGTTGACACAATTAACAAATCTGATTTAGTTGAGAAAACAGTAACATCAATGCTTCAGAGTTTAGACCCACATTCTAGTTATATTCCTGCTTCAGAATTTGAAACTACAAATGAAAGTTTAGAAGGGAATTTTGATGGAATTGGTGTAGAATTTAATATTATTAAAGATACTATACGAGTAATAAATCCAATAGAAGGCGGGCCATCAGAAAAAATTGGAATAAAAGCAGGTGATAAATTAATAAAAGTAGAGGGTAAAAATATGACTGGCCCTAAAATTACAAACAAGGAAGTATTTGAAAAATTGCGTGGTGTTAGCGGAAGTATTGTAAATGTAACAATGTTAAGACATGGCGTATCAAAACCCATGAATTTTAAAATAACAAGAGCTGCAATTCCTATTTACAGCCTTGATGCAGCTTATATGGTAAATCCAACTATTGGGTATATTAAAATAAGCAAGTTTGCAGCAACAACTTATGATGAATACATTAAAGCGTTTAATGAATTGAATAAATTAGGAATGAAAAAACTAATTTTAGATTTAAGGGGAAATCCTGGGGGATATTTAAATGCAGCTGTCGATATTTCTGATGAATTTTTAGTAAACGGTTTGCAAATAGTTTATACACAAGGTAAAGCTAATCCTAAAAAAACATATAAAGCAACCGAAAAAGGAAGTTTTGAAAAAAATGGGTTAGTTATTTTAATTGATGAAGGTAGCGCAAGTGCAAGCGAAATTGTAGCTGGTGCAGTTCAGGATAATGACAGGGGGTTGATTATTGGGAGACGTAGTTTTGGAAAAGGATTAGTGCAAGACCAACTTCAATTGCCAGACGGCTCTGCAATTCGATTAACAGTTGCAAGATATTATACTCCAACTGGAAGATGTATTCAAAAACCATACACAGATGATAAAACAACTTACTATAATGAAGAATATGATCGATATCAAAATGGAGAATTACTTAATGCCGATAGTATTAAATTAGACAAAACAAAACAATATAAAACGCCTGAAGGAAAAATAGTATACGGTGGTGGTGGAATAATGCCTGATGTTTTTGTACCTATAGATACAGCTAAAGCTAACTCATTTTTAAATAAGGTTTTTTATGTTGGAGCAATCAATACGTTTGCATTCGAATATTCAGATAAACACCGATTAGATTTGCAAAAATACAAGAACGCCGAAACTTATATTTCTAAATTTGAAATTACAAATACCATTTTAGAAGAGTTTTATTCTTATTGCGAAGCTCAAAAATTAGTAATAGAAAAAAAGGATAAAAACAAGGCTAATATTGCATTAAAACCTTATTTAAAGGCGTTTATTGGAAGAGATGCTTTTGATAAAGACGCCTATTATCCTATTATAAATAAAAATGATAAATGCGTTAGTAAAGCAATAGAAGAATTATTAAAATAAAATTGTAAATTTATAAAAAAAACAAAAATGATAAAAAAAATTGGCTCAGTTTCTATAGCATTATGTTCAATCCTTTTAGCAGGATGCAATAATGTATCAAATGATGAAAAAAATACAGAAGAAATAGTAGACACTGTTAAAGTTTCAACAGATAAGGTAGAAGTTGAACAGGAAGAGGTATCATACAACTTACCATCTGCCTTACAAATTGCTTATGTGTCAAGAAAATCAGGAGCAAAGTATAATGCAAGCGTGTTAAATAGTATTGAAAATGTTAAAAAATATAATACTAGCAATTATAAACGTGCAATTAATTTTGGAGTTTATAGTTCTGATTTAGCAAATTGTTTATTTAATAAAAAATATCAAGAATCAAAACAATACCTTAAAGCTTTAAAAGAAATGGGCTCTTTTTTAGGATTAAATCAGGCTTTTGAAAGTGATAATCTTGCTGAGCGTTTTGATAAAAACATTAGTAATGAAGATACTTTAATAAAAATTGTATCTAATGTTCAATTAAAAACAGATATGTTATTTGAACAAAATAAACAAAAACATATTACATTAATTGCTTTTGCTGGAGCTTGGATTGAAAGTTTAAACATAGCTGGAGAATCATATTTAAAAGAAAAAAACAAAAAAGTATTAGCTGGGTTTTGCGAACAACTATTATTTGCTCCAACTATTATAAAAGCTTTAGAAGCAAATAAATCAAAGGAAGATGAGATAAGAGATTTACTTTCTGAAATTACATCAATTAATGATGCTTTTAATTCAATTCCATCAGTTAAAACGGCTTTAGAAAAAGATGAGGATATGGATTTTGCAACAATGAAATTTTCAGATGCTGAAGTTAAATCGGTTACTGATTTAGTGAAAACATTGAGAACTAAAATGGTTAATTAACATTTAAAATTAAGAAACATGAAAAGATTAATACTTACACTTTTAAGTTTTGCAATTATAATTTGTGCAACTTCATTTCAATCGGGCGATGTGTTATGTGATGCTAAAGCGTTAAAAGAAAAAGCAAAAGATGCGTTAGACCCTTACAAATATGATAGTGCTGAATTAACTCGTATCATTTATAAAAAGAAAGAATCTATTAAAGAAGTAGAAGTTCCTTTGTTTATTGGCGAAAAATATCGTTTTGCATTTGTGTTAGAGGCATTGCCAAAAACAGTAGAAATTCAAATTTATAATAAAGATAAAGATTCTAAAAATCGTAAATTATTATTTTCCTCAAAAGATGGCGGTATTGATAGAAAGGAATTACAATGGGAAATCTCTAAAGTACGCCACGTATATGTTGATTATATTGTTCCTCCAACAGAATCGGGATCATATAGTGGTTGCGCAGTTTTTATGGTTGGATATAAATAAAAGTTAGATTACTTAAGACAACAATTACTTCAAGAAATTACTTAATATCAAATTTTTAGGTAACTATTTATTTTCAATTTCAGAAAAAATCTTAATTCCTTTAATAAAATGTGAGTAAACAATATTCGATTGAAAAATCGAATTTTTAGTATAGTGAAACCCTGTCTTACTTTTCATGATTGCACGTTTTTTTAAAGTATTAGGTAGCATTAAATAAAAGCAAAAATGCGCCTTTGCAACAGCTAAGAAATGCTTTCCATTTCCTTCAAATAAAAATTTATACGCTGCAACACCATCTAGTATCATTCGATAAAATAATTTCAAAAACAAAAATTTAGAATCAGAATTTTTCAATAGAGTAATTAAATTATTTCGAAAATTTAAAAATGTTTTTTTGGGATTAATTTTATTTAATGTTCCACCGCCAACGTGATAAACTACAGCTTTTGGCTCCACAAAAATTTTATATCCTAAATTTTTCATTCTCCAGCACAAATCAATTTCTTCCATATGAGCAAAATAATCCTCATCAAAGCCTCCAACTTCCCAAAATGCATTTACTCTAACAAACATACAAGCTCCAGTTGCCCAAAAAATTTCAATGGCATCTTCATATTGGTGATTATCTTTTTCAATATCATTAAACAATCTTCCTCTACAAAATGGATAACCAAATTTATCTATAAATCCACCAGCCGCTCCAGCATATTCGAAATGTGTTTTATCTTTAAAGTCTAATATTTTTGGCTGACAAGCAGATATTTTCATGTCAGAATTCATTAATTCAATAATCGGTTCAATCCAATTTGGAGAAACTTCAACATCAGAATTTAATAAAACAAAATACTCCGCATCAATTTGCTTTAATGCATCGTTGTATCCTTTAGCAAATCCCGAATTTTTTTTATTTTTTATTATTTTAATATCAGGATAATTTAATTCTAAAAAAGAAATGCTATCATCGGTAGAATTATTATCCGCAATATATATAGTTGCTAAATCACTATTTTTTATAATGTTTGGCAAAAATTGTTGTAAAAATAATTTTCCATTCCAATTTAAAATAACAACAGCAATCTTATCTTTCAACATATACTATTTTGGATTAAGAAAATTGTCGTCAAAATTATTACCATATGTTTCAGCAGGTTTATTATCATCAACATTAGCTGGTTTTTGCGTTCGTTTAACTAATCTGTATTTCCAGTTTGGGTCATTTTTTTCACCTCTCACTTCTGAAAATACCAATTCATAGCAATCATCCGCTATTCCAAAATTTACAAACACAAATTTTTTATTTGTAAAAAAATGTTTCGTGGTTTTATCATATAATCTATAATATTGCCAAATTTCATAAGGATATGTATTTGCTGAACTATTTACTTGGTTACGCTGGTCAGGTTTGCCATATTGCAAATAAACCCTTCCTCTGTCTGTATAGTATCCTTTTTGCTTACCACACTTCATCATCGCTTTAGTAATTAATACTTCCTTATAATAATTTTTCCACAGAATAAATGGATCAATTGTATCTCGAGCCTGATCCTTCCAATAATCAATTAAATAATTTTGCATATTCACATAATTCTTATTTTCAATTTGAACTTGTTGCCAATTTCTTTCAGCAGTTCTAGATATTGGCCATAAACATTCAATAAAATCCTTTAAGCTATCTGTGCTTTGATACGAATGAAAGAATACTTCAATTGAATTTGTTAAATCAATTTCTGTAAGTTCTTTTGCTAAACTCTGTCTCTGAAAAAACCATTTTTTTTGACAATGAATTAAGTTTGTAGAATCTCTTAATTCAATAACAAGATTATAATTTCCTGTAGGCAGAGAGGTAATATCGAATTGTCCTAGTAACGGATTTACTTTATTAGCTTTCTGTTTTTGAAATCCCGCTAACTTATTGAGTTTTGAAAGTGTTTCGCTATTTTCAACATAATATGTATATACAAATTTTGAGTTAGTTCCTAGTAATGTATCAGCATTATAACTTTCAAAATAAAACTTCAAAGCATTTTTATTTTTTGGGAAGTAATTAATAGTATATGGAACTAATTCAAATCCACTTTTTGTAAAATTACTCGTGTTATTACTCTTAGAAAAAGATTCTAAAATTTGAATATCAGATGCATCAATTTTTTTATCTCGGTTAAATAAAATTTTAACTTTTTCTGAATGTGTTGTCTTTTGGTTTGGAAAAGCATTGTCAATAATCTCAAATTCAACCGTATAATCACCATTTGGCAATAAAAAACGCTGAGTGTCAATAAATGAAGGAAGATTTAAAGAATCGCTAGTTTTAGGGCTTAATAAATTATAAGATAGTTTTTTTACTATTTCAGTTCCTTTAGAAATTTGCCAAGATATAGTAACACTTGCTTGAAGTTCACCAGATTTAGGGACATATTTCACACTATTTCCAGAAATAGTCATATACGTTTCCAAAAAAGATTTAGAGCTTATAGAGTTAAAAACACCATAATTAAAATAAACGGTAACGTTTGAAACACTAATAAGTGAAGAAAACAGGACTAAAGAAGCATAGATAAATTTCATTGCACCAAATTTACAGATTTTAGGGGATGTAAACTTTTTATAAATTTACTAAAAAAAATGCTAAAAAAATTGTGGTATAACAAAATAAATACTAATTTTACGCGCTCTGGAGAAATGGCAGAGTGGTCGATTGCGGCAGTCTTGAAAACTGTTGAACCGTGAGGTTCCTGGGGTTCGAATCCCTATTTCTCCGCCAAATGGCAACCATTAAAAACTAAAACCCTGCAAATCACAGTATTTGCAGGGTTTTTTTATTTTTAAAAAAAATTTATTATTTATTTTATCTTTACCGCGCTATTGTGTCTAAAGATTCAAACATACTAAACCCCGACAATTGGATTAAAACTTATTCAGATGAGTTATTTGGATATGCAATGAATAAAACTGGGCATTCAGATTTAGCTGAAGATTTAGTACAGGAAACATTTTTAGCGGGGCTAAAATCTCAATTAAATTTTAAAGGAAATAGTTCTGAAAGAACCTGGTTATTCGCTATTCTGAAATTTAAAATAGCCGACCATTATCGAAAAGCTTCTACCAAATATGAAATATCAAATTCTAAATTGGGTAATGTAGAAGATTCGTTTATTGATAGTTATTTTACTGAAGATGGAGATTGGAAAGAAAATGCTGCGCCAAAAAACTGGGGTAACGATCATTCGTATTCAATCGAAAACAAGGAATTAGGCTCAGCCTTAAATAGTTGTATAGATAAATTACCTGAAAGCCAGAAGCAATTAATTTTGTTAAAATTAGTGGAAGAGGAAGAAACTGAAATTGTTTGTAAGGAATTAAATATTACGCCGACTAACTATTGGGTAATCATTCACAGAGCAAAATTGCAATTGAGAGCTTGCCTCGAAAAAAACTGGTTTAGAGCATAATAAAATGAAAAAGTTAATGCACATATTATTGTTGTCTTGTCAAAAAGCAACATTTCTCGTAGAAAAAGGAAATAGCAAGCCTTTATCGTTCATGGATAAACTACAATTGAGTATGCATCTTAAGATGTGCAGTAAATGTGCAGATTATCAAAAACAAAGTGTTTTAATTGAAAACGTTTTAAAATTAAATCATATAAATACTTATAACTCTTCTAATATTAAACTTTCTGATACATCCAAAATCCGCATGCAGAGGGCAATTGATGAGAATTTAAAATAATTATCATTTTCTTGTAAGGTTTTCAAATGTTCTACTACTATCTATATAGAACTAGAAACATTACTTATGAAAAAGAAAACAAAAATTATTTTATTAAGCCTTTTAGGCGCCGGATTAATCGGAGGCACTTATGTATTTTATTTATGGAACATGCCCCACTTGGATGTTCAAGCTCAAAAAGCCGATTATTCGATTAGTGCTACAACATTAGTTAATGAATATATAACTAATGAAAAAACTGCCAATGCAAAATACCTTGGCGAAAATGGCGAATCAAAAATAATTGTCATCAATGGCACTGTAAGTAAAATTGATACAGACATGAATAATCAAAAAGTTATTTTACTAAAAGAAGATTCTGCAAAAGCAGGCGTAAGTTGCACGTTTATGCAGGTAACAAATAACAATGCATCTGCATTAAAAATTGGGGATAAAACAAAAATAAAAGGAATTATTCGTTCAGGTGCAGGTTACGATGCGGATATGGAATTATATGAAAATGTAATCCTCGAAAAATGTGACATCTCAAATTAAAAAATAAATAATTATATAAAAACAAAAAAAACAAACATTATGAAAACAGGATTCAAAACAATAGTAGCAGTAGCGGTATTAGTAGGTTTATTTAGCTTTAAACAAAGCGATGATAAATTAGTGAGTACAAAAAGTCAAGTAGATATTTTTTCGCATACAGATGCAGAAGATATAAATGCAAACAATTTTGCTTCAACAGCAACGTTGAGTAAGGAAACTGGCGATGTCATTGTGTCTGTGCCAATGCAAAGTTTTGAATTTAAAAAAGCCTTAATGCAAAAACACTTTAATAGTGATAAATTTTTAGACACGAAAGCATTTCCAAAAGCCAAATTTAAAGGTAAAATCACAAACCTTAAGGATATTAATTTTTCAAAAGATGGAGTTTATAATGCTACTGTAACTGGCGAAATGACAATTAAAGAAACTACAAATCCAGTGCATGAAAAAGGGACAGTTACAGTTAAAAATGGAGTTGTAACAGTTGACACAAAATTAAAAATTGTATTAGCAGATTATAAAATTGCTTTTGAAAAAGGTAAACCATCTAAAAACATTGCAAAGACAATTGACGTAACATTTAAAATAGTTTATTAATATATTATAAATCAAGTAGATATGTTTTATTTTATTAAAATCTATCATTTTTTGTAAGGTTTCGTATTCAATGGTGACTATCATTATATAAGATTCAAGAAATTAATTTTTATTAATCAATAAATGAAAAAAATAGATTTAAAATATATAGTGTTTTTAATGTTTGTATTATTTACAACATCATCATTTAAATCAAGTTTCAATAAAAAAGACATAAACTTACCTATTCCATTAGGTGTATATAATATGTTGTTTTATGTGCAACGTACAATCAACGAAAACACAATAGTATATACTTTAAATGAAGACGCTGAAGGTAATTTAAACGAAAAAGAACCGATTAAAGCATATTGGATTAAGTATTCGCAAGGAGGTAAAGTAGACCAATTAACTTATATTCAAAAAAACTTTGCATATGGAGTAACTACAAAAGAAATCGATAAAGAAAAAAAGTCATTTTCGTTTTCATTTGTTTCTTACCATAAAAAACAATTTTATCTATTGAAATCACTCGTTGATAATAAATATCATGTTTACAGTAACATTAATGATAAATTTACTATTTTGAATAATATTTGTGTGAAAATTGAAGGCGGCACATTTTGGGTTCCTAATGTGAAGTATGCAGAAGTAAAAGGTAATGATCCTAGTACTTTATCAGAAGTAATTGAAATTATAAAGCCCTAAGTATAATTAAAAGCACAATTTTTAAATAATAGATTATGACTGGACACATCATCAAAAACCTTATTGAAATCAATGACCTTTTAAAAGGCTTGTCTCAAGAACAATACGGCCGTAAATTAGAAATTTTAACGGATGCCTCTATCGGGCAACACGTAAGGCATATTTTGGAGTTTTATCAATGTTTATTTAAAGGCGAAACAAGTAAAGAAGTTAATTACGATGCTCGTCAAAGAGACTTAAAATTAGAAACAGACATTCATTTTGCATCCAAAACAATTGATACCATCATAAACGCTTTACTTGAAGTAAAGGGGGATTTTTCAATAACTTTTATTGCTAATTATTCAACTTCTGAGAATGAAGAAGTTCAATTAATTCAATCCTCATTTTACAGAGAATTAGCTTATAATTTAGAGCACAGTATTCATCATCAAGCATTAATAAAAGTCGCTATTACCGAAATGCAATTAACCTCTTTAGTTAATGATACTTTTGGCTTTGCTCCTTCAACCATTAGACATATTAGAATATGTGCACAGTAACTTTTATACCAACAAGTGAAGGCTTTTACTTTACATCTAGTAGAGATGAAAAGGTAAGTCGTGCAACGATACCGCCAAAAACATATAATGTTGCTGGAATTGATTTAGTTTTCCCAAAAGATAAATTAGCAGGAGGCACATGGATAGCTTCAGATAATATTGGAAAAACAGCATGTCTATTAAATGGTGCTTTTGTAAATCATCAAAAAGAAAAAAAGTATAATAGAAGTCGCGGACTTATTCTTTTAGAAAGCTTTAATTATAATACAGCTGCTGAATTTTGCGATAGTGTTGATTTAAATAATGTTGAGCCATTTACTTTACTAACATTAGATTATCAAGGAGATATATTAAATTCATTTTATGAATTAAGATGGGACGGAAATAAAAAACATTTAAAAAAACTATCTCATACAGATAATCAAATATGGTCTTCCGCAACTTTGTACGCTCCATCTATTCAAGAAGCTCGTCAATTTTTATTTAACACATGGATTGATAAACATCAAGATTTTGAGGATAGAATGATTTTAAATTTTCATAACAGGAAGCATGGATTAAATGTAAATGAAGATATTTTAATGAAAGGCAAAGGAGATTTAAGAACATTAAGTATTTCTCAAATACATATTCAAAAACATAATTCAATATTTAACTATTTTGATATTGAAAAAGGAAAACAGTATAAGGTTGAATTAAATAAAGAAAGTTTACAACGTGCATAACGGTATAGCAATAACATTGGCTTGGCCAGAAACGCTTTGTAAACAAGCGGGAGCTTGGTACGATACACCATTAAAATGGCTCAGAATTAATAAAAATAGATATTATAAAGTTGGACATGCTGCCATTGTTTTAATTGAAAATGAAACAGGCAATTGTCATTACTTTGATTTTGGTCGTTATCATGCGCCACATCAACATGGTAGAGTAAGAAGCGCCTATACGGATCATGATTTAGAATTGAAAACTAAAGCAACTATACTAAATGGTGCAATAACTAATTACAACGAATTGTTATTAGAATTATTTGGCAATGAATCTTGCCATGGCAGTGGAGCATTACATGCCTCCTATTGTCATATAAATTTTGAGAAGGCGTTTGAAAAGGCAAATGAAATGCAAACTAATTCTCCAATTGCTTATGGGCCATTTTTACCTAATGGCACAAACTGTTCACGATTTGTAAATACAGTAACACTTTCAGGCAAACCAAACTTTTGGCATCGTTTAGTATTAGCCTTCCCTAAAACACTAAGCCCAACACCAATAGGTAATGTTAAAGCATTAACTAATTATTGTGTTATTTCAACAGATAATGAACTAGTAGAGATTTTAAAACCAAACTTTCAATTTTTAAAGATAAGAAGCAATGAGCCAATCAGAAGTATTTCATAAGATAGTTCCTTGTCCTCAAAAACCAAATCATTTACCAACTAATATACATTGGTTAAGTGGCGAAGGTTGTGGTTCTTGGTTTCATATTGAACAATTAAACAATAACTATGTTATAACTAGATATAGCCCTGATGGTAAGTTAGAATGCAAAGGATTATTTGAGCAGGTTAATGGTGCAAAAATAGAAATGACTAATGATTTTGAGTTCACCTATTTAAGCCACTGTGCTGAAGTTAATATTATTCAAAATGAAACAAAACTAAAATTTAAACTCAATAAAAAATGTTAAGAATTTTTTTAGTCGCATATTTTACAGTACTATCTATTTGCGCAAATGCTCAGTCAGATTCGGTTAACTTTTTAAAAGTTGGCGATAAAGCTCCGTTATTTTTAACGACGAGCTATAATAACAATAAAATTGATTTAACTGAAATGCTAAAAAAAGGGAAAGTTGTTATTGTCTTTTACAGAGGTGCTTGGTGCCCATATTGTAATAAGCACATGAGTCATTTACAAGATAGTTTAGGTTTGATATTGGAAAAAGGCGCATCTCTACTTACAATTTCTCCTGAAGTAGAAAGTTCGATAGTTAAAACCGTTTCTAAAACCAAAGCTTCTTTTGAAATAATTCACGACAGTGCTTACGTTATTATGAAGAAATATGGCGTAGCATTTAAAGTAAATGATTCAACTGTAAAAAAGTATAAATTATTTGGGATTGATTTAGAAGAATCAAATGGTAATAAGGATAATATATTGCCTGTACCAGCAACCATTATCATAAATCAAGATGGATTAATTAGTTATATACATTTTGATGAGAATTATAAATATAGATTACCTGTTAAACAAATCATAAACAATTTATAAAATGAAAACACTAATTATAACTTCTGTAATAGCAATTGCTTCAATAATACTATTTGGGTTTAAAGCTAACGATAAGCAAATAAAAACGGAAGAAGGAATTCAATTTTTTACTGGCACTTGGCAACAAGCTCTAGATTTAGCAAAGAAAGAGAATAAAATGATATTTTTAGATGCCTATGCTAGTTGGTGCGGTCCTTGTAAAAAAATGAAACGAACCACTTTTACAGATAAAAATGTAGCAGATTATTACAACAAAAATTTCATCAATGTTGCCATGGATATGGAAAAAGGCGAAGGGCCTATGTTAGCGGAGCGTTTTTCTGTAGAAGCTTATCCCACTCTAGTTTTTATTAAGCCTGACGGAAAAGTATTTGGCAAAACAATGGGATTCCATAATGCAAATGAATTTTTACAGTTAGGCCAAAAAGTAATTAATGGAAAATAATATGGATTTAAATAAAGTTATAGAACAAGCATTGTCTTACAACGATTATCGCAAAAATGTTGATGCTTTGCTTTTAAATGGTAAAACAACTGGAAGTACTCAATCTGATAAACTAGTAGAATTTACTAAGTTAAATGTACAACGCATGAATCGTTTAGATAAGACGATTTTATTATCTGAACAATACACTGCAAAACTTCATAATAATTTAAAGGAGTATGTTTGGTTATTAATTGGTGACGCTTGGTGTGGTGATTGTGCTCAAATTATACCAGTAATTAATAAAGTTTCAGAGGCTAGTAATGGTAGGATAAATTTTAAAATTATTTCTCGTGATACTTTTCCTGAGTTAATTTCTAATTACCAAACTAATGGTGCAAATGCAATTCCAAAATTATTGATTATTGATTCTGAATCTTTAGAATTTATTTGTAGTTGGGGTCCTCGTCCAAAACCCGCTCAAGCAATTATGTTAAATTGGAAAGAAAATAAAGACACTATTTCGTGGGAAGATTTTGAAAAAGAATTGCATTTATGGTATGCTAGAGATAGAGGTGTTACAATTATTGATGAATTGGTTATATTAACTGAGAAATGCAAAAACAAAATTACATTACGGCCATAAAAATTGCATTAGTTGTAGGTACAATTTTAAACTTAATTAATAGTTATGATGCCATTTTTTATAATCCTTTGAATTTAAAAATAATCTTTAAAGTGCTACTAACTTATTGTGTACCATTTTGTGTGTCAATATACTCATCATGGAAAGCTATGAAATCCAAATAAATGAAATTAAAACTAATAGTTGTAAGTGTTGGATTAATATTTATTAGCTTTTTAAGTAAAGCTCAAAAAATCAATTTGTCTAATTTTTATTTAAATCAAGATAATACGGGAATTCTATTATCATGGGCAATTGATGCGGGACCGACTTGTAATGGCATTACAGTATGGCATTCTACAGATAGCATTAATTATACGGAAATTGGAAATATTGCAGGTATCTGCGGTAATACAAGTTCATCAATACCTTATAATTTTAAACACTCTAATCCTATTTTAAATAAAACAAACTACTATAAAATACGATTAGGATTTAGTCAGTTTTCAGAAGTTAAATTTATGTATTTAGAATATATAGTGCCTGGTAAACTTATCATTAAACCAAATCCAGCATCAAATACCGTTTCACTTGTTTTTAATAATGATAAAAATGAAACCTTTAATATTTCTATTGTTAATAGTGCTGGATTACAAGTTTATGAAATGAAGAATATAAATGAAAATAACTTTATCATAAATACAAGCACTTTTGAAGATGGTCAATATTACATCATACTAATGGATTCAGGAGGTAGAACAATTAAAGAGAAATTATTAATTTCAAAATAATATACTACACATTAAAGTAATTGAGCATACCGAAGCTGAAGGAAAGTTAAAAAACATTTACGTTGAATTAGTATCATAGAGAGATAAGTTGGCAGATTTACACATGATTTAAAATTTAAATCCTGAGTCTATTGTAAAACACACGGATTTATACATGACGATCATATTTGGTAAATCTTTATTAATAAGGACACAACGAGAAATGATTGCTGTTGTTGTAAGTGCAGCTAATAATACATCTATTGTCAAACTCATCACGCTCATGCTTTAAATCATTATTGGAAAGACGATAAAAAAATAGAGTTATTGAAGCGTGATTTTAGTAAAGTTGAATTATCACCAGTTGATTTGATTTTATGCGAATTAGCATGGAACTTAACACGTATACCAAGTGTAACTACCGAAAACTGTATTAATAAATTAAACGCATTAGGTGTTGATGATAGAGCGATATTGGACGCTACTTTAGTTATTGCATACTTTAATTTTGTTAATCGGTTGGTTTTAGGTTTAGGGGTTCAATTAGAAACTGATAATGGTGGTGGTTACAACTACTAATAAAGATTTTTTTGTAAGGAATTCAATTGCTTTACGACTAACAATATATAACTCAATAATTAACCATTAAAAACCCAAAACATGAAAAAAGTAATTTTTGTATTTGCATTATTTTGCGGATTATCAGTAACTGTTAATGCTCAAACGGCTCCCAAAAAAGAATCTACAGCTAAGAATACTACAACTTGTGGAGATAAAGGTCACGTTTGTTCAGCTGATTGCAAAAAAGCAACAACAACTGATAAAAAAACCACAACAACTCTTAAGGTACATACCTGTAATGCATCTTGTACTGCTGATAAGCATGCTAATACTTGCGGAGAGAAAGGGCATACTTGTTCAGCTTCTTGTAAAAAATAATTTATATTATGAAAACTAGATTAATCTAGTTTTCATTTAATAACTCTTTAAAATTATCGCTATGAATTTCATTGATAGAATTGGATTTTTTAGATTTACATTAATTCCTATTGGCTTATTTATTATCATTTCTGCTTTTGTAAATGGTATTTTGGGAATGGGTATTGTTGGTTCTATTATCCTTGTATTTGGAATATTAAACAAATGTCTATTATTTGGACAATGTGAAGTGAAAAATAGTACTGAAAATAAAAAGAAACAAAAGAATTGAGATTAAAATTTCAGTTTTAAATTATTTGAAATAAAAAAGAGTCTGTGTTATTAAACACAGACTCTTCCAAAAATATTAGTTGATTTTATTTGCCTGTATAATGGCTTCTTAAAGCATAAATTTTAGAAGATATAGACTTAAACTTAGCTTCATCCATTTCTTTAGGATCTTTAATTACAGATATTTCTTTATGAATAACTGACAACTCCTTGTTTAATTCAACTGCTTCTTTTTTGTCCTTAAAGTCTTCTAAAACTTTAATTAAGTTTCCTAAATGAAAACGTTGTTCCCATAAATGAGTATAAGATTTTGATTTTACTTCTGCATTTGTAGTGCTTTCAGTAATTTTACATGTTAAATATAAACTTTCAATCCAAGAACCCGCAAAAACAGTAGTTGCAGTAAATACTCTTTCATTTGTTCTTAAATAAGAATCGCTTCTCACAAAAATATCATCAAGTATTGCTAATAAGGAATCTTTATTATTTAAATTATTTTCGGCACGTTTTCCAACCATTTGATCTACTGCTCCCTTTAAACCTAAAGATTCAGATAATGTCATTACCGTTTTCATATAAGATAAAACATCTTCGCCTTTATTATTTACCATAGCATATGATAAATCAATATTGTAAATACCTAAATTCAAAGACTTAGAAAATTCGCTAGAATAAGTGCTTGATTTTTTAGTATCGTTAAATAATTTATTATCATAAGGCTCTCCCCATTTAGAAACATCATTCATCATTCCAACAGGTGAAGGGATATTAGCAATTGCGAAATCAAATTTAAATTTAGTTTCATCATTAACTGTAATAGCAGTAGTGTCCTTTACAACCTCTGTAGTGATTTTTTCCATTTCATCTTCTTCAGATTTTTTTGAATCGCCACAGCTTACTAAAAAAGCAGAAGCTAAAATAGTTAACGTAAAAATGTTTGTTTTTTTCATAAAATTGATTTTTGTCGAATTTAGCATTAGCTTATAAATTTAATTTAATTATTTTAAAATCCGAATAAATCCTGGTTAATTTTCAATTAATTATATATTTCTAAAAAAAAGCCACATAATAACCAAGTAGGGTTATCAGTTATATTCTAATAAAATGTG
Source organism: Bacteroidota bacterium (assembly GCA_038327195.1). GTDB lineage: Bacteria > Bacteroidota > Bacteroidia > B-17B0 > Aurantibacillaceae > UBA4416. Next base: position 96,748 of record JBBQKU010000001.1, on the reverse strand, counting down.
AATATCTTAAAGTAGAAATTTCCTAGGCTTACTGTATCTTTACCAAGTTTGTTTTTTAGTAGCGAAATTCTCTTCTGAAAAAACAAAAATTAACTGAAAACTATGAAAGACACATCTATAAAATCCGTTTTAATTATTGGCTCTGGCCCTATTGTTATTGGTCAAGCATGCGAGTTTGATTATTCGGGATCCCAATCTGCCAAAAGCTTACGCGAAGAAGGTATTGAAGTAACATTGATTAATTCAAATCCGGCCACTATTATGACGGATAAAGTAACTGCTGATCACATTTACTTATTGCCTTTAGAAGTAAAATCAATTATTAAAATTTTAGAAGAACGCCAAATTGACGCCGTACTTCCTACAATGGGTGGGCAAACAGCCTTAAATCTTGCATTGAAATGCGACGATATGGGAATTTGGAAAAAGTATAACGTAAAAATGATTGGAGTTGATATTGACGCCATCAAGGTTACTGAAGACCGTGATTTATTTCGGATAAGAATGAATGAAATTGGTGTTGCGATGGCGCCTAGCAAAATTGCAAAATCTTTTTTAGAAGGTAAATCTGTTGCTCAAGAATTTGGTTTTCCATTAGTAATTCGTCCCTCATTTACACTAGGCGGAAGTGGCGGAAGTGTTGTTTATCATAAAGAAGACTACGACGCTTTATTAAATAGAGGTTTACAAACTTCACCCATACATGAGGTATTAATTGATAAAGCAGTTTTAGGTTGGAAAGAATATGAATTGGAATTATTAAGAGATAATAATGATAATGTTGCCATTATATGTTCAATAGAAAATTTTGATCCAATGGGCGTGCACACTGGTGATAGTATTACTGTTGCTCCTGCGCAAACATTGAGCGATAGTACATATCAAAAAATGCGTACAATGGCCATTAAAATGATGCGTAGTATCGGGAATTTTTCTGGTGGTTGTAATGTGCAATTTGCTGTGAGTGATGATGAAGAAGAAAAAATTATTGCAATTGAAATTAATCCTCGTGTTTCACGTTCATCTGCTTTAGCGAGTAAAGCCACAGGTTACCCAATTGCGCGCATTGCTAGTAAATTAGCTATTGGTTATCAATTGGATGAATTAATTAATCAAATTACTAAATCAACATCTGCTTATTTTGAACCAACTTTAGATTATGTTATTGTGAAAATACCTCGTTGGAATTTCGACAAATTTAAAGGCTGTAATCGCGAATTAGGTTTCCAAATGAAATCAGTTGGTGAGGTAATGGCAATTGGTCGTAGCTTTCAAGAAGCATTACAAAAAGCATGTCAAAGTTTAGAAATTAAACGAAATGGTTTAGGTGCTGATGGAAAAGAAAATACAAATCAAGCTGAATTATTAGCAGGATTAGAGCGTCCAAGCTGGAATCGTTTATTTATGATTTATGATGCTATGAAATTAGGCATCTCTATCAAAACCATTCAAAAACTTACACGCATTGATATGTGGTTTTTAGAGCAAATTGAACAAATGATTGCTCTTGAAAATGAAGTAAGTAAATTTAAATTAGAAACAATTTCAAAAGATTTATTATACGAAGCTAAACAAATGGGTTATGCAGATAGGCAAATGGCTCATTTATTAAAATGTTTGGAAAGCGAAGTATATAGTAAGCGTAAAGAATTTAATATTAACCGTGTATTTAAAATGGTTGATACTTGCGCAGCTGAATTTGAAGCTAAAACACCTTATTATTATTCGACCTTTGAAGATGAAAACGAAAGTATTCGTTCAGAGAAAAAGAAAGTGGTTATTTTAGGAAGTGGTCCAAATCGTATTGGACAAGGTATTGAGTTCGATTACAGTTGTGTGCACGGCGTTTTAGCAGCGAAAGAAATGGGTTATGAAACCATTATGATAAACTGCAACCCCGAAACCGTTAGTACTGATTTTAGTACCGCTGATAAATTGTATTTTGAACCAGTTTTTTGGGAACATATTTACGACATTATTTTACACGAAAAGCCAGAAGGCGTTATTGTTCAGCTTGGCGGACAAACAGCTCTTAAATTAGCAGAGAAATTAGAACGCTACGGCATTAAAATTATTGGAACAGATTATAAATCTTTGGATTTAGCTGAAGATAGAGGAGCTTTTTCTAATTTATTAAAAGATAATAATATTCCATATCCTAAATTTGGAGTTATTGAAGATGCAGAGGAAGCCATAACTTTATCAAAAGAATTGGGCTTTCCATTGTTGGTTCGTCCGAGTTATGTACTTGGTGGACAAAGCATGAAGATTGTTATTAATGAAGAAGAATTAGAACAACATGTTGTGAAATTATTACATGATTTACCAGGTAATCAAGTTTTATTAGATCATTTTTTACAAGGTGCCATTGAAGCTGAAGCTGATGCTATTTGCGACGGAAAAGATGTTTATATTGTTGGTATAATGGAACACATTGAGCCTGCAGGTATTCATAGCGGCGATAGCTTTGCAGTCCTACCAACATTTTCTTTAAGCGATAATGTTCTTAAACAAATTAAAGAACACACTATTAAAATTGCAGTTGCATTAAAAACAGTTGGATTAATAAATATTCAATTTGCTGTAAAGGATGAGATAGTTTATATCATTGAAGCTAATCCACGCGCTAGTAGAACAGTTCCATTTATAGCAAAGGCATACGATGAGCCTTATGTAAATTATGCTACAAAAGTGATGTTAGGCGCTAAAGTAAAAGACTTCACATTTGCTCCTAAGAAAAAAGGGTATGCTATAAAAATACCAGTATTTAGTTATGATAAATTTCCTGAAGTACAAAAAGAACTTGGGCCTGAAATGAAAAGTACAGGTGAAGCTATTTATTTTATTGATGACTTAAACGATGAATATTTTCAAAATATTTATAGCGAACGAAATTTATATTTAAGTAAATAATTTTAATCTAAATCTATTGATGAGCAATAAGAGCCTCATCAATAGATTTTAAAATAATGGTGCAAGCCGTTTTTATTTCCTCTTCAGTTATTACTAAGGGTGGCGTAATACGCATTGAATAGGTATTAAATAAAAACCAGTCTACAATTAATCCATTTTTAATACAAGTTTCTATAATTTTAAAATTCAAATCTGTATTTTCAAATTCTAAGGACATCATTAAACCTTTTCCTTTAATGGATTTTATAGCTTGGTGTTTTAAAAGTGAACGAATTAAGTTTGATTTTTTTTCTATTCCATCAACTAACTTTTCATTTATAATTATTTGTAAACAAGCCAATGATGCAGCACAACAAACTGCATTTCCACCAAAGGTATTAATGTTTCCTAAAACAGGATTATAGGTAAACTCATTTAATAATTTTTGAGAACTTACAAAACAACCAATTGGCATTCCTCCTCCCATTCCTTTTGCTAACAACAAAATATCTGGAGTAACTCCAGTTTGTTCAAACGCGAATAACGTTCCACTTCTTCCAAAACCATTTTGTATTTCATCAAAAATTAATAATGCGCAGTGCTCATCACATTTTTCGCGAATAGCTTTTAAAAATTCGTTGGTTGCAATCGTATATCCTGTTTCACTTTGCACAGGTTCTAAAATAACACAAGCAGTTTTTGATGTAATGTTTTTTCTAACTTGCTCAATATTATTATATGGTATAATTTTTACATCGGGTAGTAACGGACGAAATGCCTGTTTAAATTCTTCGTTCCCCATTACACTTAATGCGCCATGTGTACTGCCATGATAGGAGTTTGTAAAACAAATAATTTCTGTTTTACCAGTTACGCGTTTCGCTAATTTTAATGCACCTTCAGTTGCTTCTGTTCCCGAATTGGTATAGAAAATAGAATTTAAATTTTTTGGTAATAAGTCTGTTAAGGCTTTTGCTAATTGTATTTGTGGAGATTGAATATATTCGCCATACACCATTAAGTGCATATATTTTTCTGCTTGCTCTTGAATTGCTTTAACAACAGTTGGATGACAATGCCCAACATTACTTACGGAAATTCCAGAAATAAAATCGATATAAGATTTTTCATTTACATCGTATAAATAAATTCCCTTAGCATGGCTAATTTCAAGATCCATGGGTTTTGGTGAAACTTGCGCAATATGATTTAAAAATAATTGTCGGTTAGAGATTTGCATAATTCTTAAATAAAAACATCCGTAAACTGAAAAGTTTTACCATTAAATAATCCTTTATCACTGAGCTTTAAATTTGGAATAACTAGTAAGGCCATAAACGATAAACTCATATAAGGTGCACGTAACTTACTACCTAATTCTTTCGCTCGTCTATCTAACATTATATAAGCTTGCGCAACTTCTTCAGCACTATTATGACTCATAATGCCAGCAATAGGTAATTCTAATACGAGTTCCTCAGTATTATTTGCTAATGAAATTCCACCTTTTGCTTTTATAATTAAATTAACTGCTCTACACATATCATCATCATTTGTTCCAACAACAACTATATTGTGGCAATCATGAGCTACACAACTTGCAATTGCTCCACTTTTTAAACCTACATTTTTAATAAACGCAACGGAAACAGGCGCATCATAATACCGATTAATAACTGCAATTTTCAAAATATCATTTTTAATATCCGATTCAGCTAAATCATTTGCTTTTGAAACATCACTTTCAATTTCGTTCGTTATTAATTGTCCATCTAATACTTCAATAACACGAATTTTATTCCCAGTAGATTTAATAATAAAATCAGAATTACTTTTTAAACTACAATTAAAATTATTTACGGTTTGAGTTTTTACCGATTTTATAAAGGATTGATTGTTTTCACAAACTAAATTTCCTTTAATATATGTTTTTAAAACATCAAAATCTTTCAGATTATCCACCTCAATAAAATCAGCCACATCGCCCAGTTGAAGCATGCCTATTGGTAAATTATAATGTTTTATAGTGTTATAGGAAGATGCTCGCAATACATCAAATAAATTATAGCCTAATGCAATTGATTTTTTCACATGTTTATTGATGTGGCCTTCTAGTAAATTATCGGGATGCGCATCATCACAACAAAACATAATTTGCTTTGGAAATTTTTCTATTAATGGAATTAGAACATCAAAGTTTTTTGCAGCACTTCCTTCGCGGATTAATATATTTACGCCATGTTCTAATTTTTGTAGCGCCTCATCATATTTAAAACATTCATGATCCGTTGATATTCCTGCATCAAAATATACTTTCATATCATCACCCATTAAACCAGGTGCGTGTCCATCAATAGGCTTTTTATGTTTTTTGGCGTAAGCTATTTTCTTAAGAACTTCTTTATTTTTATAAATCACTCCCGGAAAGTTCATCATCTCTGCCAAATAAACAATTTCAGGCTTCGACAACAATGCATCAATACCAATGGAATCAATTGTTGCACCTGATGTTTCAAACTCCGTTGCTGGAACACACGACGGCGCTCCAAAATAAAAATGAAACGGAACTTGCTTAGCATTGTCGATCATATAATCAACACCTGCAATACCTAAAACATTAGCAATTTCGTGAGGATCAGAAATAGTGCCGACTGTTCCGTGCTTAACAGCAATTTTAGCAAACTCCGAAGGCACAAGCATACTACTTTCAATGTGAACATGAGAATCAATAAAACCAGGCAATACAAAAGTTGAATAAATCTCGTTAGTTTTTTTTATTGACGAAATTTTATTATTTACTATATTTATTTCTGCCGCGTAAATTTCTTTTGCAACAACATCAACCAAATTTGATTTTATAGTAAAGTCTGACATTTTGATTTAATTTGATTGATTATTCTTTAACACCAAATTTATCAGAATACTTTTTATACAAGTCGTTTTGGAAATTAGATAATTTAATTTGTCTACCGTTAATATAAGCTAAAATAATATTATTCGTCTTCATATCTAATACATCACCATCAGAAACAATAATAGAAGCTATTTTACCTATCTCAATACTTCCAATTAATTTATCAATTCCTAAAATTTTAGCACTATTTAAGGTAATACTTTGTAAGGCTTGTTCTTTTGTTAAACCGTAAGCAGCAGCTGTTCCAGCTAAAAATGCGATATTACGAGCATTCATCGCTTCCATATCGCCTTGGTTTTGTAAACAAAATAAAACGGAATCTTTTTGTAATAGATATGGGAGTTTATATCCCAAATCAGTTTCTGCTTCTGGTAAATCAGGCAAATCGTGCAAACGATTTAACATGACTGCAATATTATTTTGATGAAGTAACGATGTAACTTTATAACTATCTTTTCCACCAACTATAACCATCTTTTTAATATTAAATTGCTTGCTAAAGTTAACTGCTGTAATAATATCTTTCACGTAATCTGTATGTATGTATAATGCCTTACTACCATTAAATATACCTTTCATAGCTTCATAGCGCAAATTATTTTCAATTGGTATTGCAGTGTTATTATAAGCTAATGCATTTTCAAAAAAAGTTTTTAATGATTTCAATTCGTCATTATACTTATTGTTTTTATCAGAAGGCAAAGGCTCAGCCCACCAACCATTTTTTTGAATAGATTTTGGGAAATTTAAATGTATACCATCATCAGCTTTAATTACAGCATCTTCCCAATTCCAACCATCAGTTGCTAAAACAGAGGATGTTCCACTTAAAACTCCATCACGTGGAGTTGCCTGCACATATAATACTCCATTTGCTTTTACAGTTTGTAATATTTTGCTATCTGTGTTATATGCAATTAAACTTCTAATGTGTGGGTTATATTCACCTACTTCAGCATAATCACTAGTTGCTCTAATTGATTCTGCTTCTTGCAACCCAATTATACAATTTGGAGCAATTAAACCTGGGTAAATATGCTTTCCAAATAAATTAATGGTCGTGTCAAACTTCGAAATATCAATTTTTGTTAGTCGAGCATCAGCAACTAACTCAATTTTTCCATCATTAATGGCGATATAACTATTCTCAAGTACATCACCTGTCCCTAAATGAGCAACACCATTCATTAATAAAATGTGTTTTTTGTTTTGCGCAACGCACTGTATAGAAAATACAATTAATAGCAGGAATATTTTTTTCATATTTTTATTTTTAACGTCCATTATAAAGCCAACCACTTGGATCCATCGTTTTTTGACCTTTCCAGATTTGTAAATTTACACTTGTTTTACCATCCTCGTCTTGAATAGTTCCAATTGCTTGTTTGATCGCAACTTTATCACCTTGTTTCACAAACACATCTCCTATGTTCATATAAACACTTAAATATTCGCCATGCCTTATTATAATTAATTTTCCTCCAGTCGGAGAAATTGCGATACTTGTTACTTCGCCTCCAAATATAGCTCTTGCCTGCGACCCTTTATTAGCACAAATCTCAACACCATTGTTATTCATTATAAAACCTTTAATTGCAGGATGCTCATATTCGCCATAACCTTGGCAAATAACACCTTTAGCAACAGGCCAAGGCAATTTACCTCTACTGCTTGAAAAATCTGCACCTAAAGCTTCAGCCTCTGCAGTAAGTTCGGGTGCGTATGTTTTTACAGTTGGGTTTTTCGCTTCATTTTTATTTTTTATTTCTTTAATCTCATTTTTATTTTTTTCATTTTTGGCAAGTTTGTTTGCTTTATCATTTGCAATTTTAGCTGACTCATCTAGTTTACGTTTTATTTCAGCTTCAATTAATTTTCGAATAGCAATTTGCAAATTCTCTGCATCCCGTTTCTTCTTTTCTAACTCCGTTTTTAATTCTTTTTCCTGTTGCTGTAATTCGCTCAAAACAATTTCTTGTTGTTGTTTTTCACCATCTAGTTGTTGTTTTTGCTCTTTCTCATTTCCTAATAACACATTTTTTTCATGTCGTTGTTCTTCTAACTCATTTAGTTTTCCAGTAATTACATTTTGAGTTGCTACAATCTCTAACGCTTGTTTTTTGCGAAAAGTAGCGTATTGCTGAAAATATTTAATTCGCATATATGCTTGATTAAAATTTCCAGAAGAAAACAAAAACATTATTTTAGTATACGAATCTTGATTACGTTGTGCAAAATATATCATTTTTGCATATTCTGATTTTAAAGTATTTAAATTACTCTTTAATGTATTTATTTCTGTTACATTTTGTTTAATACTCCCGTTTATTTGAGATAACTGCGCATTAATAGTTCCAATAAGTTCTTCGCGCATTTTTAACTTCGTGTTTATTACAACAATGGTGTTTATTTGCGATTTTTTACTAGCCTTAGTTTGGCTCAATTGAGAGTTAAGTTGTTTGATGTCATCATTCAACTTATTTTTTTTATTCTGTAAATCTTTTTGTGATTGTAGTTGAGCCTTAGTTTGTGCAATAAAACTTGATTGTAATCCAATAAAAAAGAAAATGAAGTAAATTACTTTACTGAGGTTTATCTTTTTTAATAGGAATTGGATCATAATTTTTCGGTATTGTAAATGGGAGTTTTTGCGGTTGATTTATCTCTATGCGAACATAGTTAATTTTTAGGGTTATTTTCTTCTCTGCCTTTATCTCAATATTAACATCGTGTGGTGCAAAAACTGAGTCTTTTGCCAAAAATTTATCGTATTTAGCATTAAAAATTCTATTTGTTGCAACATCCTCAAAATGGTTATTAATAATCTTATACGTTTCGTTCATTAACGTCATCGTTTGTAAAGAACGTTTTAAGCTATCCTGACCTGATTTTATACGCCTTAATTTCTTTTTTCGTTCGGTACTTAACAAATAATGGCAATTTTCTCTATCAATTACAGGATTCAATTTATTATCATCTTCATAAAAATCTGCACTGTTTCCAAATAAAGCGGCTTGTAACATATCAAAATCTAAATCTGCATTCAGTATTTCGTTGATATAATTAAAATCACCTCTAAAATATTGCTTTTTAACATAAACAACCATTTTTACAGAGTCGCGCGTTATAAGCAACTTTGCAATATCTATTAATCCAACAGCTTGTATAGAAATCCAAATAGCACTATCTTTTCTTCCTCTAACCTTTACGTCCAACTTATTGTCGTCACCATCAATATCAACTTCTACATCAGCTTTAGCACTTATCCAATCAAACTTCAATTCATTATCTTTAATATGTCTAGTTAAATTTTTAGCAGTCTTAAATTGAAGGCGACATTTATCCTGAAGAGTATCTGTAATTTGATTATCAGTAGTTACTTGAGTATGTTTTTTTGTTTTACATGATTCTACAAACAGCACAATTAAACTGATGATTAAAATAACAGATTTAAAACTCAAATTCTTATTCATATAATTTCTTGTCTGTTATTTTTTTATCTAAAAGTTCAGAGTCTTTTCCATTCATTTTTGCCTCTTTCCAATAATACAAAGCCTCTTCAATTTTATTCAACTTAAAAAGCACATCGCCATAATGTTCTAAAATCACTGAGTTTTTTACACCCATTTTTGCTGCTCTACCTAACCATTCTTCTGCTTCTTTATATTTCCCTAATTGATATAAAATCCAACCATAAGTATCAATGTAAGACCTATTATTTGGAGCAATTTCATTACTTCTTCTCGAATATTTTTCTGCTTTCTCTAAATTCTTTTTTCTTACCGATAAATAATAAGCATAATTATTTAACACATATGAATTATCTGGATCAATTTTTAAAGCATCATCAAATGCTTTATCAGATTTTTCATATTCTTTCAAATAATTGTAAGCATCACCCATATTATAATAAAACTGAATTAATAAGGGTTTATCATTGTAAACAAATTCAACGCCAGTGTTTAATGATTCAACAGCTTTTTGATAATTGTGTAATTGAATATTTGCTATGCCATTAAAAAAGAAAGGCGATGGTTGATTTGGAAATAAATCCATAGCTTCAAAACTATGCTCTTCTAATTTTTTATTTTCATTTAATTCAGACTCTAAATACATCAATTGATTCCAATTAATAAATTTATCTTTATCTAACAAAACTGCAATTTCATATTCATCTCTTGCTTCTTTTATTTTTTTATCACGATATAAAAAATCAGCTTTAAGTGAATGCGACTCAGATGCTTTAGGATGTAACCGAAGCATAATTTCAATTAACTCATCAGCTTCTTTTTGAAATGTGGGATTTTCTTCTGACAATTGGTAATAGGAACCTAATATTTTTCTCTTTGTTTCAATATCTAAATCTTCATTTGAAAAAGCAATTTTAATTTCTTTATAAAAATTTTCTTTGTCATTACTGAGTTTGTAAAAATCAGCTAATGCCAAATGCAGCATCGGATTATTTGGATCAATTTTTAAAGCATCTTCATATACACTTTTAGCCTTTTCGTTTTGATTTGTCTCTTGGTAAAATTCTGCTAAATAAGTGTAATATTTAATTTCTGCAGGATTTAATTTTATTAATTTTTTTAGTTCAGTTTCTGCCTCAGCTTTTTTATTTAATGTTTTTAAAATTTTAATTTTATTTATACTGAAAGCTTCGTTTGGACCAAATTTAGATTCAAGCTCTTCGTATGTTTTAAAAGACTTGTCAAAATTTTGAGCATACATATATTCAGCAGCTAAACCTTCGTAAAATTCTGGTCGATTAGGGAAACTCTTTACAAGTTTAGCGTATGCATCTGCTGCTAATGCGTATTGACGAGTATTATGCAAGCACTCAATATATAACAATTGATACCATTCGTTTTTAGGATCTTGAGAAGCGCATTCTTTACTGTATTTTAAAGCAATATCGTGTTGCCCATTATATTTTTTGATATTGGCTATTTCATACTTTACAGCTGCCGAATTTGGATCAATTTTAAAACACTCGATAAATAATTTTTCAGCGAGTTCAAAATTTCCTTTCATACGTTCTTTACATCCTTCAATAAAATAATAGGAAAATTTTGAAGGATCAACTGAATTGTTTTTTGTTGATTGAGTAGAAGAAACTTTTTTAGAATTTGAACATTGAAAATTAACTAAAGCCAAAAGCAAAAGCAAACCACTATTAAAATATAAACCTTTTAAAAAATGCAAATTAAAAATTAATTTAAAGTTGTATAATCACTCATACTTACATCGAGTGATTTTCCATTTATTTCAGCACCTTCGCCTATCATACTATTTTCAACAACCGTGTTATTAATTTTTGTTTGCGTTTGAATAATGCAATTTTTAATAATAGAATTTGAAACAATACTTCCAGCTCCGATTGAAACATGGGGACCAACAATTGAATTAACAAATGACACATTATCACCAATAAAACAAGGCTCTATAATTAAACTATTCACATTAGAAATATTCTTTCCTTTTAATAACGGATTAGATTTATCAAATTCTAACACGCGTTGATTTGTATAAACAGTAGCATTTTTATTTCCACAGTCTAACCATTCGGTTACTTTACCTGGTGTAAAAGAAATACCTTTTTGTTTCATGTTTTCAAGGGCATTCGTTAATTGGAATTCTCCTTTTTCTGTAATATTATTATCTAATAAATATTGCAATTCTTTTTTAAGATTATCACCATCTTTAAAATAATAAATACCAATAATAGCTAGGTTACTTACAAAAGTTGTAGGTTTCTCAACAAAATCGGTAATTACACCTGCAGCGTCTAATTTTACAACGCCAAACTGACTAGGATCTTCAATGCCTTGTACCCAAATTACACCTTCCTGATTGGTGTCCATTACAAAATCAGCTTTAAATAAAGTATCTGCGAAAGCTACAACTGTTTTACCTGTAATAGAATCCTTTGCACACATAATTGCATGCGCTGTACCTAAAGCTTTTTCTTGATAACAAATAGTTCCTTTGGCACCTTGGTCTTCAGCAATTTTAATTAAATTATCCTCAACTTCTTTACCAAAATCAGAACCAATAATAAATGCAATTTCATCCACTTTTTCACCACACACTTTTGTGATATCTTCAACTAATCTTTGTACAATTGGTTTACCAGCAACTTTTATTAAGGGTTTAGGAACTGTAAGTGTATGTGGACGCATACGCTTACCTTTGCCCGCCATTGGGATGATTATTTTCATTTCAAATTTTAATTTTATTCTCTTATATAATACTCAAAATGAGATTTTAGAAAAGAGTTAATTGTTTTAAATTTTATTTCTTAACGTACATAACGCTTTTTACCGCTTCAATAACTTTTGCCATATTTGGTAATGAAGCTTCAATTAGTGTTGGCGCATAAGGTAATGGAACGTCAGCTGTTGTAATTCTTCTTATTGGAGCGTCTAAATAATCAAAAGCATCTTTTTGGACCCTAAAAGCAATTTCACCAGAAATACTAGCTAATGGCCAAGCCTCTTCAACAATTACTAAACGATTTGTTTTTTTAACTGAAGTAATTACTGTATCATAATCAATTGGGCGAACAGTTCTTAAATCAACAATTTCAACATTTATTCCGTCTTTTTCTAGTTCTGCGGCAGCAGCTAAGGCCACTTTAATTATTTTACCAAAAGAAACGATCGTAACATCAGTTCCTTGTCTTTTTATATCAGCAACTCCGATTGGAATTAAGTATTCTCCGTCAGGAATTTCACATTTATCTCCATACATTTGCTCACTTTCCATAAAAATAACAGGGTCGTTATCGCGAATAGCTGATTTTAATAACCCTTTTGCATCATAACCATTTGACGGAACAATTACTTTTAAGCCTGGGCAATTTGCAAACCAGTTTTCAAAGGCTTGTGAATGCTGAGAACTCAACATACCAGCACTAGCTGTTGGCCCTCTAAATACAATGGGGCAATTATATTGACCACCACTCATACTTAAAAATTTTGCCGCAGCATTAATAATTTGATCAATAGCAACCAACGAAAAATTAAAGGTCATAAACTCTATAATTGGACGCAAACCATTTACGGCAGCACCTACTCCAATACCTGCAAAACCAAGCTCTGCAATAGGAGTATCAATTACTCGTTTAGGCCCAAATTCGGCCAACATACCTTTACTTACTTTGTAAGCACCATTATATTCAGCAACTTCTTCACCCATTAAAAAAATGGTTTCATCACGTCGCATTTCTTCATTCATAGCCTCACGAAGAGCCTCTCTAAATTCTATAGTTTTCATAATCTTATAACTTTCAAATGTAAAAAAATAAGGTGTATAAAAAAATAAAAATATTAGGTCTTTTTTGAGCCTAAAGTGTTTGAATAATGCCATAATTTTCTAAATTTGCTAACCAAAAAATTTTAATAATGAAAATCTTAGTTCCAATTAGCAACGTACCTGATACTACTACAAAAATAGCCTTTACTAATGGCGACACAGAATTTAATAACGCTGGTGTACAATTTATTATAAACCCTTACGACGAGTGGTATGCACTTGTGCGTGCCCTTGAATTAAAAGAAGCTGGAAAAGCTGAAAAAGTAACTGTTATACATGTTGGCTTAGCTGATAGTGATGCTACAATCAGAAAAGCTTTTGCATTAGGTGCAGATGACGGAGTTAGAATTGATAACGAAGGGCCGGATGCTTATTTTGTTGCTGAACAAATTGCAAATTATGCTAAAGAAAATGGTTATGAATTAATAATGACAGGTAAAGAAACAATAAGTTTTAACGGTTCTTCGGTTGGCGCTATGATTGCTGGCTTTATGGATTTACCTTTAGTTTCTTTGGCAACTAAATTTGATTTAGAAGGAAATAAAGCAACCATTGAGCATGATATAGATGGTGGAACTCAAATAGTTGAATGCGAATTACCATTAGTTGTTTCGTGTGCTAAAGGAATGGCAGAACAACGCATTCCGAATATGAAAGGAATTATGGGGGCACGCACTAAACCATTAATTGTAGTTGCTGCAACTGGAAATGATAAATTAACAAACATTAAATCATATACATTATCTGCTGGAAGAACAACTTGCAAAATGATTGATGAAAATAATATGGATGAATTAGTTCATTTATTACACACAGAAGCAAAAGTTATTTAAAACAGTCTCCCTCAGATTTCGCTGATTTCACAGAAATCTAAATACAAAGGAAATAAAGTAGTAATGACAAACAAAATAATTAAAATTTAAAATCTGCAGAATCTGCGAAATCTGCGGGACAAAAAAATAAGAAATATGATACTAGTATATACTGAAATAAATAAAGGAAAAGTAAAAAAAGCTTCATTAGAAGCAATAAATTACGGAGCAAAAATTGCTGAACTTACAAACTCAACCGTTACTGCAATTGCAATTAATGCAGATGGAGCTCAAATGGAAGAAATGGGAAAAGCAGGTGCTAAAAAAATAGTATCCGTTAAAAATGACGCATTGAATAGTCTAGATAGTATGTTATTAAGCTCAACAGTTGAGCAAATTGCAAAAGCAGAAGGAGCAAAAATCATTATATTTTCATTTGATATCACTGGTAAAGCAGTTGCACCTCGTTTATCGGCTCGTTTAAAAGCTGGTTTAGTAGCTGGCGCTGTTGATTACCCAGTTGTAAACGGAAATAATTTAGAGGTTAAAAAAAGCGTATTCTCAGGAAAAGCAACAGCATTATATTCTATCAATAGCGATATTAAAATAATTTCTTTATTGCCAAATTCGTTTCCAGTAAAACTTGGAGATAACGCTGCAACTGTTGTTGATTTCGCTACTGACTTTAGTAATGTGAATTCTAAAATAGTTGTAAAAGAAAAAAAATCAAATGATGTTGGTGGGATGATTCCATTACCAGAAGCTGAGTTAGTTGTTTCTGCTGGACGTGGAATGAAAGGTCCTGAAAATTGGGGAATGATTGAAGAATTAGCAAAAGAATTAAGAGCAACAACAGCTTGTTCTCGTCCGGTTGCAGATATGCATTGGCGCCCACACCACGAACATGTTGGACAAACAGGCGTTGCAATTCGACCTAATTTATATATAGCAATAGGTATTTCTGGAGCTATTCAACATTTAGCTGGTGTTAACGGAAGTAAAACAATTGTTGTAATTAACAGTGATAAAGAAGCTCCATTTTTTAAATCAGCAGATTACGGAATTTTGGGTGATGCATTTACAATTGTACCAAAATTAATTGAGGCAGTTAAAAAATTTAAGGCAAATCAGAATTAAAAAAGATATTAGTTTTTGGTTGTTAGTTTTTTGAGAAAAAATTAAATTTGAATAATATCTCAAACAACAAACAACTAAACTCCAATAACACAATTACGATGGGAATGAAAAAAGTAAGATTAGAAATTGTTGGATTATCATATAGCCAAACACAAAGTGGTGCATACGCATTAGTGTTAGGAGAAAGTGCTGGTAGTAGAAGATTGCCAATAATTATTGGTGGTTTTGAAGCTCAGGCAATTGCTATTGAACTTGAAAAAATGACTCCCACTCGCCCTTTGACTCATGATTTATTTAAAGCTTTTGCTGAAACGTTTAGTGTAGACGTAACAGAAATATTAATTTATAATTTAGTTGAAGGTATTTTTTATGCTAAACTAATTTGCACAGATGGTGCTAAAGAAGTTGAAATTGATGCTAGAACAAGTGATGCCATAGCATTAGCAGTTCGTTTTAATTGTCCAATATTCACATACGAATTTATATTAAAGTCAGCAGGTATTGTTTTGGATGATGAATCTTTACCAACATTAGAAGAAGCATCTATATCAAATGAAGAATCAACTAATGGTGATAACGAGTACAATTCTAAATCGACTGAAGAATTAAAAAATTTACTTCAAGGCGCTTTAGATGATGAACAGTATGAACTTGCTTCTAAAATTAGAGATGAGTTAAATACTCGTAAAGAATCGTAAATTTAGTTTTTTGATATTAGTTTTTAGTTGTTGGAAATTGATTGTTAGTTTTTTTGTTTAAAATAAATAATTGTGCATTTAACTTCACTGTTTAAATAAACAATCGTAATCATAAATATAATGTCAGATTTAAAATATAATTTACGAGGTGTTTCAGCTTCAAAAGAAGATGTACATAAAGCCATATCAAACATTGATAAGGGTTTGTTTCCGCAAGCATTTTGTAAAATTGTTCCTGATTATTTAACAGGAAGTAACGATCATTGTATTATTATGCATGCTGACGGCGCAGGCACAAAATCATCTTTAGCATACGTATATTGGAAAGAAACTGGCGATTTAAGCGTGTGGAAAGGAATAGCACAAGATGCCGTAATCATGAATATTGATGATTTAATTTGTGTAGGTGCAACAAATAATATTTTATTGTCATCTACAATTGGCAGAAATAAAGGATTAGTTACAGGTGAAGTTATTTCAGCAATTATAAACGGAACAGAAGAAGTTTTACAAACATTAAGAGAAAACGGAATTGACATACATTCTACTGGTGGCGAAACTGCTGATGTAGGAGATTTAGTTCGCACTTTAATTGTAGATAGTACAGTTGTTTGTCGAATGAAAAAAACGGATGTGATTTCTAACCACACTATTAAAGCAGGCGATGTAATCGTTGGTTTATCTTCATCAGGCAAAGCTACCTACGAAACTGAGTATAACGGAGGAATGGGTAGTAATGGATTAACAAGTGCACGGCATGATGTTTTTAGTAATTATATTTCTGAAAAATACCCAGAATCATTTGACGGAAATTTACCAACAGAGGTAACTTATTGTGGGCAATTAAAACCAACTGATAAAGTAGAAATATCTTATACAAACATAGATGGTTCTATAAAAAATGAAACGATTGATGCTGGGAAATTAGTATTATCACCTACTCGTACTTACGCACCGATTGTAAAAAAATTAATTGATGTTTTAGGTTCTAAAATTTCAGGGCTCGTTCATTGTAGTGGTGGCGCGCAAACTAAAGTATTGCATTTTGTAGAAGACGTACATATAATCAAAGATAATATGTTTCCGTTACCACCATTATTTAAATTAATACACCAACAAAGTAATACTGATTACAAAGAAATGTATAAAGTATTTAACATGGGCCATCGTTTAGAAGTATACTTACCTGCCGAATTTGCTCAAGAAGTTATTTCTATTTCAAAATCATTTAACGTAGATGCACAAATAATTGGCAGAGTTGAAGCTTATAAAGGAAAAAAAGTATCCATTAATTCGGAATTTGGAAAGTTTGAATATTAATTTTTAGTATTAAAATTGAAAATTAAAAATCTTAATTTTCACCCAAAAATACATTATCTTGTAGCCTCAATAATTTAAAGTAAAATACATGATTACGATTGGAACACGAGGAAGCGACTTAGCCCTTTGGCAAGCAAATTACACTAAAACTATTTTAGAGGAAAAAGGTCACGAAGTACAAATAAAAATTATTGAAACAAAGGGTGATACTTCTCAGCAATGGAACACAAGCTTTGAAAAGTTAGAAGGAAAAGGTTTTTTTACAAAAGAATTAGAAGAAGAATTATTAGCAGGAACAATTGACGTTGCTGTTCATTCGCATAAAGATTTACCAACCGAAAACCCTGAAGGATTAATTATTGCAGGTGTTTCATCTAGACAATATCCAGCAGATTGGCTAATAATAAGAGAAGATTGTGTTGACGAAAAAAAGAAATTTAATTTAAAAGATAATGCAAAAGTTGGAACTTCTTCTGCAAGAAGAAAATCTCAAATGCATGCCTTTAGACCAGATGTTGAATTATCTGACTTAAGAGGAAATGTGCCTACACGAATCAACAAATTAAAAAATGGCGATTATGACGCCATACTTTTAGCAGGCGCTGGATTAGAACGTTTAGAATTAGATTTATCAGATTTTCATGTTGAACAATTAGAACCTTCTGAATTTGTGCCCGCACCTGCACAAGGTGTTTTAGCATGGCAAATAAGAGAAGATGATTATAAATTAACTGATATATTTGATTCAATTTGCGACTATGAAGTTTTAGTAAATATAAATATTGAGCGCCGTGTTTTAAATTTATTAGATGGTGGTTGCTTATTACCATTAGGAATTTATTGTGATGCCGAATTAAATGATTTAGATAAAAAATTATTTAAAGTTTGGGTTTCTGTTGCAGAAACTGCTACATCACAACCAAAACAATTATATTACGAAACTACAAATACAGAAGATTTACCTGAAAAAATAGTTGAACACATTCACCGCATTACTGGTAAGTCAATATTTATATCTCGTGAAACGCACGAAAGTAGTACGTTAAACAGATGGTTAATTAATTTAGGTTTTACAGTAGAAAACAAAAGTTTAATTGATTTAAAAAAATTAACGATAAAATTTTTGCCAAGAACCGACTGGTTATTTTTCAGCAGCAAACATGCTGTTGAGTTTTTCTTTATGCAAAAACCAGACATTGGAACTACAAAAATTGGATGCATTGGAAAATCAACTTCGCAAAAAATTCGTGAGTTAGGATTAAAAGCTGATTTTATTGGTCAAAGTACGGATACTAAATTAGTAGGTAAACAATTTTCTGCACGTGTAGGGTTAGGAACCGTTGTTTTTCCAGTTGCTCGCGAAAGCATGCGAACTATTCAATGGCAATTTCCTAAACAACAAAACGTAATTGACTTGCCAATTTATGCTGCATTAAAAGTACCACATGAGGTTGCTGAATCAACAGAAATCCTTGTGTTTACAAGCCCAAGTAATGCTGAATCTTATTTAGATAAAAATAAAATACACCCACATCAAAAAATAATTGCAATGGGAGAAGCTACCGAAAAGTCATTGCTAAAAGCAAAAGTAAAAGCATCACAAATTACTATGCCATATACTTATGACGATTTAGGTTTATTCAGAGCTATTTTAAACGTGTTATGATTCCAAATCAAAACCCTACAATATATTTAGCTGGGCTGCAAATAGATGAGCCTATTACAGTTTTGACTGATTTAATATTTTGTGCGGTTTGTTTTTACGCTTACTTCAAAACAATAAATATTTCAAATATAAAAGCCATTAAATTATATAGTTGGTTTTTTTTAACAACAGGTTTATCAACGCTTGTTGCTGCATTAATTGGGCATGCTTTTTTATACCATTTTGGGAAAGAAGCAAAAATATATGGATGGATATTAGGGATATTTTCAATTGCATTTTCACAATTTGCGGCTTTGTATCACTCAAAATCTCTTTTAGGAAATAAATTATTTAAACTATTTTTCATCGTTTCATGTTTAGAGATTTTAATTTCACTAATTGCCACATTTTATTTTTGGACATTTGTAGTTGTAATTATTCACACTACATTTTCACTTTTAATTGTAGCAACTTCGTTAGAATATTTTAAATATAGAAAAACAAAATCATTGTTAAGTAAGTATATTATATTTGGAGTGGGAATTGCTGTAATTGCCTCACTTTGTAATTTATTCAAACTTGGTTTTGGAATTTGGTTTAATCACTTAGATGTAAGCCATGTATTTATGACACTCAGTATTTACACCATGTATGTTGGGGTAAAAAATTTTAAAACAATAAAACATTAAAAACATTATATGATAACTCAACGCCCTCGCAGAAATCGTAAATCGGAAGTCATCCGAAATATGGTGCAAGAAAACACAGTTAGTGTAAATGATTTTATTTTTCCATTATTTTTAATTGAAGGAAAAAATAAAACAACTGAAGTCAATTCGATGCCTGGCATATTTAGATTTAGTTCTGATTTAATTTTAAAAGAAATTGAAGCTTGTATGAAATTAGGAATTAAAGCATTTGATGTTTTTCCTAGCATTAATGATAAATTAAAAGATAAACAGGCAACCGAAAGTTTAAATAAAAACGGCTTGTATTTAAAAACCTTAAAGCAAATAAAAAAAGAATTTCCTGAAGCATGTATTATGACAGATGTTGCAATGGATCCTTATAGTAGCGATGGCCATGATGGATTGGTTGAAAAAGGGGAAATTGTAAACGATAAAACACTTAGTATTTTAGCTAAAATGGCTGTAGCACAAGCTGATTGTGGAATAGATATAATTGGGCCAAGTGATATGATGGATGGAAGAGTTGGAGTAATACGCGAAGCACTTGATAAAGCTGGGCACACAAATGTTTCAATTATGAGTTACACAGCTAAATATGCAAGCGCATTTTATGGCCCTTTTAGAGATGCTTTAGATAGCGCACCAAAATTTGGTGATAAAAAAACCTACCAAATGAATCCCGCAAACAGTAAAGAAGCTTTAATTGAAGCGCAATTAGATACACTTGAAGGCGCAGATTTTTTGATGGTAAAACCAGCATTGTCTTACTTAGATATTATAAAAGACTTAAGTTCAAATTGTGATTTACCAATTGCAGCTTATAATGTAAGTGGTGAATATGCCATGGTTAAAGCAGCTGCCGCCAAAGGTTGGATTGATGGCGATAAAGTAAGTGATGAAATTTTATTAAGCATTAAACGAGCAGGTGCATCAATTATACTAACTTATTTCGCCAAAGAATGGGCGATTAGAAATAAGTAATATTTTAATTATTTGTTTTAATTGAGTCTTTAACACTGCTGATTTCGTTAAATTAAAAATATCTGCCATAAAGTCCTACAAAACCTATGGCATAATAATCGTATCTTTAAGACTATACATTTATAATTTACTATGAGTTTTTTCGAACAATTCACAAATATGCCCTTTGAACCTATCATTGACGAGGACAGCGATTTTATACCATTACTTTCTACTGAGGATGAAGACAATATGCACGCAGAAAAAGTGCCTACATTACTGTCAATATTGCCACTTCGTAACACGGTTTTATTTCCGGGCGTGGTTATCCCAATAACAGTTGGTAGAGATAAATCTATCAATTTAATAAAGGATGCATTTAAAGGGGATAAAATAATAGGTGTTGTATCGCAAAAAAATGATACGGTTGAAGATCCAAGTCAGGAAGATTTAAATAGCGTAGGAACAGTTGCACAAATATTAAAAATGTTACGTATGCCTGATGGTAATACAACTGTTATTATTCAAGGTAAAAAAAGATTCAGAATAAAAGAATTTACACAATCAGAACCATACTACAAAGCAAAAACAGAAAGCTTTGAAGAATCTCGTCCTGAAAAAAATGATGAAGAATTTGAAGCCATTGTTTCCAGTTTAAAAGATACAGCATTACAAATTATTCAAAAATCATCACAAATACCAACAGAAGCAGGCTTTGCTTTAAATAATATCGAAAGTCAAAATTTTATGGTGAATTTTATTTCATCAAACATGAATGCTACTGCAACAGAAAAACAAAGCATGTTGGAAGTGCCAAATTTAAAGGAACGTGCGACACTTGTTTTATCTCATTTAATTAAAGAATTACAAAAACTAGAATTAAAAAATCAAATTCAAAATAAAGTAAAAGTTGATTTAGATAAAGAACAACGTGATTATTTTTTACACCAACAAATAAAAACAATTCAAAAAGAACTTGGTGAAAAAAGCCATGAGCAAGACATTGAAGAATTAAGAGCGAGAGCTGTAAATAAAAAATGGAGTAAAGAAATTGCTGAACTTTTCGAAAAACAAATTGGCAAGTTAGCACGTATGAACCCTAATTCAGGTGAATTTGGGGTACAAACAAACTATGTTGAACTTTTATTAGATTTACCATTTGGTGAATACACAACCGATAATTTTGATTTAAAACATGCAGAAGCAATATTAGATGAAGACCATTTTGGATTAGAAAAAGTTAAAGAACGCATCATAGAACACTTAGCAGTTTTAAAATTAAAAGGTGATTTAAAATCTCCTATTATTTGTTTATATGGCCCTCCCGGAGTTGGTAAAACATCTTTAGGAAAAAGTGTTGCGAAAGCATTAAATAGAAAATATGTTCGCATGAGTTTGGGTGGTTTAAAAGATGAAAGTGAAATACGCGGACACCGTAAAACATATATTGGTGCTATGCCAGGACGTATTTTACAAAATTTAAAAAAAGTACAATCATCTAATCCTGTTTTTATTTTAGACGAAATTGATAAAATAGGTTCGGATTATCATGGCGATCCTTCATCTGCACTATTAGAAGTTTTAGACCCTGAACAAAACGCAACTTTTTATGATAACTTTTTAGAAACCGAATACGATTTAAGTAAAGTTTTATTCATCGCAACTTGTAATAATTTATCTACTATACAGCCTGCTTTGCGCGATAGAATGGAAATAATTGAAGTTAGTGGTTACACCGTTGAAGAAAAAATTGAAATTGCAAAACAACATTTATTACCAAAACAAATTGAAGAAAATGGTTTAAAAAAAGTGCAATTAAAATTAACTGATAAGCAATTAGAATATATTGTAGAAAACTATACTGCAGAAAGTGGAGTTCGTGGTTTAGAAAAAAAGATTTCTAAGGTTGCTCGTTATCTTGCTGTGCATGTTGCTAAAAACGAAAGCTTACCAAAAATTACGGAAGCAACAATTACAAAAATTTTAGGGCCTTCGCACGAAAAATCAAAATACCAAGGTAATGATGTGGTTGGTGTTGTTACAGGTTTAGCATGGACTCAAGTTGGAGGTGATATTTTATATATCGAAACAAGTTTATCGAAAGGGAAAGGTTCTAAATTAACTTTAACTGGAAACCTTGGAGATGTGATGAAAGAAAGTGCAACATTGGCATTGGAATTTATTAAAGCTCATAACGAAGAATTAAAAATCGATTCTGAATTGTTTGAGAATCATAACATTCATATTCACGTTCCTGAAGGAGCAACTCCGAAGGACGGGCCAAGCGCAGGAATTGCTATGCTCACAGCATTAACCTCAGCACTTACAAAACGTAAAGTGAAAAAACATTTAGCTATGACTGGTGAGATTACTTTACGCGGAAAAGTATTACCTGTAGGTGGAATTAAAGAAAAAATATTAGCAGCTAAACGTGCGGGAATAAAAGAAATTATTTTATGTGCTGACAACGAAAAAGATATTTTAGATATTAAGCCAGAATACTTAAAAGGCTTAACATTTAAGTATGTTAATCAAATGGTGGAAGTGTTACAACTTGCTTTGTTGAAATAACAAATACAGAACTAATTCCTGAATAAGTATTAAATGGGCTAACTAAAACAGTCTATTCAATGCTATTGGTATCAAATATATATCGTAATCTATTTTTGTAGTAAAACTCTGTTTTAATTTCCTTTATCACTTCTTCTGTTGTTTTACCTTGTTCAATTATTCTTTTCAAATTTAAAATTTCAAATTCAGTAGTGATTTTATCATCTTTATGTTTCTTCACAAAGGCGTAAGCTAAACTTTTTGTTTTTGTTTTTGAATCAATTCTGTCGTAAAAATAGATTATCCCTTCTTCTCGATTATTCAATACAGGTTCGTTTCTGAGATAAAAAACACTATCTATTTTTACTTTTTCCTTAACTGTTGTGTTTTCATCAGCATTTGAATCTTCCTCATAAATAATACTGTTTTCGATTTTTGTTTTACAAAATTCTTCTTGAGATATTAATGTTTTATCACATTTATCGAGCATTTTCAATTTAGATAATTCGATGTAAGTTTTAAGAACTGTACTTTTATTTTTACTAAAATAACGCCAAACTGTATCATTTACAGGTATTTTATTTTTATTCGCAATTAAGTAAATATTTAAAAGTATTTGATCATCCTTAATTTTAAATATTTTTTCAAAATATTTTTTTACGCCTGCGTTTGAATTATAAAATGGCGCAAGAATAACCGCATGATTTTCTATCATATTAAAATAATTCGGATATATTTTTTTACCATTAAAACTATCTACTTCACTACTTTGACTTGTGTAATAATCAATCAGATTTTCGCCTAATTCCTCTTCTGCATAAGATTTACTAGCCTTTACAGCCGATGTATTATAACGCTTTAATTCATTATTTGCCTCCGTTAAAAGTGTTGGAAGGTTTATTTGATATTTACTGCTTGGAATAATATTTCGCATAACTAAATCAGCAAATAGATTATAGATTGGTGTTTTATACTCTTCAAAAGAAGTTAGCGCAAGTAAATCAGGAAAAAAGTTTGCACAAAGTTCTAAACTATCATTTAATGGGCCTAAAATATTTGTGATATTTTCTTCACTTCCAGTCAATGGCGTTTTATTCTTGAGTAATTCGAAAATGGTAGCATAACTAGCTTTGGTTTTTAAAAGTCCCAATCCTTTTATTATACAAATTTGTAAGTAGCTACTATCCTCATAATAATTATAAAGATCCTTATAAATAGGAATTATTTTATCATCACCCATATCACCTACATTAACTAATAAAGTAGCTTTATTATCCTCATTTAATTTCAAAAAATCTGGTGATTTTATAAATTCAATTACCTGTTTTGAGAATTTTTTGTCGATAATACTATTTTCCAAAGTTTGCTTTGCAGCGTATTTTGTAGTTGTATCATTTGAATTTAAATCCTTAAGAAGAGAAGCTGTTTTGTTTTCAAAAATAGGTCGAGATAATAAAGTATCCTTATGTTTAAAAGATTTTAAAAAACCTTCTGCCCAACCTTTAGTACCAGTTGTAGAATCGCAAACTGCAGATAAACAAAACAGAAGGCCATCTTTTAAAATATACTTTCTTTTTATCATATTGGAAGTAGCTGTATCTTTCAATACCATTTCATAAGTTTCAGTTTTGTCTTTTTTAGAATAAACAGGATTAGAAATTATATATGTATAATTTGTTTTTAAATATTTATTTAAATCATCCCAAAATGTTTTTGAATCTCTATAATCATAGTCATTATATTTCTCATATTCAATATTAATATGCTCTCCAGAAGATGGAGAATAATATGACTTTGATTTGGACTCAAAATTATAAGCAGTACTAATAAGTTTTCTGTTTTTCTTATTTTCAATATCAGCATAAAAAGCTGCCATTCCTTCTTCATACAAATTTTTATCATCTGGCACCATTTCATCTGTGACGGTAAATGAATAGTCATGATCAGTTATGGTTTTCAATTCATTGATATATTTAAAATCTATTATTTTAAATGAATTTAAAAAATCTTGTGACTTTTTATTTCCTTGATTTTTATCCGCTATAGAAAAGGCTAAATAATAATGGGGTCCTTTAATAAATATTTTACCATAAAACATTTTATCTAACTTTTTATTTAAACCTGAAAAATTAATACAAGACAAATTTTGTTCGCGAGTTAATTCTCGAGTAGTTTCAGTTTCATACCCAAAGTTTTTTAATGTACTATTACATAATAAATTTAATTCAAAAGTGTCTTCTTCTAAATAATAAAAGTCGTGATAATAATAATTCATAACACCATAACAGATGCCTGTATTCTTATCTTGGGCATATAATTCTTCTGCCAAACCCTGAGATCCAGATTTTTTATTATTTATATATTTATAACAAGTCGGAATATTGACAGAGAAACCTTTCGTAGCGGGAGAAAACACTTGTAAAGCCTCTGTTTTTTTAGGGGAAAATTTAATTGATTCAAAAAAACGGTTAGCTTCAGTTCCATTAATATAATCACCTTTACCACTCATTTTAAAAATGATAATTTCATTTTCAGTAAAATATATTTGATATCGTTGTAGGTCGCTTCTTTTTGTTTTATTTATAATATCAATGCCACGTATTCCATTTGAAGTAATTATTTCTTTCTTAGAAATTATTTTACCAGGTATACTTTCATACAGTAAACTATCAATTTTTAAAATCATTTTATCTGAATTATAATTGAAAAGTGAAGCATATGTAACTTGTCTAGAAATTGTATAATATGAACCATTAGTCATATCAGTGGTTAAACAAAAAGAATAACCTTTTAAATTTGCCAAACTAACTGGAGTTTCATACAAATCATAGGTAAACAAAGAATCAGTAGCGTATTGCTTTGTTACCGTGAGCTTTTTTACTATATCGTCAATTTTTTCTTTTTGTTTAATTCCTTTTTTTGTAGCGATATTAGAAACTGGTCGTAGTTTATATCCCATTTTTCTGAGTAATTCAATTACTCCTGCTTCACCAGGAAGATGTGCAGCACCAATCCCAGAAAAAATACTACCAGTTTTACTAACAGAATCAATATTATGCGCTAAGATAATATTACGGTCATCAATTAAATATTTTTGAGTATTCTTTGTGTAATGAATTAAGCGAGTTAAACTATCTAAAACATCTAAATCTCCTAATCGATAGGAGTCATCAATTTGACTTTGCACTTTATAATAATCATATTTAACTCTTGTTTCATCATAATCTTCATCTGGATCTTTAACAGATGATTTTGTTGCCATTATTAAAGATGTATTAAAGTCTTCAAGACTCACGATTTTTTTATTCAGTTTAGAGCCAACCTTATATATATATAAATCTATATAGGTTGATTCCTCATGATCATTTTTATTATTGTTGTTTCGATACAATAAATTATTAATGATATCAGGGTCATTTGCAATAATTTCCATATATCGTTTATTGTTTGGCGGTTCCATTTTAAAAGCATCTTTATAAAAATTTGCATTTCCATAAGTATTTGGATTATTAAATTGTTCCAATAATCCAATATTTTTCATATTAATTAGCCATTGATCTGGATTCGACTCTAAACCAACTGAATTTACACTTGAAAGAGCAACGAAGAAAGAATCAGATAAATGAAATGCAAGTTTACTACTTACATGCATTGTACCATATAAATAAGACGGCTTAGTTAAACCATTACCAGTAATTTCCCAAAGTAAACTAGGATATTTTTTTTGAGCATAATTATTGCCAGAACAGAAAATAAATAATAAGATAAAAATGTACAATTTCATTTTTAAGAATAAAGTATTCATAGGTAGTGTAGTTTTAGAACATGTGAAAGGTACAATAAAATGAGTGCTTTTTTTTGATAAAATCTTAAAAAAACTAAAATTTCAACCTGGCCTGTAATTTCAATTCAGTTTTTTTATTCCCATTAATTTGGTTTAAACTACCTGATTGCAATACGGTTTGGTTATCATAAATATTTTGCGCTACACGTACCCAAATTTCAAAGTTGCGTGTAATATCCCAATTTACCATAATATAAGCACGTTGCCCTTTATAATACAATGCGGGCACAGAATAACCGTAAAGCACATCGTTTTCATAAATATAAACTCTACTATCATAACCCTTCGTGTCAAAAACGGCATAACGTGCAGTTATTGAAAAAGGACTATTTAATTTTTTATATATAATATCTTGCGCAAATGCTACACCATTTTCATCCGGATCAGTTGCTTTATCAACATGTGTATACTCTATTCTTGATTTTATTTTTATGCTTTGGGATAACTGAGCCGATAAATTATAACGGTAATTATATTGAACATAAGGCACTAAATAATCATACGCATTATCCACTACACTGTTCTGAAATTTAGTGCGGTGTCTGAACCTAATAGACATATCAATTTTTTTTGTAGGCGTATAATTTAATTGGGTAAAAATATCTCTACCGTTAGATGGCGCACTGGCAGAAGACTTTAGCCAATCAAATTTATATTGATCTAAAAATAAAGACAAGGTTACTGCCTTAAATAATTTAGCTTCCATACCTATATATAAACTTTTTTCGTTTTGAGGCAAGGTGTTTTCTGCAATTGCATTGCCATATAAATTTTGGAAATTTTTATCAAAATTACGGTAATGCGCCATAAATGTTAATTTAGGATCAAGGGCAACAATTAAACCTTGACAAAATGCTTTCCCACCATTTGCACTCATCGAATATTCACCAAATAAATTAGCATTTCTAAAAACATAACTATAATCAACACCTCCAACAAAATTATGTTTCCCTTGATAATCAAATTGGTTATACAAACTTGGAGTTCTAATTAACTCAGCGCTCAAATTCATATTTTGAACCGTTGCACCAATGTGTAAATTTCGTTTGTTATACGCGGCATTACCGCCTAAAATTGTTTGTGCTATAGTGCCTTTATCTTGAATTAAATTATTTGTATTGTGTAAACCACCTGTTTCTAAGCTACTCACACCCACTACATCAATTTCGCCATTAGTTAATGTGTCCGTAATAGTTGCATTCGCATCAATTTTTTTATACGATGCTAAACCTGTTAATTCAAAATTTTTAATTTTAAATGTTCCGGCTGCGCCTCTAAAAAAACGATTTTCATCAAATGAATAATAAGGTTTAATACCTATACCATAACGTTTTATATTCATTGGCGAAGCAGATTTACCAAACGCAAAACCTTGCCAAAGCGTTAAGCCTTGTCCAAATGTAGCTTGATAATCACCTAATACAAGAGTTTTAACAAACTTAATATTTTTAATTGCAACATGCCCACTATAAAAATCAAAGCCTTGTTTTTGTGTTCCTTTAAACAATTGTTCTCCAGCATCTTTTTCTCCGCTAATAGCAAAACTGACCGCATTATTATATTGAAAACGGTAACGTGCAAATACTCTATTTGGATCTCCTAAATAATATGAATTAGGCTTTGTCGCTTTCGTTAAACTATCTGGTATAAAATATCCAGCCTGCTTTTCAACAACACGTTGCAAACGCATTACAAATTCATGCTTACCATCTTTAAACATTTCTTTTGTACTAAAAAAAGTAGAATTAAAATTATTACTCACGTACACAAAGGGTACAATTTTTTTAATGGTTGCTACATCAAATCCTTCAATGCTTTGCAATTCATAAATGGTCATGAGGTAACCATTTTTTTCGCGATGCTTTATTAAATTATTAATTTGAATATCGGTTAACAATTGCATTTCTAAAAGCTCTTCTTTTTTTGCGTTATTCAAATTAAGAGGATGTCTTTTTAAATAAGTGTAAATCTCAGTAAGATTGGATAAATCACCATCTTCGGATTGCATTTGTTCTGATAATAATTCTATATTTTGATTAATTTGTTCGTCAACTTGCTCATTGTTTTTTGGAACAATCGTATCTGTTTGAGCATAGCTTGTAAAACTAAGTACACAACTAAACAAAATGAATATGAAGTTTTTATTCTTAATAATCCGTTATCGTATTAATTAATTTGAGGTTGTGAAGTTGGTTTCGCGTAATTTTTACCAAACGCATAGCTTAAACCAATTTGCGGTGATAAGCCTAAAATAGAATGGTACATCGAACTGATGTCTATTTTTAAACCATTATAATTTACACCAATACCAAACGAGGCTTGCGTTGGATAACTTGCGCCACCTACTCTTAAATAAACTAATGAAGAAGGATTATATTCAATACCACCTTTTACATTTAATTTTTGTGCTGATGTTTTTTCGGCTTCTGCAACTAAAAAAACTTTTTTAGAAAAAATATATTGAGCACCAAATTTAAAAATGGTTGGCACTTTTTCGTTATTATAATTAGTAATCGAAACTCTAAATGGATTATAAATATGAGTAGCAATGGTGAGTTGCGGCAATAATTTAATGTTTAATCCAAGCGAACCAGTAAAGGCATTTGCTTGCCCATAAATATCTCCAATTTTAGTATTTAAATAATCAAAGCCAACACCTAACGAAATAGTTTCACTTAGCTTCATACCATAACCTAAAGTAACTTGTGATTCGCGATATAGTTTATACCCTAATGAAGAATAGGCCAAACTGAAAGTCCCTTTTTTAATTGGTAAAACGGCCGCAAAACCACTTTGAGATAATTCTTTTACAAAAAAACGATTTTCATAAAACGCACCAACATCTGCTTGTCTCACAAAACCTAAACTACCTTGGTTGTTGCGAGAACTCCATACATCAAACAAACAGGATGAAGCATGACCAAGTGCCGCAGAACGAGGCCCAATTGGACCATCACCATTGGAGGCTAAAATTGATAATGGTAAAAAAATAATAATGAGTAAAAATTTAGTCATATTTATTATAAATGATTAATAATTGCTTATTACCAAATATAGTATTTTGAACTGAAACATGAAATATTTTAACATGAAGTATTCATTAAATAATTAGAAGATAATATTGGTATATTTACTTCATTTATGTAATGTTTAAGGACTTTTAAATGTTACTCTTATTTTATTCCCAATATCGTTTGTTGTTTCTATAATAAATGCTGTTTTTGTTAATTTTTTAATAGTCCAAGGTTCATTTGTGTAATTAAATAATAAAGGAAAATCGCTATAGTAATAATTACCTCCAGCATTTTTTTTATCATTTGTATCAAACGTTATTTCACACTTATGATTATTAAAACTATATCTATCACCTGCTGTTGGAATTATATAATTATGTTTTAAAATGCTTCTAACTGCAAATAGACAACTGTGAATTTTCTCACGACTATGTTGTGGATTATTGCGTGTACTATAATATTGAAATTCAAGAGTACTTTCGCTTAGTTTGTAAATAACAGTATCAAGGGGATTTGAAAGCCCGTAATTTAAAGTATATTCCTTATCAGTCACATCATCACCATCAACTAAACACTCGGTTAAAGTCCAAATTCTTCTTACACGCCGATCAGGTGTTTCAAAACTAAGTTTTTTATCTTGAGGATATTTTTTGCAAGTTGTTAAACTAACAATAGCAAATAGGCTTATTACTAATAAGATATTGAATTTATAGATTTTCATTTATCCTCCTTTAAATGTTACTTTTATTTTATTCCCAATATCGTTTGTTGTTTCAATAATAAAGGCTGTTTTTGTTAATTTTTTAATTGTCCAAGGCTCATTTGAGTAATTGAATAATAATGGGAAATTTTCAGATGATTGAGTGTTTGAATTGAAATTAATATTTTTCTTTTGATTTTTAAATTCATATTTAGAAAAACTTATAGGAACTGCATAACGATGCTTTATAATTGTTTTAATAGATAAATAACTTTCATGCTTTTTTTCAAGACTATGTTGCGGATTATTTCGTGTTTTATAATATTTAAATTCTAAAGTTGCATCTTTTAATTTATAAATAGTAGTATCATTGCTGGGCAATGAATTAAAAATTAAAGTATACTCCTTATCTGTAACATCGTCTCCATCCACCAAGCATTGGGTTAAAATCCAAAGCTCCTTTAACCTGTTATCGGCAGTTTCAAAACTCAACTTATGGTCTTCGGGATATTTTTTGCAAGTTGTTAAACTAACCATAGCAAACAGGCTTATTACTAATAAGATATTGAATTTATAGATTTTCATAAATGATTAATAATTGCGCATTACCGAATATAACATTTTGGCACGACTAAAAAAATTATTTAACATGAAGGGATAATTAAATAAACGAGAAATTATTTTCTAAGAAAATTAATCTACGCTAAACAAACTGTCAACAAACTCTGTACGATTAAACACTTGCAAATCGTCCATTTTTTCGCCAACACCAATATATTTTACTGGTATTTTAAACTCGTCCGAAATACCAATTACAACACCACCTTTAGCGGTGCCATCCAATTTTGTAAGCGCTAATGCGGTAACATCAGTTGCCGCAGTAAATTGACGGCATTGCTCAATAGCATTTTGCCCTGTACTTGCGTCTAAAACTAAAAGCACATCATGTGGTGCATCAGGTATCACTTTTTTCATCACCATTTTAATTTTTGTGAGCTCATTCATTAAATTTATTTTGTTGTGCAAACGTCCGGCAGTGTCAATAATTACAACATCTGCATTCTTTGCTTTTGCACTACTTAAAGTATCAAAGGCAACACTTGCAGGGTCGGCATTCATACCTTGGCTTACAATATCAACACCAACACGCTGACTCCAAATAGTTAATTGTTCCACTGCAGCGGCTCTAAACGTATCAGAAGCACCTAAAACAACGCTATAGCCAGCTTTTTTAAACTGATGTGCTAATTTACCTATTGTAGTAGTTTTACCTACTCCATTAACACCAACAACCATGATAACATAAGGACGTTTATCAGCTGGAATTTCAAATGAAGTTGTGTCGGTTGAATTATTTTCAGTTAATAAATTTGCTACCTCTTGTTTTAAAACTGCATTTAATTCGGAAGTACTAACGTATTTATCTTTTGCAACGCGCTCTTCAATACGTTTAATTATTTTTAGAGTTGTATTTACGCCAACATCTCCAGATATTAAAACTTCTTCTAAATTATCTAAAACATCAGCATCTACGGATGTTTTACCTGCAATCGCTTTTGCCAATTTACCAAAAAAACTTTCTTTAGTTTTTGATAAACCTTGGTTTAAGCTTTCCTTTTCTTCTTTTCCAAATAGTTTGCTAAAAAATCCCATAAACGTGTTTAGTGAATACAAATGTAATTAAATAATATGGAACGCAGATAACACTAATACTTATGATTTAGTATGATTTAGTATGATTTTATTTTTAATGTTTAAAAATGCAGAATCATGCATTAATCTAAAAATTTTATCTTCCTAATCTGCGCTATCGGCGTTCTACAAAAAAATTAATCAAAATAAAAAAGCTCTTTCATTTCTGAAAGAGCTTTCAATATATGTTATAATATAAAAATTATTTTTTTAAGTAATCTGCAACTAATTCATTTTGCACGATTTCTTCTCTAAAAGCATAAGCACCAGTTTTTGGCGACTTAATTACTTTAATCACTTTTGTAAAGCTATTTCCTTTACCAGTTTTTAGGGTTGCAACTACTTTCTTTGCCATTTTAGTATAATTTTAATGGATTATTTAATTTCTTTATGAGTTGTCATCTTTTTCAATATTGGGTTGTATTTTTTCAACTCAATACGATCAGGCGTATTTTTTTTGTTTTTAGTAGTAATGTAACGAGAAGTTCCATGTTTACCACTATCCTTGTGCTCTGTGCACTCTAAAATTACTTGAATTCTATTTCCTTTTTTTGCCATTTTCTTGGTGTATTATAAATTTAAACTAAGCTAAAATGCCGTTTTCTACAGCGTCTTTTAAACAAGCGTAAATTCCTTTTTTATTAATATTTTTAATTGCAGAAGTTGATACACGAAGTGTAACCCACTCACCAGTTTCTGGGATAAAAAACTTTTTAGTTTTTAAATTTACTTTGAACTGACGAGGTGTTTTAGCGTTAGAGAAAGAAACATTGTTTCCTTTCATTGCTTTTTTTCCAGTTAATTGACAAATACGTGACATGTTATTTTATTCTCTTTAAATTGTTATTCCTCTTAAAATAGGGACGCAAATATAGTATTCTTTTTTTAATCAACAAAATAATGTTGGTTTATTTCCAAAATAATATACTTGCGTCCTAATATATTTGTTTATAAAGGATGCTGAAGGTTATTCAGCATCCCGTAAACTGAATATTTAGTCTTTGGTAAAACGACCACGACGTTCTCCACCTTCTGACGAACCGCCAAATGATCTTTCGCCTGATGGCTTGTTTTCGCCACCTTCACGAGAGCTTACAAACGGCTTACGTTCTCCACTTCCATAAGTTTTGCGCTCACCTGAAGTTCTTTCGCCACCATATGATTTACGCTCTCCTGTTCTTTCTCCTCCACC
Source organism: Bacteroidota bacterium (assembly GCA_038327195.1). GTDB lineage: Bacteria > Bacteroidota > Bacteroidia > B-17B0 > Aurantibacillaceae > UBA4416. The sequence goes on along the minus strand of JBBQKU010000001.1, from coordinate 63,372 downwards.
GTATGATTTACGTTCTCCGCTTCTTTCGCCTCCACCAAATGAACGACTTTCGCCTCCACCGTATGATTTACGCTCTCCACTTCTTTCTCCACCACCATAAGATTTGCGTTCTCCGCTTCTTTCGCCACCACCGTATGAGCGACGTTCGCCACCACCGTATGATTTACGCTCTCCGCCTCTATCTCCTCCACCGTATGAACGACGTTGACCATCTTCTCTTGAACCACCACCGTAAGAACGTTTTTCTCCGTATCCGCCTGAAGGTTTTGCTTTAGATACTTCAAAAGAAATACCACGACCATTAAATTCAATACCAGCTTTGTTTAAAGCTAATAATGGGTCAACAAATTTGTTTTCAGTTTCAAAAAACGAGAAACTATTTTTAACATCAATGTTAAAAATCATTCGTGCTTGAATATTAGAAATTTCAACTAAGAAATCTTTAATCGAATTTTTATTAAATCCATCTAAAACACCCATATTAACAAAGAAACGAGTTGTTTTACCATTGTTTCCTCCATCATTACCCATGTTTAAATCTTGCGAATTTTGATAGTAATTGTAGAAACGATTAAATTCTTCTGAAATAAAACGCTTAATCAATTCTTCTTTCGTTAAATCTTTTAATTCGTCATAAATTTTTGGAAGGTATTTTTCAATTTCATCATCTTTTACTTCAACTTCATGCAATTTTGTTACCAAGTGAAATAATTGTTTTTCGCAAACTGCAACACCGTCAGGCACATCAGCTTTTGTAAAACTATTTCCCATAATACGCTCTATATCTTTAATTTTTCCTTGTTCACGAGGTGTAACAATTGCAATTGCGATACCAGATTTTCCAGCTCTACCAGTTCTACCAGAACGATGTGTGTAGTTTTCTGCCTCTTCAGGTAAGTTGTAATTAATAACATGCGTCACATTATTAACATCAATACCACGAGCTGCAACGTCAGTAGCTACTAACATTTGCAACGTACGGCTACGGAAACGTTTCATTACTAAATCACGTTGTGCTTGAGATAAGTCTCCGTGAATAGCATCTGCGTTATAACCATCTTTAATTAAATTATCGGCAACTTCTTGTGTTTCTGCTTTTGTACGGCAAAAAACAATACCAAATATATCTGGGTAAAAATCTGCAATACGTTTTAATGCAGCATATCTATCACGTTGGTTAACTGTGTAATAAATATGTTGAATGTTTTCAGCACCTTGATTCTTTTTACCAACACTAATTTCAATTGGTGTTTCCATATATTTACTAGCAATACGCTCAACTTCGCGAGGCATTGTGGCAGAGAATAACCAAGTGTTTTTTGTAGGTGGAGTATTTCCTAAGATCATATCTAAATCATCTTTGAAACCCATGTTAAGCATTTCATCTGCCTCATCAAGTACAACAACATCAACGTGAGATAAATCCATTGCCTTACGGTCAATTAAATCTATTAAACGGCCTGGAGTTGCAACAACTACCTGAGAACCCATTTTTAAATCACGAATTTGCCCCATAATTGGCGCTCCTCCATAAACGGCAGTTACTTTTAAACCACCCATATATTTTGAGTAGTTAATTAAATCTTTACTTATTTGCATACACAACTCACGAGTTGGAGCTAAAATAAGTGCTTGTGTGAAACGTGATGTTAAATCTAATTTCGCTAATAATGGTAAACCAAAGGCTGCGGTTTTACCAGTTCCTGTTTGTGCTAGTGCTACAATATCCGACGACTTGTCTTTTAATTGTGCAATTGTTTGTTCTTGAATGGGAGTTGGACTCTCGAACCCCATCTCTGTTACGGCCTTAAGGAGCATTGGCTCCAAGCCTAAGTCTTGAAATGTCATTTTCTTTTTTTTAATTTGATTAATACTATCTGCTCTAATAGATTTAATTTCCGCAGTAGCTGTAATTATCCTCGCCGACGTCTGGCTAAATTACAATGGTATGGACGCAAATATTAAATCTTTTGCGGGGCAAAGATAGTACTAATTTAGTTAATAACAAAATATTAACAAAAATTATTGCATTTGATAGAAAAGCAAAGCCTTATTTAAGCACTGTTAATATAGAAATAATACTACTAATAATTAACTGAATACCAATGGAAAGAACAATAAAACCCATGATTTTTGACATTGCTTTTAAACCAGCTTGCCCCATAAAAGTTAAAATTTTTGGAGCTAAAAATAAAACGACATAAATAGAAATACAAACAAATAAAATAGAAATTAAAACATAAACTATGTTTTCGGGGATATCTTTTGTTTGAATAGATAAATTAATTAAAAAAGAAATAGAGCCAGGGCCTGATAATAAAGGCATAGCTAAAGGCGTAAAAGAAATGTCTTCTTTATGTAAAGATTCCTCTTGAATTTTTTTTCCTATGTCTTTTTTATGTTTTGCATTTAATAGCTGAAACCCCGAGCGCGATATCAATATACCTCCTGCAATTTTTAAAGCATTTATTGAAATTCCAAAAAATCCTAAAATATGATTTCCGATTAGATAGGACAAAACACAAATAACAAAAACATTTAAAATAGTTTTTAATAATTGTTTTTTTATCCATTTAGATGGGTGATTAGCTGTGAGTGATAAGAAAACAGGCATTGCGCCCAAAGGATTAATAAGAGAGAGTAATGAAATGTAATTACTCAAAAGGAAAGTTAACATAGTACAAATTATTTGGCAAAAATAATCAGACTATTCAAGCTCATCATTAAGGGTTGTTTAATAAATCATTATTAAAGGGTATCTAATCTTTAATAACCTTAACAGTCTTCGTTTTATTTCCCTCAAAATAAATGGTAAAGAAGTACATTCCTTTGGCAAAAGAATTTAAATCAATTACTTGATTATTCATTACACCATTTTTTGTGAAAATTAATTTTCCTGTAAAATCAAATACATTTAATTGCTCAATAAACTTATCTGATCGAATTTGAATTTCATTTAATGTAGGATTCGGAAATAAATTTAATAAATTATCATCTAAAATTTCGGCTACCCCAATACACGATAAAACAACCATCGTATTAGTAACAGAAGAAACACAACCGAAACTATTAGAAACACTATAGGTAATTGGATAACTACCAACCCCAATTGATGGATTAAATGTATTACTCATAATACTTGATCCAATGTAACTGCCGCCAGCTGGAGTTGCAGTTAATACAAAAGGAGGCGCGTCAGAACAAATATTTTGAGGTAAAGAAAAGACAATCATTGGAGCTGGTTTCACAACAACTAAATGTGAATTAATAGTAGTGCAACCTCCATTAATTGCAGTAACGCTGTACATGGATGTTACAAGTGGATTAATTGAAATACTGTTTGTTGTTGCACCTGTATTCCAGCTGTATGAAATAGCTGCTATAGCAGTAGTAGTTAAGATTACTGTTTGCCCAGCACAAACACTATCAATTCCTATAATTGAAACTGTTGGGGTTATTCCCACTAAAATGGACAAGGAAGTTGAATCTTTACAACCATATATATTTGTACCAACAACACTAAGAGTCATAGCGCCTGTGGGTGTAATAGTATTTGTATTTGCTGTTGCGCCATTATTCCATAAATAAAATGCAGAACCAGAAGCTACGTATATTTGTTGCCCACCAGAACATACCGCTGTATTGCCTGATATTGAAATTGGAGAAACGGAATAAACATTAACACTTACCGTTTTAGAAGATGAACATCCTGTAATGCTATTAGTTCCTATAACTGTTAACGTAGTTAATGAAAAAGGTGAAATTGTTGTTGAACTAATTGCCGAACCTGAACTCCAACTATAAGTAGTAGCTCCACTTGCTGTAAGAGTAACTGTTTTATTAGGACAAACTGTAGCAGAACCAGATATCGATAAAATGGGATTCGGATTCACATTTAGTGTAAACGTTGCTTGAGCTACGCACGAATTAGTATAGGTGTTTGTAACTGTATATATTGTTGTTGACATACTAAAAACGGTATGGTTTGAACCAATAAATCCATCACTCCATATAAATAAACTACCACTTCCAGTAGAATTTAATGCGACTGTTTGATTAGGACAGACGGCTAACGTTGATCCCGTAATTTGAACTGTTGGAGATGCTAAAACGGCCATTGTAAATTGTTGAGTTGAATAACAATTAAAATTACTTGCATTAACAGAATATATAGTTAGAGATAAAGGAGAAACTGAAATGGTACTTGTATTTGCACCCGTGCTCCACGTATAACTGGTTGCGCCACTTGCCGTTAATATTTCTGAAGAATTATCACATACCGTTGAATTACCTGCTATTACAACTGTTGGCGTTGAATGAACAGTAATTTGCATAGTTAAGGTTGGTGTTACAGAGCAACTATTTTGTGCAAATACACTTAATGTACCAGTTGTTGCGGTTGATAAAAAACCTAACGTAACAGAATTTGTTATTCCTGATAGTGTGGTTCCAGCACCCGAAAAATTCCATGTATAGGTATTACTAACCTGCGGAGGAACTGAGAACAAAACGCCACTTTGTCCGGTACAAACAGTTGATGTAAATGCCGTAAACCCAGACAATGGTGTTGGTGGATTTATTTGGTAAATATTTGCAACTAAAGTATCCGTACAATTTAAAGCATCTTTTGCAACAAAGGTGTAGGTTCCAGCAGTTAAGCCAGAAATAATAAGTGGGTCATCATAATCACCTAATCCGTCGTTACTCCAATCATTTAAAATTGCTCCAAAGCCACCTAAAGGATGTGCTTCTAAGGTACCATTACTTGCAGCAGTACATATTGTAGATTCGTGAATGTGATCAATAAACAACGGAATATACATTCCATAATTTACCAAAACACTAAAATTAATTACATAAGTTTGAGGACATCCTCCATCCATTGAAGTTAATGTATATTGAAACGACTGAACATATGGTGCTTGAAAAAGAATGCCAACTGTTTGAGTACCTATTGCTGTAATTCCACTTGCCACTGGTGCTATGGATGGAACAACAGCATCATCATTTTCATATCCTCTCCAATTAATTGTTATTTTACTTGGTATATCTTTTTTGCAGGAATAACTTCTATCAAAAAAAACACCTGTAGTTGGTGAAAAAACAGCTGTTCCGGGAAGTGCAGGAATGATATTGAATGGGCCATTGTTTTCATTAACAACAGCGTAATTACACATACCGATACTTCCTGCAACAGGAGCATTATTTGAATTTGCAAATGGTGTATTGTCGGTAGCTTTAAATTCAAATACAAAATCACTATTATCACCTATAGCGGGATCGCAATCTACATTGCTTAATACCTGAATACTTTCTACTTGTACTTTTAAAGTTAATTGAGAAAAACCTCTAGAAAAAAGAAAAAATAGTAATAAAAAAGAAAAGGATTTTTTCATGAAATTTTAGTTTAAGCTAAAACTACATGAAAAAATCCTTAAAAAAAAAGAAAAAAACTACTAAATCAGTTTAATTACTTTTTATTAACCTTATATTCAATTTCCATTTGAGTAATAATATCTTTTACTTGTTCTGTGCTAATACGCTTAGCTTTTATACGTTTGTTTCTATCAAGAACGTAAATTACAGGAGTCGAATAAATATCATACTTTTCTTTTATATTATTAATATGAACACCATCATATACATTTATCCAATCCAATTTGTTATCAATAATATATTTACGATATTTTTCATATTCATGCTGCGTATAAACACTGAATACTTTCACATCCTTTTTATCTTTTACTAAAGCATGATATTCTTCTAATAATTTAGGGATTTCCGTCTTACAATGTCCACAATCTACATCCCAAAATACAAGAACTAAATAATCAGCTTTTACTGTTGACATCGAAACAAAAGATTGAGTTAAATTTTGAATGTTTTTGTAATACAATTCAGTTGCTCCTGCACTTGTTTTCACAGTATCAAAACCCATTTTTGCAACCGCTTTATGTCCAACAGTATCAATCATTAATAAATCTGGAGCTATGCTTCCTAACATCAAAGGTTTTAATATATCGCCACGTTTTTCAATATTATCAATAGTTTTATCATCATAAATACCTTTAGCTTTACCTGTTCTAAAATAGGTATCAATTAGATGGACAAATACTTTATCAAAGCCCATCACTTTAGCAGATTCATAAGTTGGTGTAAAATAGGCTAATAAAAACATATTCATTTTTGAACCCTGTTTAGTTTTACTCATCATTCTATCAATTTCAACATTAATCGAATCTGGATTTTGAACTATTACACTATTAAAGTATTTTTTTATTCTATCTGCAAAAAATGGAGTGCGCATAATTCCATCATCTTGAAAATTTACGCCATCCCAATAATGCGCCTTATAATAATTATACATGTAAATACTATCAGGTCTACCATTTGAAGCTTTTGGAATATCTTTAGCTTCTTTTTCCATTTTTAAATTAATAACATCACCAACAAAAGTTCCCCTATGCTGTTCCATAAATGATTTTTCAAAATTTGTCACACTTTCATTCAACGCTTTTCCTTTTCCATTCACAAAAGTGGTAGAATCAGATTTACTCATTCCTTTTGTTTTAGATCTAAACCCAGAAAATTCAATATTTTTAGCTGTAATAAATTTAATGTATGAGAAAAAATCATCATTTTCTTTTGATGTAGAACACTTAAGATTCTTAACTAAATCAATTGTATCTGTAGACATTTGTATTTTTTGATTTTGATCGTCTACAAAAAAATCAAAGTATCTTGCCTTATCTTGGCTAACCAAATAATAAACACCTTTATCTAAATTATTTTTCCCTTTGAAAATGATATTACCTTTAACAATCTTTTTACAAGTATCTGCTAAATATGACTTATCAAATTGATAGTAAGCTAAATAAGCAACAGAATCTTTGCAATTCTTAAAATTAATTTTTATTTCATGTCCTGTTTGAGCGCTTAGGCTAGTAAAAACAGAAAAAAGGGCGATGTTAAATAGTATTTTTTTCATAATAAGTTCTTCAAAAGTATAAATTTTATTGAATCTACAATAATTCAAATTTAAGTGCAATTGCAGTATTGGAATATTTAAAATTTGTTAAATATGAAAATATTGAGTATAATGATATAAAGAACGTGTCAATTAAGGTTTAAGCAGAGTTAATGCCGAAAGCATATCTTTAATAGACTAATTTCATTTATCTAAACAGCTATCGCATCGGCATTATATAGGATAATTTCGATCTATTTTATAAATCAAATTAGTGTAATCATTAATCTACTATCACAAAATCAAGTCCAACTTTAAGCCTTCTTTCATTTAAATGTTCTAAATCCTCTGTTTCAAAATAGATTTCTTTTTCTGTTTTTTTATCATACCAAAATTGAGTTCTATAAATTTGTTTTTCTTTTTTAGCTACTTTTATTTTATCAATAAACATGGCCAAAGATTTCCAACTAATATCTTTATTATCAGCGGCAGTTTTTAAAATCTCCAAGTTTTTTTCCTTAACAGAATTTGGAGCAAACCCAAGTAAATAAAAGGGGATTACAGATCCTTCTCCAACAATTGCTGTTGAAGGATAGCCGTAAATTTCAAAAATTTTTTCTATTTTATCAAATGTCAAACTATCCTTTAAACGTAATTGATTTCTAAATTCAAGATATTTACTTTTATTTTTTCTGTTATTGTTTGCACTATCTACCAAGATATTATTATGCAAAGTAAATTCATTGTCAATTTGAGTTAATATATTAATCAATGAATCGTTTGTTTTGCTGTTTTTATCAACATAAACTGTTCTTTTTAACTCGCCTTTTTCATAATAGTTTGATTTTATTAAAACGCCCATTTCATCATAAACTTTCCATTTACCATAAAAATAATAATGAATTTTATCTGGCATATTTTTTAAACGTGCATTACCTTTTAACCTTATCTTACCGTTTGAATGATAGTATGTTGTTTTAAGTTTTTTAAACTTTTTAATATCTTTTTTTTCTAAAACACCTTCATTTGTATAATAATAACAAGTACCAACAGAAATTCCATTTCTAAATTTTCCCTGAAATGATTTTACGGTATTTGAGTCATCCAAATAAATAATCCATTTTCCAGTTCTTTTTCCTTTATGATTAAATTGATTTATTGATTGCGCATTTAGCAAATCAGAAAAAGATGCGAGCAAAAGAAATGTTATTAATTTTAAAGCAGATTTAACACTCAACATAATCAATCAATAGATTTTTTATTATAAATGGTATATCCAAAATGAAAGAAAAAAGAAAAGCTGTTTTCATTTTTATCATAATAATTTACACCAATGCTTAATGGGCCAATTGGGGTGTGATAAACTAATGCGCCCATACCCAAAAAATGATGGTATAAAAAAGGAGTGCTATAAGCTGCTTTTCCATTTACAGTTTTTAAAATTGATAAAACAGGTTGAAAAAAATAGGCTTCAAAACGAATATCTAAGTTTTTATAGGGCGTAGCAATAGCTTTCAATCCACCAGATAAATATTGATGTGCCCTATAGTCAGCTACAAAAAAAGTTTGACTTTCAGGAATTGGGCTAAAAACAGGAGCAGATAAAATACTTGCATTATAATTTCTAAAAAAATCTTGAGATGAATAAACGCCCTCTGCAAAAATTCCAATTTTAAAATATTTAATTGGCTTGATATATTTATCAATTGTCAATTTTAAATTAAACCAATCGTGCCCTGGATTTCTAACCGATTTCACAGAATCTACGGCAGTTGATCCTGGAAAATAACTTTCCAAACCACTTACATATTTTGCTCTAACTAAAAGGCGTGCACCTTCTGTAGCATATTGCTTTCGATTTAATGTATTAATTTGATAAGAAATTTGTCCATATTGAAAATCAAAAACTGAAAGGTCGCTAGTATCTAATTTAGTAAATTGATCCACTTGGTAGTATCTATTTTTCCATTCACTCATTCCACCAGTTAAAACGATTTTTCCAGTATTTCCAACAGGAGCACCAATGTTTAACTCCCCAAATAAGTCTTCCTGAATTAAATACGCTGGTTTTTCAAAATCATAAAACAACGCACTACTTTTATAATAATCCCAACGCGAAATAGTAAATGAGGGTTCAACATAAAAAGGCAATTTTGTTGGGAATTCAAATCTTAACTTTGTTAACGAACTCGAATTTAATTTCCCTAAATAACCATTAGCATAAGCAGTAAATCCTATTTTACCAATATGATTATATTGAAGTCCTAAAAAAAAATTACTAATTGGTCTGTTGGAAATATTACCACCAATATCTAAAAAAAATTGCTTTTCTTTTTTGGTTTGAAGTGTCAAAGTGTATTTTCCCGTGGTAGTATCTATTTTCGAGGTAGGATAAGAAGACTTTATTTTTTCGTCAGACATCATTCGAAAATATTGTCTTTTAAGTTGTTTCATTGTAAACTCACTTTTGTTTTTCGTGATACTTTTATTCACAAACCGCTCCATGTTTTTATTTACACCTATAACATTTACTTTATTATATATAATTTTCGTGTTATTGGATTTCTCCCTAAAAACTTTCCGTTTTTCAGATAATTTTATACTGTCTTCATAACTTGTAATATGTCTTTTTATCTGGGGCATTTGTCGCAATGTTGCAACATATCCACTATCAATAAGCCTTTGAGCAGTTTCAAAATTAAAAATTCCAACATCTGACCATGGCTGAATAATAATAGAATTATCACAAATTGGTTTATAATTACTTTGGCTCATTAACATGTTTCGTAATTGTAAAAATAAATTATCATCATTAGGAATTTCCGAATTTTCCGAAACTGAACTGCCAATTATAAAATCTGGATACATCTCTTCATACATTATATTGCTTGGAAAATTATTATATAATCCACCATCAAATAATAGGGCGCTGTCAATAGTTATTGGTCTTATGTAGAATGGATAACTCATTGATGCTCTAATTGCAGACGGCATATCTCCATTTCGAAATACAACACTTTCTTTTTTTACAATATTTGAAGCAACACATCTAAAAGGTACAAACAAACTATCGAAATTATAATTAGAAGCCGAATTTGCACCTGCAAAGGTTTCCATTAAATAAAAATCGATTGGAACTGAATTAATGAGGTTTGTAGGTAAATTTGAAAGAAAATTGTTGTTTAATGACAATTTAATCATTAACCATGAGGCATAATCATCCCTTTTGTGAATATAATAGCCGAATTTTGCAGCCATTTCTCCTTTTGTTAATCTTGCAAAAGCCTCATCTTTTACCATTTTCTCAATTTCCAAAGGCGAATATCCGGATGAATATAACCCACCAATAATACTTCCTATTGACGTTCCAGAAATGCAATGTATAGGAATGTGGTTTTCCTCTAAAGCTTTTAATACCCCTATATGGGCTAATCCACTTGCTCCTCCTCCGCTCATAACAACTCCAATGCGTTGAGCAATTCCGTTAAAGCTTGAAAAAGCAATAAGTAAAACTAAAATAAAATTTATTTTCTTTAAAATACTCACGTCATGCAAATTTACCTTAAAAATCTTATTCGACACATAATACTGAATTTTCGCTAAAAATATTTCAAATACAAATTTATTTCATTTACTTAGCATCTTGTAGATTTAGACAAAGTTTGTGATTCAATATATAACAAAAAAAATATTATATGGTATTTTCGTTTTATACGGAGTAATTACTGTTATATTTTTCTTATTTAACGTATTACCAGGCGACCCTGCAACTATTATGTTAGGGCAGCGAGCAAATAAAGAATCAATTGCTGCAATTCATAAAGATTTAGGTACAGATAGGCCAATTTTAGAACAATACGGCCTTTATTTAAATGATTTATCCCCTGTTTCCGTTCATAATTATAAAAATCAAGAGAGTCTCTGGTACTTGAGTCCAGAAAAATATAGCTGGAAGCCACTTTTTACATTTGGGATAAACAAATGTGTTGTATTAAAATTACCACATCTAAGAAGATCTTATATCTCTAAGCGCCCAGTATCTGATATTATAATAGAAACATTGCCAGAAACGGCTGTTTTAGCATTCACTTCAATTGTAATCGCCTCCATTATTGGAATATTTTTAGGTATACTAAGTGCTGTAAAACAAAATACATTTTATGATCGGTTTTCGTTAGTATTAGCAGTGTTAGGCATGGCAGCTCCTTCTTTTTTTGTAGGCTTAATTATTGCGTGGTTATTTGGATACGTTTTAAAAGATTATACTGGGCTGTCACCAACAGGCAGTCTTTATGATATAGATGTTTGGGAAGGTGAAAAACTAAAACTTAAAAATTTAATTTTACCCTCAATAACCCTTGGAATAAGACCTTTAGCAATTGTAGTACAATTAATGCGTAGTTCGTTGCTTGATGTAATGAGTCAAGATTATATTAGAACGGCGAAAGCAAAAGGATTAACGTTATATAGCATTATCATTAAACATGCGCTTAAAAATGCATTAAACCCAGTTGTTACAGCTATTTCTGGTTGGTTTGCAGGATTAATGGCAGGAGCAATATTTGTTGAAAAAATATTTAGTTGGAAAGGTATTGGTTATGAAGTATTTGAAGCATTAACTAAAAACGATTTACCTGTAGTTATGGGAGCAACAATCATATTTGCAACTATATTTGTAATTACTAATATATTAGTTGACATAGCTTATGGTGTTTTAGATCCAAGAGTTAGAGTAAAATAATCATGCGAAAAAAAATAGTTGCTGGAAATTGGAAAATGAATAATACGCTTTCAGAGGCGGTTTTTTTGACGGACTCTATTTTAAATAAATTAAATTCTTCTGATACTATTATTAAAATCATTATTCCACCATTTCCTTATTTAGAGAGTCTTAGCAGTAAAATTGGTGAAACTGAAAATGTTTACATCGGAGCTCAAAACTGTCATACAGAATCCAATGGCGCCTATACCGGTGAGATTAGTGCAAAAATATTGCAATCAGTTGGCTGTCAGTATGTATTGATTGGCCACAGCGAAAGACGAGCCTATTTTAATGAAACCAATGAAGAGCTTGTCTTAAAAATTAAGGAAGCATTATTACATAACATTAAACCTATTTTTTGTATAGGCGAAACGATAGATCAGCGTGAAGGCGCATTTTACTTTGATGTAATAAAATCACAATTAAATGAAGTATTATCAAAGTTTAACTCTTCCGAATTTCAAAATATAATAATTGCATACGAACCAATATGGGCTATAGGTACTGGCTTAACAGCAACTAGCAATCAGGCGCAAGAAATGCATAAATTTATTAGAACTGAAATTGCAAAACTATTTTCTCCTGAAATTGCACAAGAAACTTCAATTTTATATGGTGGAAGTTGTAATGCTCAAAATGCTCGTGAATTATTTACATGCCCAGATGTGGATGGTGGATTAATAGGAGGAGCATCATTAAAAGCCGATGATTTTTGTGCTATTATTAATTCTTTTTAGAGTTATTATTTAATTTCAATTAAACTAACGAACATTTTTAGACCTAAAATTTGAGCTGTTCAATATCCGATTAAACTAAAATTAACCCCATGAATTATATTCAATACTCTTTTAACGTAACACCTCCTGAACCTGGCTCAGATATATTAATAGCACTTTTAGCAGACATTGGTTTTGAAAGTTTTACTCAAAATGATCTTGGTTTGGATGCTTATATACAAGACGAATTAGAAAATGAAAATTTAGTAAAAGATTTAAAATTTGAGGACTTTATATTTTCATACACGCGAACCGAAATTCCAAAAACAAATTGGAATGAAGAATGGGAAAAGAATTTTTCGCCAGTATATGTTGATGATTTAGTTTGCATAAGAGCCCATTTTCATGAAAAGTCTGACAATGTAAAGCACGATATTATTATTACTCCTAAAATGAGTTTTGGTACGGGGCATCACGATACAACTTGGCTCGTAAGTAAAACAATGTTTAGTCTAGATTTTAAGAACAAATCTATTTTGGATATGGGTTGCGGGACAGGGATTTTAGCAATATTAGCAAAACAATTAGGGGCAACAACTTTATTAGGAATTGACATTGATGATTGGAGTATAGAAAACAGTATAGAAAATGCTGAAATAAATGATTGCTTGGAAATAGAATTTAAAAAAGGAGATGCTACACTATTGCCAAAGCAAGAAACCTTTGATATTATTTTAGCTAACATTAATAAAAATATTTTAAAACAAGATTTGCCTAACTATTTTACTTGCTTAAAAAAAGGTGGTTATATTTTACTAAGTGGTTTCTTTTCGGCAGATGTAGAAGAATTAAAAAAATTAGCTCAAACAATTGGTTTTACTTTCATAGAGAGTTACAATAAAAATGAATGGGCCGTTATTAAATTGGTTAAATAAAAATTATTTCTAAAACCATGAATCTAGTATACAATAAAATTGACGTAACAATTGTAAATCTTTTAAAACAAATTATTGACGAAGAAGACATTTTTTTAGATGAAGAAAATTTAAAAAAATATGGTCGCGATGAAACAGAGGATTTAGTATTTAAACCCGAAATAGTTTTAAAACCCAAAACAGTTTTGCAAATTTCTGAGATAATGAAATTAGCAAATGCGCATAAAATTCCAGTAACGGTAAGGGGTGCTGGCACAGGTTTAAGTGGAGGCGCTTTACCAATATTAGGAGGAATAATTATTAGCATGGAACGCTTCAATACTATTTTAAAAATTGATGAACGCAATTTACAAGCAACTGTAGAACCAGGAGTTATTAATTATACGTTTCAAGAAGAAGTGAAAAAAGTTGGTTTGTTTTACCCTCCAGATCCAGCAAGTTGGGGCAGTTGCTCATTGGGAGGCAATGTAGCGCATAGTAGTGGCGGACCAAAAGCAGTTAAATATGGCACAACCCGAGATTATGTATTGAATATTGAAATGGTTTTGCCAAATGGAGATATTATTTGGACTGGAGCAAATACATTAAAATATTCTACGGGATATAATTTAACTCACTTAATGGTTGGCAGCGAAGGTACGCTTGGAATTATAACTAAAATTGTATTTAAATTAATTCCATTACCAAAACACGATTTATTAATGTTAGTGCCATTTACATCTGCCGAAAAAGCGTGTGAAGCAGTGGGCGCAACTTTTAGAGCAGGAATTACACCGAGTGCGATGGAGTTTATGGAACGCGATGCTATTGATTGGAGTATTAAATATGCAGGTGAAGTAAACTTTTCAATTAACCCAGAATGGCAAGCTTTATTATTAATTGAGGTTGACGGTAATAATTTAGATGTATTATTTAATGATTGTGAAACCATAAATAACATTATGATTGAACATGGTTGTGATGAAATTTTAATGGCTGATAGTGCCGAACAAAAAGCATCTCTTTGGAAAATCAGACGTAAAGTTGGCGAAGCAGTAAAAAGTAATTCGGTTTATAAAGAAGAAGATACTGTGGTTCCCAGAGCAGAATTACCAATACTTTTAAAAGGAGTAAAAGCCATTGGAGAAAAATATGGTTTTAAGAGTGTTTGTTACGGACATGCAGGAGATGGGAATTTACATGTAAATATTATTAAAGGGGAACTGAGTGATGCCGTTTGGGAAACAGAATTACCAAAAGGAATAACCGAAATATTTGAATTATGTAAAAAATTAGGTGGCACAATAAGTGGTGAGCATGGCATTGGTTTAGTGCAAAAAGATTACTTATCAATTGTGTTTCCAGCTCATCAAATATTATTAATGCAAAACATTAAAAAATTATTTGATCCAAATTTAATTTTAAACCCAGGTAAAATTGTTTTTTGATTGTAAGAAATGCTATTTCATGTAATATAAAAAAATACTATAGTCCAATTTAATTAGTGTAAACTCCATTTTTAATTATTTGAATAGGTAATGTTTTTAAGCATTTTATTTTGAAAATCGCAATAATATAAATATATTTGATAAACACTTAAAATAAATTTTATGAAAAAAATATTACTTTCATGCCTAGCATTACTATCAATTAGTTATTCAAATGCTCAAATATTAACTCAAGCTAATCATGCACCAGCTTATTTAAATATTGATTACGCTACAGTACAATGTGATACGGTTGCCCCAGGCGCTTCAGGTTTAGGGTCTGTTTGGAGTTACACTCCTGTTATGCATTCTTCTATTTCAAACACTTACGTAACTGTTTTTGCAGCAAATCCTGCATATCCAGCAGCTGATGTTGCAGTATCATCATCAACAGCTAACATAGCTTATTATAAAGCTAGTTCTACAGGACTAAATTATTATGGTGGAAATATTTCTGCTAATGGTATTGCTGTAAATCTTAATTATGCTACACCTGCTAAATTTGCACAATATCCATTTAACGCAATTTCTACTGTAACATCTGCAGTTGGTGGAAGCTTAACTGTTTTAGGAAATAATGGCACATTTACTGGGCTTTGTACAGTGAATGCAGATGCAACAGGAACATTAACTTTGGTTGGTAGAACTTTTAAAGATATTATCAGATTAACAACATCTCAAGTATTGAATGGAACAATTCCTGTTATAGGATCTGTAAATATTACTCAATTTAATTATGATTTTTATTCTCCTAGTGCTTCCAAAGCTCCAGTATTTTCTATTTCAACATCAATAGTATCTTCCGCATTAGGCGGAACTAGTACTCAAACATTTGTAACAGTATTAAAAGATTATTTAACTGTAAGTGTTAAAGAAAACAGTAAAGAAGCAATTGATATATCTGTATTTCCAAATCCATCAAATTCAGTTATAAATTTTAATACTACAAGCCTAAACGCTTCTAAAATTATAGCTTACGACATCACTGGTAAAGTTATTGCTTCTGAAAATTTTGAAAATGGAAAAATAAAACTTGACGTGTCAAACTTAATTAGTGGGATATATTTGTATACCGTAATTGATAAAAATAATCAAACCATAAAATCTGGAAAATTCAACGTTACTAAATAATCTTCGGATATATAAATCAAAGCCTTATCTTTATACAAAGATGAGGCTTTGTTTTTTTATATTAATTACGTTTATTTTCTTATCGTGTAACGATAAAGAAGAAAAAGAAATCACAACTGTAAAAGTCACAACACCTCAGCAATTACAGGTGGAAGTTGAAAAAGAATTAGGTTTTTTTATAAAAGCTGATTCTATTCTGATCATTGACTCTATTGAGTTAATTACCTATCGTTTTTTTAAAAAGAATTATTCAAATAAACTCAATTGGTTTAATCAAGCTCAATTAAATTCAAAGGGAGATAGCTTAATAAACATTATTAAAGATTCAAAATATTACGGCTTAATTGCTGATGATTATCAATATACTAAAATAAACAAAGAATTAGCTTTAATCAATGCACAAAAAGATTACGTTAACATTAGCTCATTAGTAAAAACGGATTTATTGTTGAGTAATGCTTATTACCTAATGGGTGCACACTTAAATAAAGGACGATTTTATCCTGATAGCTTATTGCTACAAGTTAATTTCTCAAAATTAAAAACAGGATGGGATAGCATTCTTTTGGATGGCTATTCTAAAAATAAAATAAAATCAGCACTTGATTCACTTGAACCAAAACACTATAATTATCGAATGCTAAAAAAAGAATTAGCAAAAATTTTAAATGATAAATTATATTTTAATGTTGACTCTATTCCATTTATTACAGAAACAGATTCATTAAAAAAAATGGACTTAATTAAAAAAAATCTTATTAAACAAGGATTTTTAGACACGTTAAGTACATTAAATGATAGTTTAAAATTAGCAAAGGCAATTAATCAATTACAAAAAAAATGGTTTATTCAACCAGATGGAAAGTTAGGAAAATACACAAAACAAGCCTTATCATACAACCGAGAGAAAATAATAAATCAAATTAGCATCTCAATGGAGCGCTGGAGATGGGAAGAAGCTAAATTCCCTGAAAGGTACGCCTTCATAAACATTCCTGCATTTTGGTTAGTTGTATTTGAAAAAGATACTATTGTGATGCAATCTGCTGTAGTTTGCGGAAAGCCAGAAACACAAACTCCAATTTTAACTAGCAAGATAGATCATTTGTTAATTTATCCATATTGGAATGCTCCTTTATCAATAGCAACGAAAGAAATATTACCTGCAGTACAAAGGGATATTACATACCTAGAAAAAAAACATTTTGAAGTTATTGGAAATCATAATCAAGTTTTAGATTATACTAAATTACCATGGAAAAAATATTCTAAAGATTATTTACCAGTTCGTTTTAGGCAACGTATTGGTGAAGAAAATAGTTTGGGCATTTTAAAATTTAATTTTAATAATCCATTTGGAGTTTATTTACACGACACTAATTCTAAAAGATATTTTAAAACAAGTTCTAGAGCACAAAGCCATGGATGCATAAGACTTGAACAATATACTCAATTGGCAGATTTTTTGATTAGAGACGATAGCTTACATTACACGCATGATAGCTTACAATTGTATTTTAGCAATCAGCAACAACGAAAAATAAATTTAAGAAAAAGACTACCTATTTATACTAGGTATTATACAGCTCAAGCAGATAGCACTGGGCTTAAACTATACATTGATGTGTATCGCAAAGATGAGGAGTTAATGAAGATGCTTTATAAATAAAAACTTCAACCATTAGTGTAAAATTTTTATGATAAAAAAAGGGGCTAACAATACTGTTAGCCCCTTTTTAAATTTTATCAAAATTATTTTTTCTTCTTTTTATCTTTTTCTTTCCCAGTGAACTCGTATTTCTTTTTCAATTTATCTTTTTTAGTGATTTTAATAGTACCTTGAATGTCATAATCTTCAACCGTACAAGTCATTAACATCGTTTGATCACTTGCATCGGTAGTTGATATTTCAGCCTCAACCCAATGAATCTCATTTTGCTCTTCATCTGTAAATACTGAATCCTTTTTCACTTCATACTTTATCCATTTGTATTCTAATTTATCAAATAAAAACTGGCTAAACATTTTACCGCCTTTAAACTCAATTTCATCATCTAAACCTTTCTTTGGAGCAGCGCCTTCTTTAACTTCCGTCATTATAACTTTAAAAATACGCTTATCAAGAGCATCTTTCGGTTCCCCTTTACGAACTGCGTTTATAGAAAATAAACCTATAGTTATTACTGACGCTGAAATAATTATGTTTTTTATAGTAACCATTGTTATTAAATATTTTGTTTAGGTAAATATAATAAATTTACTTTTATACTCATAAGAGAAATAACTAATTTCTGTTAACATTTGAACTCTAATTTAATCTAATATATGCAACCTTTAGCAGAACGTGTTAGACCAACTAATTTATCTAATTATATTGGGCAACAACATATAATAGGCATTGATTCTGGATTAAGAAAAGCTATTGAACAAAATTTATTGCCTTCAATCTTGCTTTGGGGGCCACCGGGAGTTGGAAAAACAACCTTAGCTCAAATAATTTCTAATACTTTAAAAAGACCATTTTACTCCCTTAGTGCAATCAATTCTGGAGTTAAAGATGTAAGAGAGGTAATTGAAAAAGCCCAAGGAGACGGTGGTTTATTTAAAGTAGAAAAGCCAATCTTATTTATTGATGAAATTCATCGATTTAGTAAATCTCAACAAGACTCTTTATTAAATGCCGTTGAAAAAGGGATTATTACTTTAATTGGCGCAACTACAGAAAACCCAAGCTTTGAAGTAATTCCAGCACTTTTATCGCGTTGTCAAGTTTATGTTTTAAAACATTTAACCAAAAATGAATTAATATCACTACTAAATAATGCAATTACTAATGATGTTTTTTTGAAAACTAAAAATATTGTTTTAAAAGAAACCGAAGCACTCATAAGAATATCTGGAGGCGATGGACGTAAATTACTAAATGCTTTAGAAATAGTTGTTAATTGTATTAATGCTACTGAAATAATAATTACAGACGAATTAGTAAAAAAATACATTCAACAAAATTTAGCACTTTATGATAAAAGTGGAGAACAACATTATGATATTATTTCTGCTTTCATAAAATCAATAAGAGGTTCTGATCCAAACGCAGCTGTTTATTGGCTAGCAAGAATGATTGAAGGAGGAGAAGATCCATTATTTATTGCTCGTCGTTTATTAATATTATCATCTGAAGATATTGGAAATGCAAATCCAACAGCATTAGTGATGGCAAATAATTGTTTTCAAGCTGTTAATGTAATTGGTTATCCTGAAAGTCGAATTATTTTGTCACAAACAGTAACTTATTTAGCTTGTTCAGCAAAAAGCAACAGTAGTTATTTGGCGATTAACAAAGCACAACAATTAGTTAAACAATCAGGTGATTTACCTGTACCGTTAGCACTAAGAAATGCACCAACAAAATTAATGAAAGAATTAGGATATGGAGATGAATATAAATATTCGCATGATTATGAAAATAACTTTGTGGAGCAAGAATTTTTACCAGATGAAATATCAGGAACTATAATTTTTAATCCTTCAGAAAATGCACGGGAAAAAGAATTAAAAGAATATTTGAAGCAACGTTGGAAAAACAAGTATAATTATTAAACAATTTATCGAGATAAATATGCGCGAAATATATTTGATACTATTTTTAACGAGTAACATGTTTTTTTATGCGCAAGAAAATTTCGTTATAAAGCCCCCTCACGATTATTCAAAAAGTCCAGCTAAAACTGCAGGATTTATTGAATTAGGAGGTAATGCAGGCTTGTACTCTTTGAACGTTGATAGAATATATTTTTATCGTGAAAAATTAAAAATTAGCGCAAGAGTTGGTTGTGCAATTAATATGAATTCAATTTATTATGAGCCTATTATTGTTTTAGAAAATAATTTCATTCTATTCCAAAATCCTCATCATTTAGAATTAGGACTGGGTGGAACATTGCAAAGAAGATTTAATGAAAAAGTAAACCAACCAGATGTATATCATTGGGAAAATATTTTATTTAGCGTTTGGCGTTGTGGATACCGTTATCAAAAGCAAGATGACGGATTGTTTTTTAGAGCGGCAATTACTCCAATAATTATGAGTAATGATGCTCTTGGATTTCATCCTAATTACTTTCAACTTTGGGCAGGATTTTCAATCGGAATGAGTTTTTAAATTTCTTTTCTCATTCGAGCAACAGGAATATCCAGTTGTTCGCGATATTTAGCAACAGTTCTTCGAGCAATATGGTAACTTTTTTCTTTTAAAATTTCACATAAAGCGTCATCAGTTAAAGGCCTCTTTTTGTTTTCATTTGCAATGCACTCTTGAAGAATTTTTTTAACCTCACGTGTACTAACTTCTTCGCCGCCTTCTGTGCTTAATGATTCTGAGAAAAATGTTTTTAATAAAAACGTGCCATACGGTGTTTGAACATACTTACTATTTGCTACTCTCGAAATAGTTGAAATATCTAAATTTACCGTATCTGCAATATCTTTTAATATCATTGGTTTCAATTTTGATTCATCACCAGTGGCAAAATAATCATATTGATACATCATGATAGCATGCATCGAAACCAACATAGTAGAATGTCGTTGTTGCAAAGCTTCAATAAACCATTGAGCTGATTCTATTTTTCCTTTTACAAAACCCGTAGCTTCTTTCCCAGCTTTTTCTTTCATGCGAGAATACTCTTTAAGCATTTCAATATAATCCGCACTAATTTTTAACTCAGGTAAGTTTCTTTGGTTTATACTTAGTTCAGGAATTCCATCATCTACAGATATATTAAAATCTGGAACAATCTCAGTAACTTGACTTTTATTGTCGCCTTCCGAATTTCCTGGACGAGGATTTAATTGAGTAATTTCAGCAATAATATCTTTTAAATCGTCATCTTCAATATTTAGTTTTCGAATTATTTTATCATAATGTTTTTTCGAAAACTCATCCATCATTGTTTTAATAACTTCAATTGCTAAATGTGTTTCTTTAGCCTTAACTGGCTTTCTATTCAATTGAATTAATAAACATTCTTGTAAACTACGCGCTCCAACTCCAGGAGGATCAAACTCTTGAATGATACTAAGCACTTCGTTTAATTTTTCAATCGTAGTTGGAATATTTTGAGAAAATGCTAAATCATCAACAATTAAATCTAATTCTCTTCTAATATAACCATCTTCATCAATACAACCTATCAAATATAAGCCTATCGTAAATTGCTCTTCTGTTATATCTCTTAAGCCTAATTGTTCTTCAAGTTGAGAATGAAAATCGGGCCCTTCAACAGCTACTGCTTGAAAAACTTCGTCATCTGAACTACTATTAGAAATTTCATACTTATATGAATCCATTTCATCATCGCCCATATAATCTTCTAACTCATAACCATCTTCAATTTTATCTGGTTGTTTTTCTTCAAAATCATTCTCGTCAACTGCTTCGTTTGAATCTACTTCATCATAGTCATTTTCCGTTTCTTCAACATCCGAAAGCGTATCTTCTTCTAGAGCTGGATTCAATTCCAATTCCTCTTTTATCCTTTGTTCGAGGGCAACCGTAGGCAATTGCAACAATTTCATTAACTGAATTTGTTGAGGCGAAAGTTTTTGTAATAACTTAAAATTTTGTGTTTGCCTTAATGCCATAAATATTTGTTAAATATACAAAAAGGTACGCGAAAAATTCAACTAAGCGATTCCCATTTAATTAGTAATTATAATATGGGGAAATCATAGTATAAACAACAACACCTGTAACTGTTACATATAGCCAAATTGGATAGCTAAACCGTGTAATTTTTTTATGTTTAACTCTATCGTCTTTTAAAGCGTAATAAAATGATAATAAAATTAATGGTAATACGATAACTGCTAAAAAAATATGACTTAATAAAATAACTAAATAAACACTTCTCGTCCCTGAAACAGATTGTAACTCATCTGCTTCTAAAACATGATTATGATTTACATCTCCAAACATAGTGTCTGGAATAAAATAGTGAGCAGTAACATAAGATATTAAAAAAAGTGATGACAATAAAAAAGCAGTTAAATTTAATTTTTTATGTAATTCGAAATTTCTTTTTTTAATTGCCCATAATGAAGCAATTAATAAAACACTGCAACTTCCATTTAAAAACGCATTCAATTTAGGTAATTTGTAAATAAAATCAGGGAAAGAATTCGGGACAGGAATTAATTTTTGATTTAAAACAACAACAACAACACAAATTAATGCACTTACTGTTAATACAATTTTAAAAACGGTTTTGTCATTTTGTTTACTTAATAGTTCTTTAGTTGCCATGTAATTTAGATTATAATAAAAGTTCCTTTAAATTTGGTAAAGATAGTCGTTTCTGAAAATAATTTAGCATCTACTTGATAATTATCTAATTCATTTTTAAAATTTAGTTCAACCATAACAGTCTCTACTTGAGTTGGAATGATCATTGCTAAAAATTTAATATTATCGCCTTTGCGTAATACTAAATCTTTTTTTAAATGTAATTGCAAAAGTTCTTTTATAATCTGAGTTTGACAAACACCTGGCACTACAGGCATTTGCTCAAAGTGGCCTATAAAAATGGGATGTTCATTATTTAAAACAATCTCAGCAATTAACTTATTGTCTTCTAATAATTGAATTGATTTGATTGTATAAAAATCATTTAGTAAAAAAGTTGTCGTCATTTTTGTATTTCGTTTAATTCAAAATAAAATTTTATTAAGCCGTATTGTTTGCATTTAATATGAGAATAGTTTCCTGAATCGGAATCAAATTTATATGTGATTTTTGAAGTTCTTCTACGTTTACAAAACGTCTCTTTTAAAGTCAAGCCTTCCATTTTAGATACGGTAAAAAACTCTTTATTTTTATCTTTTCGTGAGAGGTAAATTAAATCTTTACCATTTTCAAATTTACAATCATTAGTTCCAAACTCAGAAAGCAAAAGCATAGATTTGAAATTTGCCTTTAATACTTCAATTAATTTTGGTTTATTTAAGGGAGTGAAAACATAAGCTGTATTCATTTCGTTATTTTTTAATTCAAAATCAAACATTTTCATGCCTAATTCAGTTACAAAAACCAGGTGTTTAGTTATAGAGTCCGTTTGTTTTACAATTAATAAACCTGTTAAATGATTTTTTAAAATATCTATTGTCGCATTATATTTTAAAACAGAATTTTCTTTAACTACAGCTTTTATAATGTCATGATTTAAAACTATCTTTTCGCAATTACGATAATTGTATTTAGAAATTCTACAACTAGAAACTAATAAAATGCTACTTAATAATAAAGCTATTTTCTGAAATAGGTGCATTTAATTTTTTATTTAAGAATTCTATAATTGTAAAATCTTCGCTTGCCTCAATCATTTCTATTTTAGAAACCGAAGTTACTGTTTTGTCAAAAAATAAATTTATTTTTTTAAAACTATCCTTCATATTCTTTGTGTTTGGTATTAATTCGAGTTTATAAAATTTTTCAGTTTCATAATATGAGGTTTTAAATTTACTCGATTTAAAAATAGTTCCTTGCACACAAGATAACATAATGTCATTGATTTCTTTAAATACTTTATTACTATTCATATCGTATTTGGAAGTCTTTTTTTCGTCTTTTATAAAAACTTTTTCTTTATTAATGACGATTAAATATTTTGAAGGTGAAAAATATTCCCAACGTAATAAATTTTCTTTTTTAAACATTAAATGTCCTTTACTAATTATTTTTTCTGACAATACGCTTAAATTCTTTTCTTGAATAAAATCAGCATCAATAGTATTTAAAGATTTACTCATGTTTTCAATTTTCATTTTTAGAGCTGCAGTATCTTTTACTAATTTAAAAGATTGCGAAAAACAAAAAAAAGGAAAAATAAGAAAGAATAGTATTTTATACATTTGATAAAGATATTGAAAATGTTAAAATCATCTGTAAAATTTACTGTTAAGAATTATTAACTGATCAACCATTTTTTTTTCCATTCTTCAAAAAATGGAGGAATTGTAATATGTAATTCTTTAGTTTCTGGAATCATAAATACTTGTGTGCTTTTGCCAGTACAGACAACATGTCCATGATTTTTACTTTTAATAACATATTCAAAAATAAGTTTGGCCGCAGGAGAATCAATAAATTTTGTTTCTATAATTGCTGAATCGCCATATTCTAAAATACGTTTAAACTTAACCTCTAAATCAATTAAGGGAACTGCAAAACCATGCTGATAGATGTCTAAATACCCAAATTTATATTCTTTGCCAAATGCCTCTCTACCATCCTCAAAGTAACGCACATAGTGGCCATGCCAAACTACGCGAAGCGAATCAACTTCACTGAATTTAACAAGCTGTTGGGTTTCATTATTTAACATAAGCCAAATGTAACAAACAAGGCTGAAAATAGCTTGCAAAACGAATTTATTTTGTTAAACATTAAAAAAAAATTAAGGTTTTGTTATTTAATTTAAATATTATTCATTATTTTTGAGGTAAATAAATTAATAATTAAACTTTCGAACCATGAAAAAATTTTTTACAATTATTGCTACAGTTGGTATCGTAGCATCGTCATTAGCACAAATGACTACTCAACCAAAAACATATTCTGACAGAAAACTTACTAAAACATTAAGTTTTGATATGCAGAAATTTAGTTCAAATAAAAACAAAACTGCTGCTGTTACTGGTGGCTGGTTTAATTATGGTGATGCTATTGACGCTCTTAACGGTGGTATTTCTGTATTGAATTCAAACTATTTGTTTCCAGATTCATTAGGATATGGAGAATTTGGAGCTGGTACTTTTGCTCCATGTTGGATTCACCATTTAGGTGATATTTTAGATGTAAAAGGAGTTCCATTTTTAGCTAATCCATTAACTGCATTTTCTAATGTAAACAATGCTTATGTTTTAGATTCAATGTCAATTGTATATTCTTATACAAAAAAACATCCAAATCCAGCAATCGTTGATACTTTAATTTTTACTGTATTTAATAATAGTACTGCTTCTAATTTAGCTGGATATTATTTTACTGGTACAACAGCTGCAAACTACGGAACAGATACATTATCTTTTAAAGCTATTAAATACGCACAGGCTGTTAATACAGTTAGCGCAACTGGTACTTATAAATTCAAAGTTCTTTTAACTGCAGCTGATAGTACTGAAGCAGTTTACAAAGAAAAAAAGGTTAAATTACCAAGTGCATTTACTGTTCCATCTGGTAAATTGTTAGTTGCTGACGTTCAATTTAAACCAGGATATACTTATACTATTGGAACTCATATTGATTATGTAGCAAATTCATTTTTCTTTACATCTGTTGAAGAAAAAGGTGCAAGTACATTTCCAACTTTCTACGATTGTAACTCTGGAAGCGCTGCTTGCGATTGGAACTCTTCAAGTATAGTTACTCAAGACGTTAGATACAACATGGCAGGTACTTGGAACGGTTTATTTATACCTTCTTATGCTTATACTGCTCCTTTTGGTTTTGAACATCATTTAATTTCTTACCGTTTAACTGAAACAGTTGGCGTTAACGAATTGGAGAAAAACGGTTTTGCTTTAGGTCAAAACGTACCAAATCCTTTCACTAATGGTTCAGCAATTAGCTACCAATTAGTTAAAGATGCTAAATCTGTTGTATTTACAGTTACTGATGTAATGGGAAGAGTTATTTCTACTGAAACAGCTTCTAACGCTTTAGGAACTCATACTTTAAACATTGGTTCTTATGCTGCAGGTGTATATTACTATTCTTTAAATGTAGATGGTAACGTAATTACTAAAAAAATGATTGCTCAATAAGCATCACTTTTAATAAATAAAAAAACCTCAACGTCATGTTGGGGTTTTTTTTATGCCCTTATTTTTAGAATAAGATTTCAAATTATTTTAATAGTGTGTTTTATAAAGCCTTATAA
This sequence comes from Bacteroidota bacterium, assembly GCA_038327195.1. Lineage (GTDB taxonomy): Bacteria > Bacteroidota > Bacteroidia > B-17B0 > Aurantibacillaceae > UBA4416. Next base: position 37,457 of record JBBQKU010000001.1, on the reverse strand, counting down.
AAATGATTATGAAAAATTTAATACTCTACCTTTTTCATTACAAATGACAACAGCCCTATTTTTACTATAAGGTATCTGCTCTAGAAAACCTTCTATCAAATTGAAAGATAATACAACAACCAATTTTGGTTTAAAAAACGCACGTTCAAATAAAAACAAAACGGGTATTTCAGGTAATGGTTGTTTTAATAAATGAAATTCAGTTAATGCAGTTCATACACTCCTTATATACACAGCTGTTTTATATTCGAATTACTTATTTCCTGAATCTATTGCTTATGGAGAATTTGTCGCTGTAAATTTTGTGCCCTGTAGGATTCATCATGTAAGAAATTTATCGGGCATAAAAAAGGCTTCCTATTTTATGAAATTCTTTTAACCACCTATTTAAACATTAAAGCTGTTTATAACATTGATTATATGACTTTGGTTTACGAATATATACATGAAGCAATAGTAATCCAACAATTATTTTTAGAAAAAAAAGTCCTAATAACTTATGCTATTAGGACTTTTTTTTAATTATTTTATATTTTATTTTCCTGCTGGCTTAGGAGCTGGCTTAGTAGTTCCTCCACCATTTGTTGGAGCTGGTTTAACAGCACCTGTAGCGCCAGGAATTATAGCGGCAGGCATTGTGTCTAATTTCTTTTTCACTAATTGTAAAATATCATCAGTTGGTTCGCTATAAATAACAACACCAGTACTAGTATCTAATACATATTTGTAACTGTTTTCTTTTGCAACCATTTCAATTGCTTTACGAGCTTTTTCATAGATAGGACGAGATAATTCTTGTTGTTTATTTTGTAAATCCTGACGAGCTTGAGCAGTAAATTCATCTACTCTATTTTTTAAATCTTGCAATTCTTTTTCTTTAGAAGCTTTAATGATTTCAGAATACGTTGCACCTTCCGCCATGTATTTCTCGTATTTTGATTGCAATTCTGTTTGCATGCTTCCAACTTGAGTTTCCAACTCTTTTTGGTGTTTAACTACTAAACCTTCAGCAGTTTTACTTTCTGGCATAATACTAATTAATGAGTCAACACTGATGTGTGCAACTTTTTGAGCTTGAGCCATTGCTAAAGAACCTACGGTTAATACAACTACTGCTACAGATTTTACTATTCTTTTCATTTTTGTTTTTTGTTTTTTTTATTACTTATTTTTTATTGTAACCCATAAAAGTTAATACATCTTCGCTTTTATCATATTTATTATTTGAATATAATAACGAAACTTGCCCAGCTTTATCAAATATAAACGCTAAACCATTGCGCTCTGCAACTTGTTTTACAGCACTGTATACTTTATCTTGAATTGGTTTTACTAGTTCCATTCGTTTTTTAAACAATTCGCCATCAACCCCAAAACGTGATTTTTGTAATTCTTTTACTTCTTTTTCTTTATTAATTATTTCATTTTCACGTTTCTTTTTCATGTCATCTGTAAGCAATACAGACTCTGCCTGGTATATTTTATAAAGTTTATCAATTTCATTATATTTTGCTTCAATTTCTTTTTGCCAATCAACTGAAGTTTTATCCATTTCAGTTTGTGCTGCTTTGTACTCAGGAATTTTAGATAAAATATAATCGCTATCTACATATCCAATTTTTTGAGAAAAAGAAATTGCCGTTAATAAAACGATCGCAAATGTGGTTAAAATTAATTTTTTCATTTATTTAGTTTTAAATATTAAATCATAACGTGTGCCAATTTACAAATATTTTACAAATTAACGTTTTTTTGGTTATTAAAGTTCTCCTAATGCTGCTCCTAAAGTAAAATGGAATTGTCCTTTGCCATTACCTGACGAAGGATTTCCGGGTATATTATCAAAGCCCCATCCATAATCTAATCCTAATAATCCAAACATTGGTAAGAATACACGTAAACCAAAACCTGCACTTCGTTTAACTTGGAATGGGTTAAAATCTTTGTACTTAGCCCAGGTATTTCCTGCCTCAGCAAAACCTAAAATAAAGATAGTGGCTTGAGGATTTAAAGAAATCGGGTAACGTAACTCCATTGTGTATCTAGCACAAATTGGATCACCTTGAGCACTAGAAAGTGAATTATCTTGATAACCTCTTAACCCAATAATCTCTCGAGCAACAAAATTTTGAAAACCACTTAAACCACTTCCGCCCATGTAATAACGCTCAAAAGGAGATACACCTACTTTTTTGTTATACATTCCTAAAATACCATATCCTATTTTTGTACGTAACACTAAATTACGTGCTTCCTTACCTTCACCAGCTTTATTATTTGTTAATTGAGTGAACCATTCTGCTGTAAATTTATATTTTTGGTATTCAATAAATTTATATCTACTAGCAGCTGTAGCTGTTCCGTAATCCTTAGCATTAAATAAAGAATACGGAGGAGTAAATTGCCCTAATAATGAAAAATTAGAACCATTTTTTGGATAAATAGGAGCATCAATACTATTACGTGTTAAATGTATTTTACAGTTAAAATCATTTGCATATCCATTTGCTAAAATAAAATAAGAATAGTTTTTTAGCTCATAATATTGATAACTAGCTTCTGTATATAACGAGAAATAGTCATCTGGTTTTTTTAATCGTTTACCAAACCCAACTGAGCCACCAGTAATAAACATCGTACTTCTATTTGGATTATCAATTTTATTTCCTTCTGAGTCAGTAGAATATTTTTTTTCTCCTGTTTGATTAAAACGAGAATGAAAAGCCGAAATACTAAGCGAATTTGGTTTTTTACCACCAAGCCAAGGCTCAGTAAATGACATGTTATACGATTGATAATAAATCCCATTTGTTTGAGCTCGAATACTAAACTTTTGTCCATCACCTGTTGGTAAAGGGCTCCAAGAAGCAGGTTTGAAAATATTTCTCATTGAGAAATTATTAAACGTTAATCCTAATGTTCCAACTACACGGCCACCGCCCCAACCACCAGAAAGTTCAACTTGGTCAGAAGGTTTTTCTTCAACACGATATTCAATATCAACGGTTCCATCCGCAGGATTAGGTGTAGGAGTAACTCCTAATTTTTCTGGGTCAAAATATCCTAACTGACTTAATTCACGTTGTGTACGAATAATATCTGATCTTCTAAATAATTGCCCTGGTCGTGTACGAATCTCTCTATAAATAACGTGGTCATTTGTTTTTGAATTACCCATAACCGTTACTTTATTTATAGTAGCTTGCTTCCCTTCATACATATGAATATCAAGGTCGATTGTATCATTATGAATATTAACTTCTTGCGGAGTTACATTAAAAAACAAATATCCATCATCCATGTATAAAGAAGAAATATCATAACCCGTAGGATTCATGAATAACTTTTGATCTAATAATGTTTGGTCAAAAACTTCACCTGGTTTAATATTTAAAATTGTATCTAATTGCCCACTTCTGTATTTAGCATTTCCGAGCCAATTAATTTTACCGAAATAAAATTTATGCCCTTCGTCAATTTTTATATCAATATTAACTCTATTCTTTTTTACAAAATAAACCGTGTCTTTAAGAATTCGAGCATCTCTATAACCTTTACTATTATACTTTGCAATAACAGACGGCAAATCTTTAGCTAAATTTTCTTCTAAATATTTTCCTGAATTAAAAGGATTATACAGTCTGAAAGGCTTACTGTCTTTCATTTTACGACGAAGTTTCCAACTCTTAATCACAGTATTTCCTTCAATATTTAAGTTTTTAATTCGCACTTTTTTACCTTTTGTTACATTAATTAAAACGATAACATGAGGAGTTTTACTAAGAACATCAGGCTTTGAAATAATGTCAACTTTTGCATTATAAAAGCCTTTGTTTACATAATGGTCTTTAACCACATTTTTAATATAACCTAGAGTATAATCCGTTACAACCTTGCCGGTTACAAAACGAATTTTACCTCTTATTTCATCTGCATCGTTTTTTCTAACAACACTATTAAAAGAAAATTTTGTTAGTTTTGGTTTATCTGTAACTGCAATTTTTAGAAAGGCTTTATCGCCAATTGTTTTTTCTAAATAAATTTGTACGTCTTCAAATAATCCTTGTTTCCAAAGATTTTTAATAGCTTCTCCAATTTTATCACCAGGTATCTGAATTTTATCATCAACTGTTAATCCCGATAATAATCTAACAACGTTTTTATCAGTGAATTGGGAACATTCAATTTGAATACCCGCAATCAAATACTCTTTTGGCTTTGCCCAATCAATAGAATCCATTGCAAATTTGGCATCTCCAGTAATCTGAGCGAAACCAGAAAATGAATTAACAATTATTGCAAAAAGAAGTATTCGTTTTAAAAATGTCATTTATGTTTATATTAATTGCTCGCTAGTTTTACCAAATCTTCTTTCTCTGTTTTGATAATTTAAAACAGCTGTAAATAAATCTTCTTCTCTGAAATCAGGCCATAAAGTTTCGGTAAAATAAAATTCAGCGTATGCTAATTGCCACAACAAAAAATTACTAATACGATTTTCCCCACTCGTTCTAATCATTAATTCGGGATCAGGAATGTCTTTTGTACAAAGGTATTTCTGAATATCTTTTTCTGATATATCTTCAATGTTTATCTTATTGTTTTTAGCGTCAGTTGCAATTTGTTTTACTGCATTTATGATTTCCCACTTTGAGGAGTAACTTAATGCTAACACTAAAGTTAAACCAGTATTATTTGCAGTCATATTAATTGATTCATTTAACTCATCAATACATGAAGGCGGTAAACTATTTATATTTCCAATAGCTTGAAGGCGCACATTTTTTTTATGAAGTTCAGGAGTTTCCATACTAATGGTTGCGACTAGCAATTCCATTAATGCATCGACTTCTTCTTTCGGTCTATTCCAATTTTCGGTACTGAAAGCGTAAAGAGTAATATATTTAACACCTATTTCGCCAGCACCTTTAACTACACTTCTAACAGAATTTACGCCTTCGTAATGACCATAAATACGATTTTCTCCTTGTTGTTTTGCCCAACGACCATTACCATCCATGATAATGGCGATGTGCTTAGGCACGTTTTCCTTATTTATTTGTTCTTTCTGGCTCATTTTTAATGAACGACGAATTTACGATTTTAGTCTTAATACAGCAAGTATTAAGCGTTTTAAGTCTTAAATTGTGTTAAACTATGCTAGTTGTGAAAACAAGCATTTCTTTACTATAATGGATAAATGAAAATTTACTCTCTTTCTTTTTTCATTTGAGTAATAGCTAAGGGATTAGCGGAAATCTCTGCATACAATTGTCTAGATTTAAAGACATCAATAGCCATGAAAATGGCTTCTTTAAACGATGTAGCATCGGCAATTTGTTTCCCAGCTATTTCATAAGCTGTACCATGATCTGGAGAGGTACGAACAAAATTTAAACCAGCTGTGTAATTTACACCACTGTTAAATGCTAATGTTTTAAATGGAATTAATCCTTGATCGTGATACATTGCTAATACACCATCAAACTGAGATTGGGTATTGTTTCCGAAAAAACCATCAGCTGAATAAGGACCCTGAACAAACATTTTTTCTTGAGCTTTTTTAATTGCTGGAATTATTGCTGTTTGCTCTTCACTTCCCATTGAACCATTTTCACCAGCATGAGGATTTAAACCGAGTACAGCAATTTTAGGCTTACGAATTCCAAAATCTTTTATTAATGAACTATGTAATTGCTCAATTTTAGAATATACATTTTCTTGGGTAATACTTTGAGATACGTCTTTTAATGCAACATGTCCTGATACTACAGCAACTCTTAAATCGTGGGCACATAAAAGCATTAGTGGTTTACCACCTAATTTTTCACCTAAATATTCAGTGTGGCCTGGATAATTAAATCCTGCTTCTTGCATGGTATGTTTATTAATTGGGGCAGTTACTAATACGTCTATTTTTTTTTCAATTAGAGCCTGCGTAGCTTGCTCTAAAGCAATTTTAGCGTATTTTCCACTTAATACAGATGGTTTACCTAATTCAATTACAACCTCTTCTTCATAACAAATAAAAACGTTTGGTTTTTTTGTGTGAATTTGATTAAAATCGCGTAATGGATTAAAATTAAATTCATCTAAATTTAATGCTTTTCTGAAATAAGAAACTGTTTTTTGCGAACTGAATAAAACAGGAATACAGATTTCAGACAATTCTGGTTCTATTAATGTTTTTAAAATAATTTCTAAGCCAATACCATTAATATCACCTTGCGATATACCTACTACTACTTTATTTTCTATCATGATTTCTTAATAATTAATCCAACCAACTAATGAGGCAACATCTTCTCCATCAATATTTTCCCATTTTAAAGAACTCGTATTGTAAACAGAAATACCTTGTTGGTAAGATTCATCCCCCATCACAATTTCTTTTACAATAGCGGCATAATGTGGAGATGATTTAATGTTTGTTAATCCAAAATGTATTTTCCCAATTTCTTTGCCTTTTAAATAAATTGCACGCCCCGCAGGCTTTTCAACGACTTCTACCGCATAACCATTTCCTATTTCTTTGTAATTACTAATAAGCATCGTTTCCTTAATTGGATTTATTAAATAAAGTTTATCCTTAAAATAAAATTCTAATAATTTAGAGCTTGCCTCTTCTTGTATTTTATAATTTGGAGATAAATTAGATGTAGAGTTAAAAAACCCAATTTCTTTACCAGTTCGAGTAAGCAAATTATATTTAACAAACGCGCCTTCAAGATTAGTTATTTTAACATTAGGAAATACAAATGTGTTATTATCAATCCAATATAATGGAGTTCCACCTAGCTTATAGGTTGAACTTACGCCACCATGCCCTGCATCTTCCATTAATAATACTTTAGGCTTATCTATTGGATAATAGTATAACTTGTATGGTGATTTTGTTTTGTCAAATTCTACATCTTGACCAATTATAGCTTTAAAAGTTAAAGATTTTATTTCGGCATACTTATTTGTTTTAATGTTAAAATAAGAATAGAACTTACCTTTAAATATATCATTTGTGTAAAAAATAATACTATCATTACTGCATCTTACAAGTTGTGCAATGCCATCATACAATACTTTTTTATCTATTAAATCAACAACGTTTCCAGAACTAGAAATTAAATATCGATCTTTATAAATGGTGTTTAAGCCTTTATCAAAACGGACATAATCTTTATCGTTTTTACGACCGACTACAGTTAATAGTTTTTCTCTGCCAGCATACACATTATTTGTAAATGTATACTTGTATATATTTTGTTTTAATTCAGCTTTTCCACCTTCGTCATAATGAATGACAATAAGACTTTCGGAGGTGTTTTGAGAAACACCAATAAAAGAAAAAAATATGAATATGTAATAAAGTAATTTCAAATTATAAGTTTGAGAAAAAATCAAATAACAAACGAACACCATATCCTGTTCCACCTTTTCCACGATAACTATCTTTTGCAGTATTAAATGCAGGACCAGCAATATCGAAATGCATGTAAGGATAATTTGTAAATTTCTCTAAAAACTTACCGGCAGTAATAGCGCCACCATAAGGGCCACCAAGATTTTTTTGATCAGCAATATCTGATTTTAATAATTCAGCATATTCATCCCAAAACGGAAATTCAACTAAGCGTTCATGCATACGAAGTCCGCTAACCGTTAGTTTAGTTTTTTGTTCGTCAGTTGCAGTTCCCATACTTACAATACCGTATTGACCTATTGCTGCTGCTGCTGCGCCCGTTAATGTAGATAATTCAATAGCTATCTCAGGATTATAGCGTTTTGCAAAATGCAAAGCATCGCCTAATATCATTCGCCCTTCAGCATCTGAGTTCAACATTTCAACTGTACTTCCATCCATCATGGTTATAATATCTCCAGGTGCAAAAGCGTTAAATCCTGGTCTGTTATCAGTTGCCGGAACGAGGCCTATTACATGTATATTTAATTTGGCTTTAGCAATAGCGTATAATGTACAACCAACAGCGGCTGAGCCAGCCATGTCGCATTTCATTAAATCCATACTATTTGCTGTTGGCTTTAAACTTAAACCACCAGTATCATATACAACACCTTTACCAACTAAAACATATGGTTTTTTATTTTTTGCATTTTTTGGCTTGTATTCCATAACCGTAAAGGTTGGCTCGTCAACACTGCCTTGATTTACAGCTAATAACCCCCCCATTTTAAGTTGTTTGATTTTCGCTTTGTTATAAACCTCAACTTTAAAACCAGCATCTTTACCCATATTTTTGAAAGCTTGAGAAAGTTGAATGGCATTTAAATAATTTACAGGTTCGTTTACTAAATCTCTCGCTTTAAGGGTAGCATCAATAGCTATAGAAAGATTTGAAACGTGTTGCGCTAATACTTTTGCATCTATAATATTTATAGATGCGAGTGTGTTTGCTTTTTTAGAATCAGACGGTTTGTGTTTTATAAATTGATAGTTTCCTAAAGCTAATCCTTCTGCAAGAGCTAAAGAATAATCTGCATTTAATAATTCATTTACAACACAAATTGCAGTTCTTTTATCTGCATTAATAGCATCAGATAATGAACTACCATGTTTACGAATTAATTCTAAGTTTGTATAATGATTTTTAGCTTCATCTACTAAGACCACAGAAACCGTTCGATCAAGAGCATTGATAGTAATAGCTTTTTTATCATTTTTTTTTATGTCATTTAAAATGTAATCAACTTGCTCCTTTGACAAAGCATATGTTGTATTTGGTTTAAATGTTTTACAAATAATCACTAAACTCTCTTTAGCAATTGGGCCGTTTTTTTTTGAAATAGTTGTCATCATATAATCTTCTAATATAAATAAAAAACCAAATAAACTAATTAATCATAAAAGGTTTTATTAATCAATAAATGTTAATTACTAACAAACATTAGATAAATAGAATTTTTAAGAAAAGTATTAAAAAAACTATTCGCTTTTAATAAATTTAAAAACGAAACCATTTTCCGATTTTAAAAAATAAACACCTTGCGATAAATTCGAAATATTGATTTTTGAAGTGTTTTTGTATTCTCCTAAATTCCGACCAAATACATCGTAAATACTACAATTAATTGGTGTTGTGATATTTAATTCCAGATTTGCTGGATTTGGGTATATGATAAACTTATTTGTATTTTGTTCTTTAATTCCAACACTAATATTTGATGCATTTGGTGTTGGTGTTGGAAAAAATATCCAATTGGGGTCTCCATCATGTTGTCTTCCATAAGAAACATTAGTAGTTTGACCATTAAACAAAACACTATCAGCAGTTTGTTTTCCATTAGGTAATGTTAAGTATAAAGAATCTCCGCTAAAATTAAGTTTAAAATTAGCATGTAAATTTCCTTGAACGGTATCATTATCAGCCCAAATAATTAAAAAATCGTGGGGTTTAATAATGGTTTGTCCAGATGTGTTTTTTATTTGAAATTTCTTTTTATTTGAAACTTCGTCACTTAAATAAAAACCTGCTAAATCAACACTAAAGGTGTTTGGATTATAAATTTCTATCCAGCTATCTTTTTGTAAATAATTATCACTAATTGAAGTAGTATTCAAAACTAAGACTTCATTAAGGATTAAATAATTTAAAGGCAAGAAGGTTGGATCAGGAATGAAATAAGCTGTTATTAAGGTATCAGAAGTCACATTTTTTGTAACTGTTTTACTAATATCAGTAATTAAATTCCAATGTTCAAATTTAAATCCAGGGTAAGCCATAGCTTCAATAGTAATTGGATTTCCATTATAATAAGTTCCTGTCCATGGATAAACTTTTGAAGTATTTTTAATTAACCAATTATCTAAGTAAAGCGAATTGATTTTTACTTTACCCATTGTTGTATCATTAACATTAATGGTGATTTTTACTGTATCTGCTAACGAGAAATAACTTAAGAAATTTTTACGTGTTTTATTTGCTCTTTGACCGGCAAAATTCAACATACCGCTAATTATAGCATTCCATTTGGTTGTTGAAGGCGTCTCAGTATCTCGTACAACTAAATTTGTTGCAATAGAAGGATATCTCCAACGAGCAACATGTTGTGGCATTTCAGGGTTAAATACCGAACTTGTTTTATTAATTGACTTTACCAATTGAGTACTTAAAAAATTAGAATTTAGTAAATCTGCATATCGATTAATAAAATCAATTTTATATTGAGAATTAGAAATAAGCGAGCGCAAAGGTAATGTATAGTTATTATACGTTGGGTCTAATGCTCGGATTAAGGAATTATGTGCAGGAAAAATGCCAGAACAATCTCCGCCAAAAGAAGCATCTAAATCATATATCATCCAACGCCATCTTCCATCTAAATGATTATATAAAGACAAATCATTTGTTGGACGTTTAAACCTCCAAAATTTCACATTGTTATCAGGCCAATCACCATTACCAATAAATATTTCGGCACATTGAAAATCAGTGAAACTCTGAATGTCCATTTCACCATTTACATAATTAAAATTTGGAGTAGTAGATAAACTATTAGCACTTAAAAAAGATAATAAATTGGTGTAAGGCAATTCATCACCTGGCAATCCTTCATTTATAGAGCCTGTTTGTTGTAAAATAACACAGTTAGCTTTTGGAATATTATATTTTCTTAAAAAATAATTATTATCAACAAGCTCTTTTAATGTTTCAACGCCCCAATATTCTCCATTTAAAAGAACGATACACTGTCTATTATTTTGAGTTATATTATTAATAGATTTAAAAAAATCTCCGCCAACATCATCTCTTGGCATACAGTCTAAACGATGCCCACCATTTCTTAATAACAATCTATCGTGTTTGGTTACTTCCGAATTTTGAAAAAATTTATTTTCGAAATATCCTTTACCATAACTTGATTCTGCTTTTAATTGCAATGATTTTTGAGGTGCATGTCTACCACCATTACCATGATTTTTTATAGTTGCGAATTGTCCAATTTTTTGAATTCCTGTACTTTCAAAAAACTCGATATATGCCTTTTTTTCGACTGTATCATTATTGTAGTTGCCTTCAATAACAGAATCTTTCCCATAAACATACATGCCATTTGTGTAATCAAATAAATCTAAGCTATCCAAACTAATTGAAATCACAGGCAATGAAAACATAACAGAAGTTCCCTCCTTAATTAAATAAGAAGCAACTCTTGTTGAATCTGAAACAAATCCTAATTTAAATACTTTTGCTTTTATTACAGTAGCTTTAAAAGTAGTGTCAAACGGATGCAACCAACCACGCGTATTAGCTCTTAAAATGTCATAACCAGGATGAGGATAACTAAAAGATGGATTTGTTTTTATTGTAGAAATAGAATTTGCTAAGTGAGACCGATTTTTTATTTTAATAGGGCCAGAATATAGCATGGAGGTTATGGTTGGCTCACTTCCATTTAGAGTATATCGTATTTGAGATGCTGGAACTAAGGTTGTAATGGAAAGAGAAATTGAATCGGCGTAAAAGCCAGCAGGTAGCGAAAAAATAGGTTTAGGAAGTACTTGTGAAAAACAAACAGTTTTAATTAAAATAAAATAAATAAAATATGAAGTCGTTTTTTTCAATTATATAAATATATAAAAAGGCTGAGTGAATTACAAATTAGAACTAAATTCATATCTATATTCTCAATTTTTTTGCATGTTTAGATGATTTCGCAGGATTCCATGCATCATCATATGACTTCTTAAAGAAAAATTCTTGAATATAGGCAATAGTTCGAACGACACGGAGATAAAAACCAAAATAGAAAACCATACATGGCAAATACGGAACAAAATAAATGATAGGTGCATTTTTACGAGTTCGAAATAATGAGAAAACTAAAAATTTTAAAAAATTATTTACAGTATATAATAAAATATTAAAAGGTAATATAAATCCTAATAATGAACTGTAATTAAATATCATATCAACCAAATAAAACCACCATTTAACATTTAAAACAATATTATAAATAATGTTTTCGGCACTAGAAATAAAATTAGAAAAGCGAAACGTTTGATTTGGATAAAAAACATCGCGATGTTTTCTAACTCGAAATCTAATAATAGATTTGTCCCATCTTAATCGTTGTTTGACTAATTTTTTAAACGTATTTGGAACACTCGTTTGGCAAATTGCTTCTGGCTCGAAAACTATATTATAGCCTAATTTACGGAGCTTAACAGTTATATCTCCATCTAACCCAGGCCCAATATCCCATCCACCAACACGATCTAAAGCCTCACGAGAAAAAGCACCAAATGCGCCAGAAACTAACCTATAAATACCCAAATAACTTGAAGTGATTCGCCCAACAGAAATAGTATCAGAATATTCGATTGCTTGAAGCGTAGCGCACAAACTTTCTTTATAATTTCTTACTAAAATATTTCCCCCAACCGCACCAACATGCTCGTCTAAATAAAACGGAATTACAATTTTTTCAATAGCATCAATATCATAGCTGCAATCAGCATCAAAATGAATAATTATTTTCCCTTTAGAAAAACGATATCCTAAATTGGCCGCAGATGCTTTTCCTCCGCGTACGTCGTTACTTAAAAATAAATCGATGTAACCATTTTTTTGAAGACTATTACATATAATTTTTGTATCGTCATCCGAACCATCGTCTATTACAATAAATTCGAAATTTCTATACGTTTGTTCTTTTAATGAATTTGCTAATTTAAAAATATGCTTGCCTTCATTTTTTCCTGGTACAATTACAGAAATTAAGGGCTGTTCAATAAATAATCGTTCTCTAGCTTTTTGGTATCTTATTTTACGTTTTGGTTCTTTTAACTTCCAAATAATGATAATTGAAAGCTCAAATAAAAAAAAACGTGCAAATTCGAAATAAACAAAAAACCAAAATATTCTAATAAGTTTTGTGACACCAACTGAGGTGATGTAATTTAAAAACTCATCAATAAACTCTATCATGATCTTTCAACTATTTCCTTTATAATAGATTGCAATTGTTTTTCGAAAATCTGTTTTTGACTTAATGCTTCAAATCGTTGATGAATAATAATTTTAAACCCATTGAAGTTATTATTCACCAACTCAGTAATTTCTTTAGCTATTTTCAATACTATTGAATAAGTAATATCAGATGCTGCATCATTAATACAAATACTTATTATTGAAGCATTATTAATACATATAAAATCAGCTGGTGTAATATTGGACCTGATGATTTCAACAAATTCGGCAAGTAAGGTTTTTTCATTTGACTTACCGATTGTTTTATATAATTCGAAAATGTTTTCAAAATGAAAAACAGCAATATTAGAACTGATTGAAGAATTTGATTTAATTCGCTCTTGCTCATAATGCATCATTATGGCAAATGTTTTTAATTCAATTGTCCCTTCCACTTCATTACTGTTAGAGTAATCTGTAGTTGCAATTCCACTAATAGCTGCCAACTTACCTTTTTTTGTTACTTTATAAGCATTAATGTTTTTTGAAACTAAATATTGAACATCAGTATCACTTGAACAACTAAAACATTTTGCTTTAACTAAATAATCTTGAAAAACATTATCACAATTAAGGCAGTGATTGATAATAGAAGGCTTATCATAATCAACTCCAATATGTCTTAAACTCTTAGAACATTTTGGGCAACTTAAAACAGAATCCACTTTATTTTTGAAATCAGAAATAGCACCAATATAACCACAAGGAAAATGATGAATTAAATCTTCAGAAATCATATTGGCCGAATCACAACTTGGGCAAACTTCTCTAAATGAAAGATGACCATTTTTACAATTATTGCATAAATAAATTCTATCCACAAAATCTGGCCAAACTAAATTTTCTTTTTCAGCCCATTCTAATAAATCTAAAGCTTTAGAAGATTCAAAAGAATCAAAATGTGTAGAAACCGTTGGGTAACAAAAACCAATAGTATTAGAAACATCTTCATAAGGCTTAAAAGAGTTAAGATCTCTAGTAAACATAAAGTTCAAAATTTTCTTAAACAATCGAGCTTCAAATTTTTGTATAATCGACGTTTCTATTTGGGCACTTTTTGTGGTAATCTGAAGAATGTCATTTATTAATTCAGGAATTTGTTCATTCGAAAGAATGTTGCCATCAGATAATTCTATTAAATAAGGATCTTTATGATCTTTAGAATTAATTAAGAAAACAGGCTTTAAATAAAATTCCATTTCTTCATGAGAACGAATTTTTTTTATTATTATTCGGGCGTATTCTGGATCTCTACAGTCTAAAATTACAGCATCATACGGTTTTAAAAAATCAATTTTCAGAGTACTAAAACTTTCCAAAAAATAAAAAGATTTATTTGAATAGCTAAGTACATTGTCTTTAAACTCTATATTATTTTTTATCGCAATCGGCTCCATAACTTCTTAATTATATTTAAATTTAGAAATATCAACACTCATTTTATAAAACGTCCTCCATTTTTTAATTTCCAAACTATCAACTGGATATATATCTGCTGCAATACTTCGCGTAGTTGGCTCATACTTTTTCTGGAACTCTTCGGGTAAGGTATATGTTGCAATATAAAATCTTTTCAAAAAGCCCGAACTTTCTGTCCCATCAGGGAATTTTATTTTAAAAACATCATTTATCTTAAAATATTTCAAATCTTCTTGTTCAAAATATACTTTAATAAATGCAGGCTCTGCAACATGTAGAGATATTATATCTTCACTTTTTAGAGCGGTTTCAAAATCATGAATATAAATACGAGTTGCAATTCCAGTCATTGGAGATTTAAAATATTTTGTTTCAGAAAGTAATTCATCGCTAAAACTTAAAGTGGTTGCAGTTTTATTATTTGAACCTGAACTAGAATGATTCTCAAGTTTAAAATGAGATACGGCATTATTATAAGTTGAAGGTTTGGCTGTTTTTATTAGATGTTTGAGTTCAGAGTTTTCTCGATTTAATTTTTGATTTTCAGTGTTTAAACGCATCATTTCATTTTGCACAAATTCTAATCGATTTTTTGGAAGGATGTCCAAAATAACTTCATTTGAAATTCTTTTTACTTCTTTTTGATAATTAGAAATCAAGCTTAAGTTTTCTGAAACATCTATATCATTTAATGCAATTTTTTTCTTCAATGCAAATAATTCTTTTGTCCACCAATCATCTCGATTTCCAGAACCGACAGAGCCAACAGCTAACGATTGAGAGTTATCTGGATGATTGATGTCTGTATCAATGTCTAAGGCATAGGTAAAAAGTGTATCATAAACATTAACGCTATCGCCCTCATGCACATATAATTTTAATATTCTTGCATCATCTGTTAATCGAACTCTTGTATTATCTATAATAACATGCCCATAAGCATGCATATATAAAAATTTAGTTGTAAAATAATACATCATAAATAATCCGAATAATATCAGAATTACTAAATATAAAATTCTATCCCAGTTTTTACTATTAACGATTTTTTGCTCGTTAACAATTCGTATGAGTGATTTATTTCTTTGAAAATTTACCCCTTTCATAATTATTTTTTCTCCTCCAAGTCCTTAGCGTTAATACTTGAATTATCAAATTTTATTAAATCATCTAAATCGTGATATGCCGTTTTTTTAAATTTCATTTTTTTGAAATATAAATCCATTTCATTTCGATCTTTAAAATCTTTTGTTCTTAAAGCAAATACACATTTATCTTTAAAGATAGCAACTTCTTCAGCGCATTTTCGGTTAACGAATTCTTCATTAATATTTTCATAAACCATTAAATAAACATTGTCACATACTTTATTAATTTCTTGTAAAATATTTTCAGGGTAGCTTAACGGAATAGAAACGGACAATTCCAATTTATTATCTATTGCAAATTGCTTTGCTTGTTTTAAAATTTTAATATATTGAATAAATAACTCAACTTGATTTTCTTTAAAATTAGGTTGCGTATGCGGTTCAATATCTAAATGAATTCCTTTTATTTGTTTTAAATTTATTGATTGTTTGAGTGTATCTAAATACCCAACAATTCCATTATTTAAAAGCTTATTACTACCTATCATTAAGTGAATTGATGATGTGTAATTTTTAGAAATAAATTGTTTAATATTTTGCAAATAAACTTTCGTAGTATTATAAGAAATTAATAATTTATTAAACTCATTCACTTTACAGTATTCATTAATTACGTTTTCTGAATGATTTTTGAAGGCATCGCTCCAAATATAAACGGCTTTAAATGGCGGATTTGAAGATGCTATACTCAAATTATTTAAACTTAGTGGGTTAGTATATTCTGAAATATTCACATCAGGTAATTTTGTTTTTAAGCTTAGCAATATTTTATACAAATCTTGCTTAAGGTCTAATAGTTCAATGCTATTGCTCCAAAAATCATCTAAAATAAACAAGGCTGTATTCGGATTAAACTCTAAATCAGTCAATAAATATTTAGCCCGTTCGGTTCTAATTAATTCTAAATAAACTAAACGCTTGTGATACAAATTTTTAAATTGCTTTAATTTATATTGGTATTCATAATAATGATTAAGCAAATTAGCTTGAAAATCTTGTTGTGAAACTTCAGCTTTATAATTTGCTAATTGAGATTGAATAACATAAAGTTCTTTTTTGTCTTTTTGGTTAAACGCAAGCGGAACTGATAAATTCATTCCAACAGATACATAAGTTCTATTTGGCTGATTAGAATTATAGACATCATAATAATTATAACGCGTATAGGCCTTCAAACTAATATCATTAATATAAGAAGATTTGTATTTAGCGTTTTGTTGGTAATATGCTAAATTAGAATCAATAGACTCAATATTTGATTTCTGTAATAGTGACGCCAAATTAATATCTAAAAGTGGCAATTCAAATTCAAATTTTTGTTTATTGGCAATTTCTGCCTGATTATAATTCCGATACAAATTATATTGAGCACTAATATCAGTTGTGTTTTGAATTGCTTTTAGGTAATTATCTTTTGTAATATGTTTTATTGACCACAACTTTTCAATAATAGAAGTTTGCAATAGGTTTAATGAATCTCTTGTGTTTAAAATTGCGATTTTCTTTTCATTAAAATATCGAATGAGTTGTTCTGTCTGGATACTTTGAAATTTATTTAAATTATCAGAATACTTTTTTCTTTGTATTAAATCATAATCTACTTTTAAAACCTTATTTTTTACTTTGTTATCATAAAATCCATTTTTTAAGATATCCCAATCTAAACCAGCTATAGCACGTCTTTTAAATATTACTATTTCTTCTGGGTCTGCAATTGGTGACTTGAAGTTCTCTTGGTAATTAACAGTAAAATGAAATCCTAAATCTTTTTTATTAATTGATTGTTGAAGTATATTAGAACGCAACAACATTTCTTTACGTAAATCTTTATTAGACGTTGGAACCAACTTAAATGGGTCAGCAATCAAAGTTAAACTCGAATCAAGAATAAATGCATCAAATGTTCTTGGATTCATTTCAACCCAAATATCTGAGAGATTTTTAATATATGAAGAAACTAATTCATCATTAGGCTGAGCCTTATTTTGAAATTGAAAACAAAGGATCAACCCAATTATTAAACTGAATGGTTTATATCTTTTGTTTAGTAACTTCATAACTTGCATTTCTTATGGCTTAATTTTAATCACCAATTTAAGTAATTTATCAATATATTTATCTTTAAAACACTGTATTTCAAAGTATTAGTATCGTTTTAAATTACTTTAATCCAACAAATATACAGTTTTTAGCTCTTAAATCTATTCATTTATCGATAAAAAATGCAGTTTTATAAAAACTAAAAAAGCTGTCATAAAATTTTATGACAGCTTTAAAAAAAATCAAAAATATTAATTACCGAATTCGCTTATGAATTTTATTCGCATCAATCTAACTTCTTCTTCACTATATTCATCTTCACCCAATTCTTTTAAAATAGAATTAATATCGTCTGTTTCTGTTTCACGCAAACATTCATAAATCTCTTCACGTTTATCTTCATCAATTACTTGATCAATATAATAGTTAATATTTACTTTAGTGCCAGAGGTTACAATCGTTTCGATCTCCGTTAATAAATCATTCATTTTTAGATTTTTATTTTTAGCCATATCTTCTAAGCTAATTTTACGATCTATATTTTGAATAATAAATACCTTTAATCCAGATTTATTTACAACCGACTTAATTACAAAATCAACAGGTCGGTCGATTTCATTTTCCTCTACATATTTTTTAATTATTTCTAAATAGGCTTTACCGTATTTAGATGCTTTACCCGCGCCAACACCGGTAATTTTTGTCATTTCTTCAATATTCAATGGATATTGAATAGCCATTTCTTCTAATGAAACTTCCTGAAAAATAACATATGGCGGCAAATTATTTTGTTTTGCAATTTTCTTTGTAAGATCCTTTAACATTGTGTATAAAACCTCATCAGCTCCTCCGCCTTTGCCTGTAGCAATATCATCATCGTTATCACTTTCAGCATTACTGAAATCATTATCGCGAGCAAATTTGATACTTTCGGGATTCTTTAAAAAGTCTTTTCCTTTTTCGGTAATTTTTACAATTCCATAATTTTCAATGTCTTTTGAAAAATAACCATAAACTAATGATTGACGTAAAACAGCATTCCAAAATTTATCATCTTTATCATGTTCAACTCCTTCTCCCCAAGTTTTTAATTCATTGTGCTTATAAGATTTTCCAGTTGCAGTTAAATTACCCATTACAAGGTTAATAATGTCTTTAACTTTATGTTTCTCCTTACTTTCTTTTACTGCTTTTAATACTAACAATAAATCGTCTTGTGCTTCAAATCGTTGTTTTGGATGGCGACAATTGTCACACATTTCATTACATTTAGATTCATTAAATTCTTCTCCAAAATAATGCAAAATAAATTTACGACGACATGAGGACGTTTCAGCAAATGATGCAGTTTCAGAAAGCATTTGTTTTCCAATTTCTTGTTCATTTACAGGCTTATCTTTCATGAACTTTTCCAACTTCATAATATCGTCATAACTATAAAAAGTTACACAATTTCCCTCGCCACCATCTCTACCTGCTCTTCCTGTTTCTTGATAATATCCTTCTAATGATTTTGGTATATCATGATGAATTACAAAACGAACGTCTGGTTTATCGATTCCCATTCCAAAAGCAATTGTCGCAACAATTACATCAATGTCTTCCATTAAGAAACCATCTTGGGTTTTTGCTCGTTCTTTAGCGTCAAGTCCAGCATGATATGGCGCAGCTTTTACACCATTTACGATAAGTGCTTGAGCAACTTCTTCAACCTTTTTACGACTTAAACAATAAATAATACCCGATTTACCTGAATTTTGCTTAGCATATTTTACAATTTCCTTAATAACATCCTTTTTTGCCCTTACCTCATAATATAAATTATCGCGATTAAATGATGATTTAAATAATTTTGATTCCTGCATTCCCAAATTCTTCTGAATATCTTGCTGAACTTTTGGAGTAGCAGTTGCAGTTAAGGCCATTACAGGAACGGATCCTAACTTTTCAATAATTGGGCGTAAACGTCTATATTCAGGTCTGAAGTCATGACCCCATTCTGAAATACAATGAGCTTCATCTATTGCAAAAAATGAGATTTTAAATTCTGAGAAAAAGGCTACATTATCTTCTTTATTTAATGTTTCAGGAGCAACATACAATAGTTTGGTTTTGCCAGAAAGTACATCGCTTTTTACGATAGCAATTTCGGCTTTATTTAAAGATGAATTTAAAAAATGAGCAATACTATTCTCTTTACTAAATCCTCTTAGTGCGTCAACTTGGTTCTTCATTAATGCTATAAGTGGCGAAACAATAATAGCTGTTCCTTCGCTCATAATTGCTGGTAATTGGTAGCAAAGCGATTTTCCTCCACCAGTAGGCATAATTACAAAAGTATCCTGTTTATTCAAGATATTATTGATGATTGCCTCTTGCGTACCTTTAAAACCATTAAAGCCAAAAAACGACTTTAAAGGTTTGTGTAAATTATGTACTTCAACTTCTGTAAGCATGTTCTTATTGATTAAAAGGTATAGTTAACTGAGTAAATGATTTGTTAATTCCTTTATAAAGATATAACAATTATTTTATATAAAGCAAAATTAAATCGCATCAGTCTTCGGTTTTTAGCCTAAATACTTTTTTAAGACGATGAACTACCATTATTAGATTTTTATATGATTTATTAATATTAACAAAGTTCTAGCTTAAATTGTTTTTAAAACTAACTTAATACTAAGACATAGAAACTCAAAGAATCGCAATCAACGTTTCTATTCTTTTCAGAATTTATAATACTGTTTATAATTTATTTATATTTAACCCGTGATTACTAAATTACCAAATTACATTCTTGCATTTTTAAGCGCTTTATTTTTAAGTTTAGCTTGGTATTCACCTTTTACACTATTTATTTTTATTGGCTTTGTTCCTTTATTTATTATAGAACATAATATTTCAAATTCTGAAATCAGTAAACGCAAAAAAATAAAAGTCATTGGGTTTGTTTATTTAGGTTTGTTTCTTTGGAACCTTGGTGTAACGTGGTGGTTATTTTATGCATCTATTGAAGGTGGTCTATTGGCCATAATTTGCAACCCAATATTTATGACCATCCTATTTACGGCATGGTATAATTTAAAAAAACGGATTAATAAACCTTGGGCAATTTGGCTATTTATTCCTTTATGGTTAGGTTATGAATATGGTCATACTATTTGGGATTTAAGCTGGAGTTGGCTTATTCTTGGAAACGCATTTTCTAATACTCCAAACTGGATACAGTGGTATGAATATACTGGCACTTCTGGTGGAAGTTTATGGGTTTTAATTGTAAATATTTTAATTTATCAAATTTTAAAAAGCAATACATTCAATTTTAAAGAAATATCAAGACCAATTACATTAATAATTACACCAATCGTATTTTCTTATTTAATTTTTCATTTCAACACAAATAATAGCGCTCAATCTGAAACTAAAAAAAACATTGAAACTTATAAAACACTTCTTGTTCAACCAAACGTAGATCCTTACAATGAAAAATTTTACTTTGCACCCGAAGCTCAATTATCAAACTTACTTAAACAAATTTCACCAAAATTAGATAGTACAATTGATTTCTTAGTTTTACCCGAAACTTTTTTGACGGAAAATATTTTTGAATCGGAAGAATTTAACTCTTATTCATTCCGTTTTTTAAGAGACAGTATTTTAAAACGGTATCCAAAACTGACAATCATTTGTGGTTCAAACACTAATTATGCTTTTAAACCAAATGAACCTTTAAGTTCTACTGCTCGTAAATTTAGTGATGATGATAGTTATTACGATTCGTTTAATACTGGGATTCAATACAACAAAGATGGAATTGTACTTTACCACAAATCTAAATTAGTGCCAGGAGTTGAAAGAATGCCTTTCCCATCGTTATTAAAGCCACTCGAAAGTTTAGCAATTAATTTAGGTGGCACATTTGGTAGTCAGGGAACTCAAGAAGAACGAACTGTTTTTTTTAGTCATGATAAAAAAGTTGGAATAGCGCCTGTTATTTGCTACGAAAGTGTGTATAGCGATTTTGTAACTGGCTACATTAGAAATGGCGCAAATATGATTTTTGTAATAACAAATGATGGCTGGTGGAGCGATTCTCCAGGGCACAAACAACACCTTGCCTTATCTAAATTAAGGGCTATTGAAACACGTAGAGAAATTGCAAGGTGTGCAAATACAGGCATATCATGCTTTATAACACCTTATGGTGAAATTGAACAAGCAACACCTTATTGGAAAGATGCGATGATAATAAAAGAAATGACTCCAAATAATGACATTACCTTATTCGTAAAGTTCGGAGATATTATTTCACATGTATCAGCGGTATTTGCAATTTTACTATTTTTATTTAGTCAATTTTTACGCTTTAAAAAGTCTTAAATTTTAGTAAATTTGAACCTTAAATTAAAAAACATTAATAAATAAAATATATGGAAAAGTTTGATGTAACAATTATTGGATCTGGTCCTGGTGGATATGTTGCTGCAATTCGTTGTGCACAATTAGGAATGAAAACTGCCTTAATAGAAAAATACCCAACTCTTGGAGGGACTTGCCTAAATGTTGGTTGTATTCCATCAAAAGCGCTTTTAGATTCATCTGAACATTTTTACAATGCTGTAAATCATTTCGAAGAACATGGTATTGTTGTAACTGCTCCTAAAGTGAATTTAAAACAAATGATTGAGCGTAAACGTGGGGTTGTGAAAATGACTTGCGAAGGAATCAATTATTTAATGAAGAAAAACAAAATTACTGTTTATACAGGTGTTGGTAGTTTTGAATCTAAAACAATTGTAAATATTACAAAAGCGGATGGCACAAAAGAACAAATTGAAACAGTAAAAGCTATTATTGCAACTGGTTCTAAACCATCATCATTGCCAGGTATTGAAGTAGATAAAAAACGAATTATTACTTCAACTGAAGCGTTAGAAATGACTGAAATACCAAAACATTTAATTGTAATTGGTGGTGGTGTTATTGGCTTAGAATTAGGAAGTGTATATGCACGTATTGGATCTAAAGTTTCTGTAGTAGAATTTATGGATAGATTAATTCCTGGAATGGATGCAGGATTAGGCAAAGAATTACAACGTGTGATGAAAAAAGATTTGAAAGTAGATTTTTTCATGAAGCATAAAGTGGAAAGCGTTGTTTCAAAAGGTAAAGAAGTAACCGTTACTGCAGATAATGGTAAAGGAGAAAAAGTTGAATTAAAAGGAGATTATGTTTTAATGGCTGTAGGTCGTAAACCATATACCGAAGGATTAAATTTAGAAAAAGCAGGTGTTAAATTAGATGCTCGTGGAAGAGTTGAAGTTGACGCTCATTTAAAAACTAGTGCTGATAATATTTATGCAATTGGAGATGTTGTTGTTGGAGCAATGTTAGCTCACAAGGCTGAAGAAGAAGGAGTGTTTGTTGCTGAACAAATGGCTGGACAAAAACCTCACATTGATTATAATTTAATACCAGGTGTTGTTTATACATGGCCTGAAGTTGCCGCTGTTGGTCAAACAGAAGAGCAATTAAAAGAAAAAGGTATTAAATACAAAGTTGGTTCATTCCCTTTTAAAGCAAGTGGAAGAGCTCGCGCTAGTATGGATACAGATGGTTTTGTAAAAGTATTAGCCGACGAAACTACTGATGAAATTTTAGGTGTACATATGATTGGCCCACGTACTGCTGATATGATTGCAGAAGCAGTAGTAGCTATGGAATTTAGAGCAAGTGCTGAAGACATTTCTCGTATCAGTCATGCACATCCTACATTTACAGAAAGTTTAAAAGAAGCGTCATTAGATGCGACTGGAAAAAGAGCTTTACATATCTAATTTATAAACCTTATCAGACCTGTCAGATTTTACAAACTGACAGGTCTATTTATATAATATGTCAGAAGAATTAGATCCAAAAATATATCCGATAGGCAAAGCACAAAACAAAGAATTCACAAAAGAAATTTTGTATCAATCTATTTTAATGATTGAGTCTGCTCCCTTAAGATTGAAACAAAGAATAATTACTTTAAATGAAGAGGAACTGGAATTGAAATACCGCGAAGGTAGTTGGACAGTAAGGCAAATTGTTCATCATCTAGCAGATTCACACATGAATATGTGGATTAGAGTGAAGCATACATTAACACAAAATAATCCTACAATTCAACCTTACAATCAAAATGCCTGGGCTGATTCTATTGATTACGCATCTGCAACCTTAGAAGATTCATTGCAAATTTTTGAAGGGATTCAAAATCGTTTTTCAAACTTGATAAAACATATGAACGAAGATGATTTTAAAAGAACATACGTTCATCCTGAATATAATAAACAATATGCATTAAGCGAAGTTGTGCAATTATATGCTTGGCACGGCATGCATCATGTGGCACAAATTGAAGGAATTTTTAAATAAAAAATTATTTTTTCAACCTTCTAAATAATCTATCATATTGTAAACTGATAGATTCATTACTATGATTTTTTAAAACGTATCGATTTGCTGTTTCTATAAAAGTATCTCTCAAATCTTTACTGCTTAATAATTCATTAATATTATACGCTAAAGCTTCCGCATCTTTAATTTTAGAAAGCAAACCATTCCCTTCCATTATTTCTTTCATACCGCCAGCATTTGTTGCTGCAACAGGCACTTTATATAAAAATGCATCAAGCACACTGCTTCCTAATCCTTCTTCTTCAGAGCTCATAACAAACACGTCCATGATTGAAAAATAATCTTCAACATCATTTACAAATCCATTTAAAATAAAACAATCTTGAATATTTAATTTTTTGATTTCAGTTTCAACATCTTGTTTTAAAACGCCAGAACCAAAATGTAAAAAAACAAAATCATTGCGAATCAATGATAATTGATGAATTGCTCTTACCAATGTAATTGGGTCTTTATGAGGAACAAGTGCTGCGGTAGTTGAAATTATTTTTTTACCGATGAAATTATTCTTTTCTAAAAATTCTTTTGCTCTCACTTTATTCAAATTCTTTGGTACTGCAACATCACTAATCACTTCAACATTTGGAACGCCAAAATTTTTAAGAATCGTTTTTATTGCATTTGAAATTGCAATAACTTTTGTAGTGCTTTTATATTTAAACAAAGTAGATTTTCCTTTCGGAACAAAATCAACACGGCGCGTATAGACTAAAGGCACTCTAAAAAACAATTTAGAAAATAGAGCATGAAATTGATTTGAAGCTGTTTGCGTGTGAATAATGTCATATTTGCCAGCATTAACAAGCATATACCAAATTGCACCTATATTATTTTTGATTTCGATAACTTTTATTCCTTTTTCCTTAGCATGTTGACTTAACGGAAAACCTTTTAAACACAATAATACAACATCATGTTTTAAATTAATTAAACCTTCAGTATTATAAATAGTTTGTCTTTCGCCACCGCGCCAAGATTTTTCAGTATTTACTTCAAGTATCTTCATTAATATGTATGCAAGTTGCAAATAATTAATATAAACTAAAAATGAATATTTCGAATTTTATGCCGAAGTTTGTTATTGTTAAATATGGGAAACTTAAAAAATAAAGTCATTTGGATAACAGGAGCATCTTCTGGTATTGGCGAAGCTTTGGTTTATGAATTTACTAAACAAGGTGCCAAAATAATTTTATCTGCACGAAGAGAAAATGAATTAAAACGCGTTGCAACGGCGGCCAATTTAACAAACGAAAATAGTTTAATAGTACCATTTGATTTATTAGACACAACTAAAGCTGAAGATTATATTAAAGAAATAATTCAAAAATTTGGGCGAATTGATTTATTAGTAAATAATGGAGGGCAAAGTCAAAGAGCAGAAGCTATAAACACTTCGAGTGAAGCTGAAAAGCAACTATTTGAAATCAATTATTTTAGTGCTGTAAACTTATCTAAAGTTGTTTTACCATATATGTTAAAACAACAATCCGGTAAAATAATTGTAATCAGTAGCATTGCTGGAAAATTCGGTTTTTATTTACGATCTTCTTACTCTGCAGCAAAACATGCTTTACAAGGGTATTTTGAAAGTTTACGTTTAGAAGTTGAAACAAAAGGAGTAAGTGTGTTAATTGTTTGTCCAGGAAAAATAAAAACGTCTATATCGTTAAATGCTGCAATTGAAAATGGAAAAGTACATAATAAAATGGATGAGAGTCATGAAAATGCTATGACCCCTGAAGTTTGTGCGAAACAAATTATTAATGCTATTTTAAAAAATAAGGAAGAAATATTTGTGGGCGGAAAAGAATTATTGATTGTAAAAATAAAATGCTTTTTCCCTCGTCTTTTTAATATCTTAATTAGAAAACAAAGCCCTTATTAAAACTGACCAGTTTCAACTAGCTGAATTGCTCTTTCTATCATTATATCTTCACCTTCTGGATCGTATTCAGTTTTCATATTACTCCCAAAAATGCGTGCTACACTTTGCCACATAAAAGCATTAAAACCACCACGCATTTGTTTAACAATTTCAAAACTCGTAGTACCCGTTTCTCTATCAATTAATTTTAAAAGAATTTTACCTTGAGTCATTGATAAATTTTTGAGTTCTTCCTCAAAATCAGCTTTTAATTCTTTTTCAATAATTTTTATATAAGCTTTTTTTGCCTTTTCTGTAGGCAATTTTGATAAAGCTAAATCATATTCTTTAAGTTTTGCGGCGGCTAAAATTGCGTAAGGGTAAACAATTTTAACGTTATATTTTGTTCGAGTCCAAGCTTCGTATTGCTTTCTTGTTTTGTAAGAGTATTCAGCAATGATGGTAACTTCAGGCATCCAAATAGAAGCAATGGTATCTCCATTATACACTTCAGCCCAAACTTTATATAAAATTTTTGGTTTTTCAATTGGCACAACCTCATCGTCTTGTGAAAAGACACAAAAAAAACTAAAGCAAAATAATGCCATTAATTTTAATTTAGATATCTGTTTAAATGCCATTTTATTATTAATACAAAAAACAAAAAAGGTAACCTAAATAGTTACCTTCTTTTATTTAGTTTATATAAAGATAAAACTTTAAACTCTATTTAAGCGCCATTTAGACTTTTGATTTTGGGAAGAATTAACAGTTTCTACCTTACTTTGATTCAAATTTGATACCACAAATGCTCCAAAAATAGAGGCAATTTCTTCTTCCTCTTTTTTAGATTTATTAAGCATTTCAGGCTTAAAATATTTTGGAATAAAACCTGTATCAAAATTGCCACTAACAAAAGCATCGTGTTTTAGAACAAACGAACAAAATGGCAATGTTGTTTCAACACCTGTAATAGTATAATCCTGAATAGCTCGTAGCATTTTTTCAATGGCTTCTGTTCTATCTTTACCGTGTACTATTAATTTCGCAATCATTGGATCGTAAAAAATCGGAATATCCATTCCTTCTTCAAATGAATCATCCACACGAACACCTGGTCCAGAAGGAATTCTGTAAGTTTTTAAATTTCCAATATCTGGTAAAAAATTATTTGTTGGATCTTCAGCGCACACGCGAACTTCAATTGAATGTCCGTTTATTTTTAAATCATCCTGAGTCATAGATAACTTTTCGCCTCGAGCAACTTTAATTTGTTCTTTAACTAAATCCAAACCTGTTATCATTTCAGATACTGGATGCTCAACTTGCAAACGTGTATTCATTTCTAAAAAATAGAAATTCATTTTATCATCTAACAAAAATTCAACCGTTCCTACTCCACTATAATCGCAAGCTTTTGCTACATTTACAGCGCATTCGCCCATTGCTTTTCGTAGTTCTGGAGTTAACACACATGATGGAGCTTCTTCAATTACTTTTTGGTGACGACGTTGAATACTACATTCACGCTCAAATAAATAAACACAATTACCATGATTATCAGCCAATAATTGTATTTCGATATGACGCGGGCCAGTAGCATATTTTTCAATAAACACAGCGCCATTTCCAAACGCAGAAATTGCTTCACTAATAGCTAATTTCATTTGCTCTTCAATTTCACTTTCCTTTTCTACTAGACGCATTCCTTTTCCACCACCACCTGCAGAAGCTTTAATTAATAAAGGAAATCCAATTTCTTTTGCTAAACGAGTAGCTTCAACAATGTCATCAATAGCACCGTCAGAACCTGGAATCATTGGAACTTTATATTTTTTTGCAGTTGCTTTTGCACTTAATTTATCGCCCATTAAATCCATTGCTTCTGCACTTGGACCAATAAACGTAATACCAGCTTTTTTTACTTTTCTAACAAAATCAGCATTTTCCGATAAAAAACCATATCCAGGATGAATAGCATCCACGCCTAATTGTTTGCAAATTTCAATTATTTTATCCCCTTGTAAATAGGATTGTGCACTAGGCGGAGGACCAACACAAACTGCTTCATCAGCATATCTAACAAATAAAGCATTTCTATCTGCTTCACTATAAATAGCAACGGTTTGTATACCCATTTCTTTTGCACTACGCATAACGCGTAAAGCAATTTCTCCTCTGTTAGCAATTAATATTTTTTTCATTTTGTGGTTCTAAAATCTGTTACAAAATAAAGAAAAAATTATAGTAAACCAAAGAACTAATAAACGTGTTGTCCACCGTTTATGCTATAATTAGCTCCTGTAATAAAACTAGTTTCTTCACTTGCTAAAAACGAAACTAATTGTGCAACCTCATGTGTGCCGCCTAATCGACCCATTGGTACTTGAGCAACAATTTGATTCAATACTTTTTCGGGAACAGCCATTACCATATCTGTAGCAATATAACCAGGAGAAATTGTATTTACTGTAACGCCATATTTTGCAACTTCCATTGCTAATGATTTTGTAAACCCATGCATACCAGCTTTAGCAGCGGAGTAGTTAGTTTGTCCGTATTGCCCACGTTGCCCATTTACAGAAGAAATATTAATAACACGACCGAAATTACGATCAATCATTCCTTGAATTACTTGGCGAGTACAATTAAAAACAGAATTTAAATTTGTATTAATTACTGCATGCCAATCTTCAGGCTTCATATTTATTAAACGTCCATCGCGAGTGATACCAGCATTATTTACTAAAGTATCAATATGTCCGTACTTTGCATTAATTTCAGCAATCATTTTGCCAGAACTTTCATAATCACTCACATCACCAAAAAATAATTCGATGTTAAAACCTTCAGATTTCATTTGCTCAGTCCACTTATCAGCTTTTTCTTTTGTATGATAATTACCTACCACAGTATAACCATCATTAAATAATTTCTTACACATAGCAGTCCCCAAACCACCTGTTGCACCTGTAACTAATACTGTTCGTTTATTCGAATTTTCCATGATGTTATTTTTAAATGAAAATTATATTTAAATAATATTATTTTATTTTTTCTGAATTCATAACTGTTGCTTCACCACTCGTGCAAATCTTTCCAGTTAATTTATCTTTTATAATTGTTTCTACAACTGCTCTATTTTTTTCTTTTATTAATTCAATAACTTTGAACTCAGCAGTATAATCAATATCTACATACATTGGTCTTAAAAAATTAAGAGATTGCTTTAAATAAATAGTTCCTTCTCCAGGAAATAAAACGCCAAACACCTTACTAAATAAAGCAGCGCCAAGCATACCGTGCATAACAGGTTTTTTAAAAATTGTGGTTGCGGCAAATTCTGCATTTGTATGAACAGGATTTTTATCTCCTGTTACTTCTGCAAAACGATTAACTTCTTCTTGCGAAAATTTAAAATCATGAGTATAAGTTTGTCCAAGTTCTATCATAAAATTTACTTTTTGTAATTATCGTACAAAAATATGACAATATCAAATTTTCAAAAAAATCCATATCGATTTAGATGAATTAAAATTTTAAAACGATGAATTAACAATAAATTAATACAAATAAACTTGACACGTATATAAAAAAATGCCGATATTTGCGACAGATTTGAAAAGAGGCATATAAAGTGCTGATTTTCAGCACATAAGCCGATTTTACTAATATTTAAAACAAAAAAGAATGAAAACAAACAACCCTATCATCGATAATATGATGGATGCGCAAGCAACAGCAATGAATACTTGGATGGATTCAGCAAAAAAATTCCAAACAGCTTTTACATCTGGAAACCCAATGGGTGATAGCCAAAATGTGTATAAAGACATGATGGATAAACAAGCTGCCATGTTTAATGGAATGCAAGCAAATGGTTCAAATCCATTTATGGCAAACCCAATGATGGCAAATCCATTTACATCTAATCCATTTATGAACTCTAATACTAGACCAGAAGAGTTTTTTAAAAACTGGTATAGCCAACAAATGAATGGTGCAAAACAAATGGCTGATTTTAACCAAAGCGTTTATAACTCTGCTATTAATTTCGGAAAAACAGCTAACGATATTAACAACAGCTATAGTACGATGAATAATGCTTGGACAAATATTTATAATAGTTGGATGGGAACAATGAATACATCTTATGATTCATTTTCTAATACAATGACAAATCCTTTTAATAAAGATATGTTTAAAAACATGTTTGAAGGAAATCAAATGACTATGAAAATTCAAGAGATGTTTCAACCAATGTTAAAGGCTATTCAAAATAACGACTTTAGTATGGAAACATGGAAAAACATTAACAACACTGAAAATTATAAAAAAATGACAGAACAAGTTTTTGGTTCATTTTTTAATAATGCAAGTTTGAAAGATGTTTTTGAAGGATCTACAAAACAATTACAAGACTTTTTTGTAAATCAAAATGGTTTAGGAAAAGAATATGTTGAGCAAATGAAAAACATGACTGCACAATTCCCTGAAATGTTTTCTGGAAACTCAGAACAAATGAAAGATTTGTATGCTAAAATGAATAACGTATTTGGTAAAACTTTTGAACCTTTATTAAAATTATCTAAAACTGGTAAAGAAAAAGAAAATATTGAAGCTACAATTGCTTTAATGGATAAGGTTACTGAGTTTAGTGTTAAACAAAGCGAATTACAATCACAACTTTACAAAACAATGCAATCTTCAATGGAAGAACTAGCAAAGGAAACTCAAGAGAAATATAAAGATTTGCAATCTGGTACTTTTACACCTCCAACTGCAAACGATATGTATAACGAATGGGTTAAAAGAAATGAAAAAATGTTTGCTGATTTATTCGCAACTGATGAATTCAGCAAAGTAAAAGGTGAGGCTTTAAATTTAAGCATGGATGTGAAAAAACATTTCGAAAAACAATTTGAAAATGTATTTGAACAATATCCTATAACTTTTAAAAGTGAAATGGAAGAAGTTTATAAAACAATGCACGACTTAAAAAAGACTGTAAAGGATTTACAAACTAAATTAGCAATGACTAACGCTGCTTCTGTTGAGTTATTTGATGAAGAAAAAGCTGCAAAAACTAAAAAGAAATAATTTAAAATAAAATTATAATTTTAAAAGGTTGTCTATCATTAAGACAACCTTTTTTATTTATTATGAATTGGTTTAAAAACACATACAACAAAATTTATTTTGGATTTATATTATCCATTTTGATTGTATTTTTTTTAACACGCCCTTTAAATTCACCTTATAATAAATTTATTGATGGAGATGGTTTGGGATACTATGTGTATTTACCAGCAACATATATTTACCACGATACAAACTTTGAATTTAAATGGTTTAATGAGGTTCATCAAAAAAATTACGAATACTCGAGCACTAAAAATCCATCTGAAAATTTTTTATCCTTATATAAAGGCAAATACATCAACAAATACTATCAGGGTTTATCTTTTTTGTGGTTACCATTTTTTACCATTTCACATTTTGCAGCAAAAATTTTAAATTATCCCACAGATGGATTTTCATTGCCATATCAATTAGGAATTGGATTTGCTTCTTTATTATATTTATTTCTGGGGTTATTTTTTTTAAAAAAACTTTTGGTTATACTTTTTAAAAATGAACTCGTATCTGTTTTGGTTCCAATTACTATTTTTTACGGAACACATTTATTTAATTATAGCATACAGCTTAATTCACAATCTCATGTGTATTCGTTCACATTTGTAACACTATTTATTTATAGCGCTTATTTATTTTTTAATCAACCTGACAATAAATTAAAATGGTTTTTACTCACGAGCTTGTTTTTAATTATTATTTGTTGCATTCGACCATTAAACGGATTAATAATACTTATAACACCAGCGCTTATTCCAAGTTGTTTTTTTAAAACAAAACGCCATTCCGAAAAAATAAAATTCATTCACATACTTATTTCAATAACAATATTTGCTGTACTTTTTAATCAGTTTAGTATTTTATACGCTCAAACTCATTCGTTTATAGCAAATACATATTCAGGTGATAAATTTTATTTCACGAATCCAAAATTATTTCAAACTGTTATAGGTTATAATGCAGGTTTGTTTTTATATGTACCTATTGCAGGCATATCTTTTTTTGGTATATTTTATTTGGAAAATATGAGGCAAAAAATAATTTTTCCACTTGTTTTTATTTTAGTACTTTATATATATAGTTCATGGTGGTATTGGACAATAACACCAAGAACGTTAATAGATTACTACCCAATATTAGCAATACTTTTAGCAGCACTATTAAATCATTTAAGCAAAATTTCATATGGAAAAATGCTAACAATTTTTATTCTGTGTTTAAATTTGAGTTATTATCAACTTAAAAATTATCAAATCCATCATGGCATTCTTGATGAATTTTATACGCACAAAGAATTATTTTGGAAGAATTTTTTCAAAACAATTCCAAGTAATTTATATTCCATTCCTCCTTCTACCATTTTAAAAGAAGAATCTCATCTTGAAAATTTTGAAACAGAATACTATACTGGCAGAAAATCAAAATACTATAAAAAGGAAGGAAATTATTCGGCAGTATTAGATTCTATTTCGCCATTTTCTAAAACCTTTGATTATAAAATGCCTAGTTTATACAGAAATAAGGGCATAAAGCAAATTCGATTTTCGTTTTGGTGTTATTTTACTGAAAAAATTAATGGTATTCAGATTTATTTTAAATTTTATAACAAAGCTGATAGCCTATTATCAGAAACACCATTTTATATAACACCTGATAAAATTCAATTTGGCAAATGGGAATACAAAGAATTTGGACACGAAGTTTATGAAAAAGATTTATATCATGATAAAAACGAACTAGAAAATATAGATCACGTCAGTATTTTTATATGGAATAATGAAAGTAAAAACGAAGCTTATTTTGATCAAATAAAAACGGAGTTTATACTTACAAATCGTGATTACGAAATCATAAAATAATAGTGAAAAACTAAAATAAAAAGCGGAAAAAATAGTAAATTTACAAGGAAATAAACTGAACTTATGGAACATAAACTAGTTGAAGAAATGCATGATATGACAAGCAAATTGCTTAAAAGTTATGA
The DNA here is from genome assembly GCA_038327195.1 of Bacteroidota bacterium. GTDB lineage: Bacteria > Bacteroidota > Bacteroidia > B-17B0 > Aurantibacillaceae > UBA4416. The sequence continues at coordinate 4,415 of JBBQKU010000001.1, read as the reverse complement.
AACGTTTAATAATTTAAACGAAGTGGAAATTGCTACCACTCCAAAAACGACTGTTTATACCGAAGATAAACTCACCTTATATAAATACGATAGAGAAACTGAAGCTACTTTCAAAACTCCTGTTTTAATTGTATACGCATTGGTAAACACCTATAAAATGTTAGATATTCAACCTGACAGAAGCTACATAAAAAACTTATTAGATGCTGGGCTAGATGTCTATTTAATTGACTGGGGTTATCCTACAAAAGTAGATAAGTACTTAAGCATTGATGACTATGTAAATGGTTACATTAATAATTGTGTTGATTTTATTCGTAAAAAAAACAGAATAGAGAAAATTAATATTTTAAGTATTTGTCAAGGCGGAACCTTAAGTGTTATTTATTCTTCATTATACCCAAATAAAATAAAAAATTTAGTAACACATGTAACACCAATTGATTTTAAAACCAATGATGGCTTATTGTTTAGATGGAGCAAAGACATGGACTTTGATAAAATTGTTGAAGGTTTTGATGGAATAATACCAGGTGATTTTTTAAATCAGGGGTTTGATATGCTTAAACCGATGATGAAATTTATGAAACAACAAACCATGAATAATTCCATTGATGATAAAGAAAAATTACTTAATTTTTTAAGAATGGAAAAATGGATTAGCGAAAGTCCTGACCAAGCTGGCCAATGTTTTAAAGAGTTTATGAAAGATTTATATCAAGAAAATAAATTAGTAAAAGGAGAGTTGGAAGTTGGTGGCAAAAAAGTAAACTTAAAAAACTTGACTTGTAATTTATTAAATATATATGCAACCGAAGATCATTTAGTTCCTCCTGCGGCTACAATTCCATTAAATGATTTAGTAGGCTCAAAAGATAAAGAGCTATACAGCTTTAAAGGTGGTCACATTGGTGTATTTGTTGGAAGCAAATCACAAAAAGAATTAGCACCAGCAGTTACAGCTTGGTTAAAAAAGAGAGATTAATAGAGGTGAGTATTGCTAAAAAAGCCTATTCAAAATGTTTGACAGACATTAACACATCTGAAAAATAATTCAATTCGTGAAAGTGAATTATTTTTTTATTTGGAAATGACTACAAAAAATTTAGCTTTGTCAGCACAATTTTTTTAGACAAAGCTTTAAAACGTTATGCCTAAAGATTAGACTAAATTAAAAAAATTGAAAAGTGTAATTCAAAAAGAAGCTAACTGGTCCATTTGCATGGAATGTTGGGGAAGCGGCAAAAAAAACCATAAGCTCGGAAAAAAGGCGAGAATCCGATTCGAGATGGCATACGAGGAATTTGAAAAAACTAATAGTTCTGGTGTAGCTCCTATTCGTCCTAAAGGTCATCCTTATATCTGCTTAAATTGTTCAGGATTAGGAATAATTTGCTCTACCAGTCATCCTTTACCTGATACAGAAAACTATCCACATGTTGCTATTATTGGTGGTGGCATAGGAGGAGTGGCCATGGCGGTGGCTTGTTTACATCGTGGAATTCCGTTTACCATTTATGAACGCGATAATGAATTCAATTCTCGATCTCAAGGTTATGGCCTCACTTTACAACAAGCAAGTAAAGCAATTGAGGCATTGGGTGTTTTCTCTCTAAAAGAAGCGGTAATTTCAACAAGACATGTAGTTCACACAACTGATGGAAAAGTGATTGGTGAATGGGGGATGAGAAAGTGGATCCATTCAGAAGTGAAAACATCTCCAAGGCGAACAAATATTCATATCTCACGCCAGTCTTTACGTTTAGATTTGCTTGAGCTGCTTGGTGGACATCATGCGGTGCAATGGGGACATCAATTGATAGATTTAAAAGATTGTGTTAACGAAAGTGTTGAATTGAGCTTTCGAACGAATGGAGAGATAAAGCATGCAAAAGCAGATCTTGTGGTTGGTGCAGATGGCATTCGTAGTTCGGTGCGAAAGTTTCTGATTGGTGAAGATTTTAAGCCTTTACGTTATTTAGGTTGTATTGTAATATTGGGTATTTGTCCTTTAGCGGCCCTCGAAGGTATCACTAGTCCTTTATTAGACTCTGCCACCGTGTTTCAAACTGCCAATGGTATTGAGCGAATCTATATAATGCCTTATTCGTCAGACTCTGTGATGTGGCAACTTAGTTTTCCAATGTCAGAACAAGAGGCTAAGGAGCTGAGTGCGCAAGGACCTCAAGCGCTCAAGGAAGAAGCGTGTCGTAGAACTCAATGGCACAATCCTATCCCTCAGATTTTATCGACCACCACAGTAGCTAATGTTTCAGGCTATCCTGTGTATGACCGAGAATTACTTGAGTGCGAAATGATGGACAAATGGGGAAAAGTGACATTGATTGGAGATGCTGCTCACCCTATGAGTCCGTTTAAGGGCCAAGGGGCGAATCAAGCTCTCTTGGATGCATTAGCACTAGCACGAGGGATATCAAAAGGATGTAAGCCATTATCTGAATGGAGAGAAGCTGGAATAAGGAAAAGCGTATTAACAAAGTTTGAAACAAAAATGTTAGAACGTACAGCTTCCAAAGTAAAAGATTCAGCAGAGGCTGCTCAGTTTCTACATTCCAAAATCGTGCTCCATGAGGGCAATGAGCCGAGAGGGAGCTACTTAAAGAAAAAAGACAGATAACCATATAACATTCTACCATTGACCTTATCGTGCAAGAGTAGAAATTATTATTGTAATTATTATTATTTAATCAAAAAAGGTAGTGTATAGGTAAAAAAATCAAACTACTAAATAAAAATTAGTGACAATACGTTAGTTTTATTGAAAACATTATGTTAGTAATAATGAGACTGTATTGAAGAAAAGGTGCAGGAATAAACTTAATAAGCGATGAGCCAGTTCATGTAATAGCCATTTTTTCATGTGGCGTTGCGAAGGCTTTTTGTGCAATAAACAAATTAGAGTTTGCTTTTCTACTTTGTTTTTTGTAACTTTTTTTACACTTGCGGCGCCTGCCGAAGTATCCAGTAAATAAAGTATCAAAATAAAAATTACTTCTTGAGTGAGCTCTATTATTAAAATAATCTTATTTTAAATCAGAGAGTAAAGTAACATGGCCTGTTCTAAAAAATTTAAGCCCAGTCATCGTTTTAATTTCTGCTTTATATACATACACATTTTGTTCGCATGGGTTGCCATTATATTCACCATTCCAACCAACAACATCATCATGGCTTTTAAATATTTGGGCTCCCCATCTGTCAAAAATGTAAAGTTTAATTTCCGATAAACCATAACCTACTGGTATAAAAATTTCATTGTCAGAATCACCATTCGGAGAAAATGCATTAGGAATATAAACATTCCAATCTTTGGTAACATTAATACATACTTCATCATAAGCAACGCAACCAAATTCACTTTCGCCTTTCAATGTATAACACGTTGTTTCTTTTGGACTTACTTCTACAGCCGAACAATAATTGCAAATTAAAGGGATACTATTTGGCGATAAAAACCCCACAGTTACATTGCCCATCCCTTGGAGTACATAAATTTCATCCATATTAATTGTTGTATCAACACCGGCATATACATAAGGCAAAGGGTGTACAATAATTTCTAATGTTGCAGTTCCTGAACATAATCCTCCATGAGAAGCCGTAACTGTATAGATGGTAGTTGTAGTTGGTTTTACTAATGTAGAAAACGAAGATGGATTTGAAACGCCAATAGTAGGCAACCAACTATATATATCACCACCTTCAGCATAAATGTATTCTGATTCACCAAAACAAATAGGATGCGAAACAGAAGCTATAACGGTTGTTTGAGGGATTACAGTTACAAGCACAGTTTGTGAATTTGAACAAATTAAAGGTCCAATACCGTTTGAACCTGTTACAGTATAAGTTGTAGTTATAATTGGAAAAACTGAAACAGTACTTGTTAAAGCACCACCAGCAGACCATGTGTAATTAACAGCTCCAAATGCACTTAAATTTGAAATTGCTCCTGCGCAAATTACTGGCTGACTAGCTAAAGCAGTTATAGTTGGAGAAGCTATAACAACTACAGTTCCATAAATTGTGCTTGAACAACCAAATAACGATGTGCCAGTAACTGTATAACCAGTTGTTGCTAATGGAGAAACCGTTAGTGGGTTTAAAGTTGATCCTGTATTCCAACTATAGGTTGTTGCGCCTACTGATGTTAAAGTGGTGGCTTGCCCCTCACAAATTGTTGATGAGTTTACGGTTACAATAGGTAATGGATTTACAGATACAGTTGCCACTGCTGTATTGGTGCAACCTGCTGTTGTTCCTGTTACTGTATAATTTGTTGTTGCTAATGGAGAAACCGTTAGTGGATTTAAAGTTGATCCCGTATTCCAACTATAGGTTGTTGCGCCTACTGATGTTAAAGACGTTGATTGACCAACACAAATTGTTGATGA